>NZ_JBQQBZ010000029.1:0-96064 GCF_052245655.1 Streptomyces sp. 4N509B
CGCCCACCCCACGAGTCCACGGGGCGCGCGGCACCAGGAGCTGATGTCGCTGCTCGGCGCCTGGGCCCTCGCGGCCTGCCAGCCCGAGGAGTCCGAGCGCGTCGAGGCCCACCTCAACGACTGCGCCCCCTGCGCCGACGAGGCCATGCGGCTGCGCGACGCCGCCACCCTGCTGGAGCCGCAGCGCGGGCTCGACCTCGACCACGACCTGCGCCCCCGCGTGCTCGACGCCTGCCTCGCCCGCCGTTCCGCCCGCGTTCCCGTCCCGTCCTGGGCCGCGCCCTACGACGCGGAGGTGGCGCGCCTCGACACGCTGCTGATCGACTTCGCCGCCGACGAGTGGCGCACCCCGGTGACGCTGCGCTGGTACGGCGGCGGCGCGTGGCCCTCCCGCGCCACCACGGTGGCCGGGGTGATCGACCACCTCCACGCGGTCGACGGGCTGCTGGCCCGCGCGGTCGGACTGCCCGACCCCCTCGCGGAGCCCGTCGACCCCGCCGCGTCCGACCCGGACACCGGCCGCGGCCCCGGTCCCGGTCCCGGTACCGGAGAGCCGACCCGCCCGGCGGGGCCGGGGACGACGGCCGGCCCCGGGGAAGGAGCGGGCGGCGAAAGCACGCCGGAAGCCCGCGCGCCCGAGCCGGCACAGGTGCCGTTGGACCCCACGGCCCGCACCCTCGCCCGCTGGTCACGACAGCGGTCCCCCGAGGGCGACGCGACGGCGCGGGACCCGGAGACGGCGACCCGCACGCCGTGGCGGGAGCAGTCGCGCGCCCTGGTGCGGGCGGCGGCCCGGGTGGGCGGGCGCACCGGGGAACGCACCATGTCCCACGCCGCGTACGGCGACCCGGGGCTCTTCACGGCGGACCCCGGCACCGGCGAACTGGCCCTCTCCGACGCCTACCTCGACCGCGCCTTCGCCTGCTGGATCCACGCCATGGACGTCGCGCATGCCGTCAGCTACCCCTACGACCCGCCGCCCGGCGCGCACCTGCGGCTGCTGGTCGACCTCACCGCGCGCCGGCTGCCCGGCAGCGTCGCGCGGCGCCGCCGGGCGGGGCTCGCGCACCTCGCCCGGGGGCTGACGACGGCGGGACGGCCGGGGCGCATCCTTCACCTGGAGGTCGAGGGGTCGGGCGGCGGCGACTTCTACATAGCGCTCGACTCGCCCGCCGCCACGGTCACCCGCGCGGAGGCGCGCGAGGCCGTGGCGCACGTCGCCCTCGACGACGTGCAGTTCTGTCAGCTGGCCTCCGGCCGGATCTCCCCGGAGGAGGCGGCCGAGAGCGCCGGCGTCGTCGGCGACGAGGACGCCGTGCGCGACGTGCTGTTCGCCGCGGCGGACCTCTCCCGCCTGTGAGGGACGGCCGTCAGGCGAAGACGACGGTGCGGCGCCCGTTGAGCAGCACGCGGCGCTCGCTGTGCCACTTCACCGCCCGCGCCAGCGCCTGGCACTCCACGTCGCGCCCGACCGCCACCAGCTGCTGCGGCGTCAGCTCGTGGCCGACCCGCTCCACCTCCTGCTCGATGATCGGGCCCTCGTCCAGCTCCGCCGTCACGTAGTGCGCCGTGGCGCCGATCAGCTTCACGCCCCGGTCGTGCGCTTGGTGGTACGGCCGCGCGCCCTTGAAGCTGGGGAGGAAGGAGTGGTGGATGTTGATGATGCGGCCGGGGAGCCGCTTGCACAGCTCGTCCGAGATGACCTGCATGTACCGGGCCAGAACGACGAGTTCCACGCCCTCGTCCTCGACGATCCGCAGCAGCCGCGCCTCCGCCTCCGGCTTGGTGTCGGCGGTGACGGGGATGTGGTGGAACGGGGTGTCGTAGGAGGCGGCGAGCTCCGCGAAGTCGGTGTGGTTGGAGACCACGGCGGCGATCTCGATGGGGAGGGCGCCGATGCGGGTGCGGAAGAGCAGGTCGTTCAGGCAGTGGCCGAACCTGCTGACCATCAGCAGCACGCGCATCCGGTCCGCGGTGGGGTGCAGCTGCCAGTCCATCTGGAAGGAGTCCCCGATCGCGGTGAAGCTGGCCCGCAGCTTCTCCGCCGTGAGGGAGGGCTCGACGGCCGAGAAGTGCACCCGCATGAAGAACAGACCGGTGTGGCGGTCTCCGAACTGCTGACTGTCCTCGATGTTGCACCCGGTCATGAAGAGGTAGCTCGACACGGCGTGCACGATGCCCGGCTTGTCCGGGCAGGAGAGCGTGAGGATGAACTGCTCGGGAGCCGGGGTCGGGGCCGGGGTCGGTGCGGGGGACGAGGCGGTCATGGCACCAGCCTGGCACACGCGCCGGGGTGCTCGGCACGCGGCGCGGGGGTGCCGCCCGGCCGCCGCGTCGGACCGGGCCGCGCCCGGCGGGACGCCCAGCCCTCGGCGGGGACGCCCAGGCACCCCGGGCCGAACCCGGAACCCGGAACCCGGGGCGAGCCCGGAGCCCGGGGCCTCAGAGCGAGTGGAGCAGGACGGCCAGCTCGTCGAGGGAGCGCGGCGGCGCGTCCGGGTCCTCGCCGTCGTTGAGCGCCAGCCGGACGTGGGCCTCGCGCGCCGCCCGCACCGCCTCGGGCCAGCCGTGGTGCTGGAGGTAGGCGGAGACCGGCGCGTCCGGGCCGACCTGGTGCATGATCCGCAGCACCCGCAGCACCGCGACGTCGACCAGCGCGGCCTCCTGGGAGTCCCGGAAGACGCTGCCGACGTACTTGTCCGCGGACCAGTTGTCCAGCCAGGTGTCCTCGACCAGGCGGTAGACGGCGTCGGTGACGTCGCCGTACCCGGGCACGGCGGCGAGCCAACGCTCCTGGTGGAGGACGGGGTCGGAGAGCATGTGCAGCGCGGAGCGCACATTGGCGCGCCAGCGCCACCACGGGAGGTCGTGAAGCGGCATGCGGACCATGGTGCGCGAACGGCGCCCGTGAGGGAATGGCGCTGCCGTCTGCTGTGGCGAGGCCGACGACTCCGACTCCGACTCCGATTCCGGCGCCGACGCCGACGGCGCGGCCGGCCGCGGGGCGTGGCCCTCCCGCGGGGCCTGCTGCCTTCTCGGCCGCGGGGCCTGCGGCGGCGCTTCCGTGGGCTCCTGGCTCACAGCTGGCTCGCCTCCCGCTCCGGCAGCCCGTGCTCGACGGCGATGGGGTTCCACAGGGAGGCCGCCTCCTCCTTGGCCTGGGTGGCGACCCCGCTGGCCGCGTCCCCGTCGTTGGCGGCGGCGGTGTGGCGGGCCTGGTTGTTGCGGCAGATCTGGCCGCGGCCCTCGCGGACGTCGTCGGCCCAGTCCGCGTAGTGCTCGTCGGCGAGCGCCGACGCCTCCCATGCCTCGGTCAGGGCCGCGCCGAGCGCGTCGCCGTCCGGGAGCTGGTCGATGTTGAGCTCCTCCAGGCGCGCCACGAGGCCGTTGCGCTGGCCGGCGGCGTCCCGCAGGTCCCGCGCGGCCTGGGGCAGGCGCTTGCAGGAACGGATGCTGTCGACGGCGCTGATCACGGCGTCGCGGCTGTCGTTGCTGTCCTCCAGCAGCGCGGAGAGCGCCTCGGCCTGCTGCCGCACGGCCTCCGGGTCGCCCTCCTCGTCCTCCTCGCCGCCCGCGCCTCCGGCGGCGGACTCGCCCTCGCCGCCGCCCTCGCCGCCGGCGTCGGCGCCGCCGGCGTCCCCCTGCTCCTCGGCGGTGGTGTCGGAGTCGGAGCCGCCGCTGCTGAACGCGGCGCCCGCGATGAGGCCGACGAGGGCGCTGACGGCGACGACGGCCACGATCACCGCCGTGGAGACGCGCCGCCGCCCGCCGCCGTCCCCCGCGTCCCCGCCCCGGCCGTGACCGAAGACCGCCGGGGCCACGTCGGGCTCGTCCTGCGGCGTGTGGTGGGAGGCGGACCGGAAGAGGCTGTCGAAGTCGCCGCCGCCCGGGAGGTCGCCCGGGATCCCGGGCATGGCCTGCGTCGACTCGACGCCGCTCTCCGGGCGGATCTGGCCGCCCGCGTGCCGGTGGCGGCCCGCCCGGTGCGACGGGGGCGCGCCGCGCTGCGAGGTGTCCCGTATCGCGCGTATCTGGGTGGTGGACTCGGGGTCGGCCGGGGCCGGCGTGGCGTCGGTGACCGGCGGGATCAGCTGGGTCGCGCCCTCGGGGTCGGCCTGCGTCGGGGGGACGTCGGTGACCGGGGGGATCAGCTGGGTGGCGCCCTCGGAGTCGACGGGCGGCCGCGCGGGGCCGGCGTGCTGGGGGACGGCGCGGATCTGCGTCGTCGACTCGACGTCGCCACCCCCCTGCGGGCCCGGCAGGCCGGGCAGGCCCTGCTGGCCGTGTGGTCCCTGCTGACCATGCGGTCCCTGCTGGCCCGCGTGGCCGACCGGTCCCGCCCCGTCGGCCGGAACGGGCGGGATCAGCTCGGTGGCCGCCTCGTCGGACAGGGCGGGCGGGGTGACCGAACCGGGCGCGGGCGCGTGGCTGGGCATGGGGGGCGTCGGCTGCCGGGGCAGCTCGGGCGCCCCCTGGGCCGGAGCCGGAGCAGGAACAGGAGCAGGGGCCGGCGGCGCGGCGGGCGGCGCCGGCAGCTGCTGCGGCTGCGAAGGCGGCTGCACCTGGGGCGGCGGGGGGACCTGCGCCTGCGGGGGCAGCTGCGGTTGCGGGTGCGACGAGTGGGACGACGGCGACGGCTGGGGCTGCGACGGCTGCTGACCCTGCGCCGGCAGTTGCTGGCCGGGCCCCCAGGGCTGGCCCCACGGCTGCCCCGAGGAGGGTGCCCCCAGGCCGGGGCCGGTCTGCTGCGACTCGTCACGCGGGTTCCACGGCTGGCCACCGTCCGAGGGCAGCACGACGCCCTCGCGTGGTTCCTCGTCCCGACCGCTGTGGCTGTTCACGCGGGTCACGTTAGCGGCTCTGATTGAGAGTCGTCGAACGGCTCAGCGAATGCTGGCCGCGGATCGCGGCGCTCACCCGACGGGCACCGCGCCCGCCCTCGGCTGCCACCGCGCGGTGAAGTCCCTGACGACGGGCTCCCCCTCGTGCGGCGCGAGCCGCGAGGTGAAGTCGGCGAAGTACTCCGCGCCGCGGCCCGACCGCAGGCCCGTCAGGAGCGACGCGGCCTCGCCCGCCGTGTGGCAGGCGTGGTCGAGCTCGCCCTCCTGGAGCTGGCCCGTCGCCATCACCAACAGGCCGATGGCGCGGCGCCTGGCGCGGCCCTGGGGGTGGCCCGCCAGCGCCTCGGCCGCCCGCCGCTGCGCGGCCTGCCCCTGGCCGAGGTCGCGGTGGCAGTGGGCGAGCTCGTCGGCGAGGTACGCCGTGTCGAAGTGGCGGATCCACGCGGGCTCCTCGCCGTCGCTGCCGCCGGCCGCGCCCGCGGCCCGTTCCATGGCGCCCAACGCCGCTCCGGCGGCCCGGCGGCAGGACTCCTTGTCCCCCAGCTGGGCGTGGCCGCGCGCCTCCGCGGCCAGGAACAACGCCTCGGCGCGCGGCGGCACCCGCCCGCGGGTGCCCTCCTGGGCGGCACGGGCCAGCTGGATGACCTCCCGGGGGTTGCCCAGCTCGGCGGCGAGATGGCTCATTCCCGCGGCCAGCACGTACCCGCCGAAGCCACGGTCGCCGGCCGCCTGCGCCAGCCTGAGCGCCTGGATGTAGTACCGCTGGGCGAGCCCCGGCAGTCCGCTGTCGACGGCCATGTACCCGGCGAGCTCGGTCAGGCGGGCCGCGGCGGCGTACAGCTCGCGGCCGACCGGCTCCCGGTAGGCGCCGGACAGGAGGCCGGAGAGAACGGTGTTGAGGTAGTGCACGACGAGGGGGCGCACGTGTCCCGAACCCCAGCGGCGGTCGAGGTCGACCAGCGCCACGATGGTGGCGCGGACCGTGGCCACGTCGGAGGCGCCCACGCGCGGCCCCGAGGAGCGGCCGACCTCCGCGTCGGTCGGAGTGATCAGCCAGTCCCGGCTCGGCTCCACGAGGGCGGCCGGGGCGACGTGCGCGGCGCTGGCGCCGTATGGCCCGCTGAACACCCCGCCGACCAGCGCGAACGGCGCTCCCGGCGCGGCCGGCACCCCGCCCGCCCCCGACGGGCCCGACGTCCCGCCCGAGCCGGCTGCCCCGCCCGGCCCCGCGGGCGCGGGGATGAAGCCGCCGGCACTCTCGTTCTCCCGCCGCGCCACGTCGGACCGCCACAGCTCGGTGGCCTGCTCCAGGCACTCGGCGAGCCCGGCCGCGAAGTGCAGCCCCACGGAGGAGCCGAGCTGGCGCGAGTTGCCCATGCCGATCTCGTCGACCGTGACCGGGCGGCCCAGCTTGCGGCCCAGGGCCTCGGCGATGATGTCCGGCGCCCGGCCACGGGGCTGCTGGCCCCGGATCCACCGCGCCACCGACGTCTTGTCGTAGCGGAAGTCGAGGCCGCGCTCGGCGGCACACATGTTGACGCGGCGGGCCAGCCCCGCGTTGGAGCAGCCGGCCTCCCGGATGAGGGACAGCAGGCGCTCGTTCGGCTGGCGCGCGATCAGCGGTCTGGCGGTCATCGGCGGCACGCCTCCCGACCATGAGGCATCGGGCACAGGGACATTTCGGCAGTCATCAGCTCGCTCCCGACCGGGGACACTCCGCGCTGATGACTGCCCGGTGAGTTCCGGGTCCATCCCATACGCCCCCGTTGATGCACCGATGCGCCCCAGGGTGCGGATGGGGGAGCACGGGATCACCGGGGCAGCATGCGGACCTCTCCGGGCGTGGACGGGCGCGGACGAGCGCGGACGGGCGCGGACGGACGGGGACGGACGGGGACAGGCGTTCGGGAAAACGCTCCGGGAGACGCTCGGCGACGAGCGCTCGGGGTCGACAGGAACGGCAGGAGAATCTCAGGGGAGAAACGTCGCGCGGCCGTGGCCGTAACCCATCTGGCCCAATCCGAGTTGTGTTCGACGTGGAAGAGACCCTCGGCGCCACCCCCGCCCCCTCCCTCGCGGCCCGTCCCGGCATCCCGCCCCGACACACCTTCACCTCGACGATCCCGGCCGCCCGACCAGCGCCGACGCCCCCGTCGGCGCCATCGGTGACCTCACCGGTGGCCGCGCCGGTCGTCTCGGCTGCCGTCCCAGGCGCCACCTCCCGCACCACCGCACGGCCCGTCCCGTCCGTCGCGCACGTCGCCTCCGCCCCACTCGCCCCACCCGCCCCGTCCGGCCCGCCCGTCACGATCAGCGCCGTGGCCGAGCCGCTGCTCGACCACGCGGTGCGGTACGCCCAGGAGCGGCACTGGGAGGTGCTTCCCGGCACCTGGCTCGAGTTCACCGGAGGCGTCCCGCGCTGCTCGTGCGCCGTGCGCGACTGTGACGCTCCGGGTGCGCACCCCGTGCGCCCCGACTGGGCGGCGCAGGCCACGGGGAGCGCCAGCACGGTCCGGCAGCTGTGGACCGCCGAGCCGCGGGCGGCGATCCTGCTGCCGACCGGGCGCACGTTCGACATCCTGGAGGTGCCGGAGTCGGCGGGCTGCCTGGCGCTGGCACGGATGGAGCGCATGGGCACCACGCTCGGTCCGGTCAGCAGCACGCCGTACGGCAGGATGCAGTTCTTCGTGCTGGCGGGCGGCGCCGCTAAGGCCCAGGCCCTGCTGCGGCGGCAGGCCCGGGGGCGGTCCCGGGGACAGGGGCCGGTCGACCTGGTGGCGCGCGGCGAGGGTGGGTACGTGGTGGCGCCGCCCACGCGGATGGGGCCGCGTGGCTCGGCGCAGTGGGTGCGCGAGCCGGCCTCCGCCGCCCGCTGGCTGCCCGACGCGGAGGAGCTGGTGCCGCCGCTGACCTACGCCTGCTCGGTCGACCAACGCTAGGGCCCTTCTGACGCCGGCTGACGCCGGGCCGTGGCCGTGGGGGCGGGTGCCGGGAGCCGGCTCCCGCCACCGCTGCCCGGCTCCTCTCCCCTCTTCCGGGTCCGGGTCCCGGGGCGCCGTCTAGGGTGAGAGCCATGACGGTACCCGGGGACAGCAACACGGCCACCTCTCGCATATCGCCCATCCCACCCGCCCCCGGCCAGGCCGAGCGCCCCGCCGCCGTCCGCGTGCGAGGGCTGTGGAAGCGCTTCGGGGAGCAGGTCGCGGTCTCCGGGATCGACCTGGTGCTCCCCCAGGGGCGCTTCGTCGGCCTGGTCGGCCCCAACGGGGCGGGCAAGACCACGACCCTGTCCATGATCACCGGCCTGCTGCGTCCCGACGCCGGCGAGGTCGAGGTCGCCGGGCACGACGTCTGGCGTGACCCGGTGGCCGTCAAGTCCCGCATCGGGGTGCTGCCCGAGGGCCTGCGCCTCTTCGACCGCCTCAGCGGACGCGAGCTGCTGACGTACCTGGGGCGCCTGCGCGGGCTGCCGGAGGCCGAGGTGGAGCGCCGCGCCGACCAGCTGCTGGACGTGCTCGACCTCTCCTCCGCCCAGAACAAGCTGATCATCGACTACTCGACCGGCATGCGGAAGAAGACGGGACTGGCCGCCGCGCTGCTGCACAACCCCGAGGTCCTCTTCCTCGACGAGCCCTTCGAGGGCGTCGACCCGGTCTCCGCCCAGACGATCAGGGGCGTGCTGGAGCGGTACACCGAGTCGGGCGCCACGGTCGTCTTCTCCAGCCACGTGATGGAGCTCGTCGAGTCGCTGTGCGACTGGGTGGCGGTGATCGCCGCCGGGCGGATCAGAGCCGACGGGCCGCTGGAGGCGGTGCGCGGCGACGCCGACTCGTTGCAGAACGCCTTCCTCGCCCTGGTCGGCGCGCAGGGCAACCCGGCCGGGCAGACCCTCGACTGGTTGGGCGGCGCCCGGTGAGCGCCACCCCGTCCGTCCCCTCGGTCCCACCGCCCGTTCCCCCAACGGGCCCCCCAACGGGCCCGCCGTCGGGCCCGCCACCGGTGCCGCCGGCAGTCCCGCCGGCCAGCGCGCCGCCTCCCGCGTCGCCCGCCGTCGCCGGCGCTGTCGCCCCCGCCGCCGCGACGCCGTTCGCCCTGGCCTCGACGCGGGTCGTGACCGCCACCTTCCTCCGGCTGAAGCTGGCGCTGCTGCGCAACGGGGTGCGGCAGTCCACCGGCCGCTCCGCCGCGTTCATCGGCTCGCTCGTCCTCACCGTGCTGTTCGGCAGCCTCGGGCTGCTGAGCATGGTCGCGCTGCGCGGCTACGCCCACGTCACGGACGTGGCGCTCGCGCTGGTCGCGCTGGTCGCGCTGGCCTGGGCGTTCCTGCCGTTCTTCGTCGGCGGCGTGGACGAGACGCTCGACCCGGGCCGCCTCGCGATGCTGCCGCTGCGCCCCCGTCCGCTCATGGTGGCCCAGCTGACGGCCTCCGTGGTCGGCATGGGGCCGCTCTTCACGCTGCTGCTGATCCTCGGCTCCGCGTTCGCGATCGTCGACGGCACGGCGGGCTGGGTCTGTCTCGCGGTGGCGGTGCCGCTGGTCCTGGTGACCTGCACCACCCTCACCCGCACGCTGGCCACGGCCAACGCCCGCCTGCTGACCAGCCGCCGAGGCCGTGACCTGGCGGTTCTCAGCGGTCTCGTGGTGGGCTTCGGCATCCAGCTGGTCAACCTCGGCGTCTCCCGCCTCTCCGGCGAGGACGGCATCGGGCCCGTCTCGGCGACGGTGGACGTGGTGCGCTGGGTCCCGCCGGTCTCGGCGATCGACGCGGTGCGGGCGGCCGAGGAGGGCGAGACCGGCGTCGTCGTGCTCGGCCTCGGCGGCACGGTGGCGCTGCTCGGCCTGCTGCTGTGGTGGTGGCAGCGCGCGTTGACGCGGCTGATGACGGCGCCCGACTCCTCGACGCTCCAGGCCGCCCCCACCGGCGGCACGCCGCGGCGCGCGGGCCGGAGCCGGGCGAGCGGGCGGCGCGGCGGCCGGCGCGGCCTCGCCGCGCTGCTGCCGCGGGGCCGCACCGGGGTCGTGATGCTGCGGACGCTGCGCTACGGCTGGCGCGACCCGAAGACGAAGATGGGCTGGGCGACGTCGCTGGGCATGGGTGTGCTCCTGCCGGTGGTCTTCGCCGCGCAGGGCAACGACAGCATCTTCCACGCGTGCTGGGGCGCCGGCATGCTCGGCCTGCTGATGTACAACCAGTTCGGGCAGGACTACAGCGCCTTCTGGCTCGTGTCGCAGACCATCAGCTCGCGCCGCGACGCCTTCGAGGAGCTGCGGGGGCGGGCGCTGGCGGTCGGCGTGATCGCCGGGCCCTACACGACGATGGTGGTGCTGCTCTCGGCCGCCGTCTTCGACGCGTGGGACCAGCTGCCCGAGGCGATGGGCATCTCGCTGGCGCTGCTCGGCTCGCTCTTCGGCGTCGGCGCGTTCTCCTCCGCCCGGTACCCGTACTCCATCCCCCAGGACAACCCGATGAAGAACGTGGCCGCCGGGCAGGCGTCGGTCGCGTGGGTCAGCATCCTGTGCGGCTCGCTGGCGGCGGCGGGGCTGACCCTGCCGGTGCTGGGGCTCGGGCTGTGGTGGGGCGGTTCGGACAGCGAGCTGGCGTGGACCGTGCTGCCGTTGGGCGCGGGCTACGGCCTGCTGCTGGCCTACCTCGGATTGCGTCTCGGCGCGGGCGTCACCGCCTCGCGTCTCCCGGAGATCCTCGACGCGGTCAGCCGCTCCTAGCGGCCTGTCGTCCGGAGCCGTCCCGAGGCCAGGGACCGACGCTCCGTCGCGGACGCGCGTTCGATATCGGCGTTTTACCCACGTTTGAGTGATAGGGCGGAATGCGTCGGAGACGGGCGGTATGGGGAGAGAAGGAACGGGAGGGACGCCGGCCCTGATGCTCGGGGCTCCAGGGCCGTGCGGAGAAGAGGGGGGTGGGTGAGAGGTGGGCTGGCCGTACCGACGCCAGGGCGCGGCCGGCCCGCCACCACCCGACCGTCCTTCCGGTGCCTGTCCTCCCGTGCGGTCGCCCGGCGCCTGTCGCCCGATGCCTGTCGCCCGATGCCCGTCGCCCCGGAACGGCCGGGCGCCCGTCTGCCGCCCCTCGTCGCTGCGCTGCACGCCGACGGCTCCGTCCGCCGTCGTGGCCGTCCGCCGTGGCCGCCCTCGCCGTCGTCGCCGTGCGACGCGGCGGGCCCCGCCGGGCGTGGCGGCCGGGCCCGGCCGCGCTCAGCCCTTGGCGACGAAGACGTGCATGGCGACCTCGGGATCGAGCTCGGCCGCCTCACCGCCACTGCCGACCTGCACCCCGCCCCCGACACCGGGCGTGACGCTCACCGACGCACCGGGCTGTACCCCGGCCCGCCGCAGCGTCTGCATCACCTGCGAGTCGGTCTGGATCGGCTCGCCGATCCGGCGGACGATCACCGTCTTGCCCCCGTCGGAGGCGAGGTCGGAGAGCGCGACCATGCCCTCGTCGAGGAACGGGTCGGGCTCGCTCGTCTCCCCCAGCTCCGCCAGGGCGGGAATGGGATTCCCGTACGGCGACTCCGTGGGGTGGTTCAGCAGCTCCAGGACACGGCGCTCGACCGCGTCACTCATGACGTGCTCCCAGCGGCACGCCTCGGCGTGCACGTGCTCCCACTCGAGGCCGATGACGTCGACGAGGAGGCACTCGGCCAGCCGGTGCTTGCGCATCACCCGCTCCGCCAGGCGCCGCCCCTGCTCCGTCAGCTCCAGATGACGGTCCCCCGCCACGACCAGCAGCCCGTCGCGCTCCATGCGGGCCACGGTCTGGCTGACGGTGGGACCACTCTGCTCCAGCCGCTCCGCGATGCGCGCCCGCATCGGGACCACCCCTTCTTCCTCCAGCTCCAGGACGGTGCGGAGGTACATCTCGGTGGTGTCGATGAGTCCGGACATGAAAGCCCCTAGATTCTCGTGCGGTGGCCCTTGTCCAATTGTGACCCACGCCAGTGACAATCGTTCCCGCCCGGCGACGTCGGCGGTGACGGGTTTGGAGGGTAGCGGGTTTGGACGCGGCGATGACAGGAACGGCCGAGCCGGAAGAGGCCCCGGGGACGGCCGCGACGACGGCCGCCCCGACAGCCGGGGCGGACGCCGAAACGACACGGCGAGCGGGCTCGGACCCCGCCTCGGGCTCCACGCCGGACCCCGCAGAAGGCCCCGCGGCCGGCTCCGCGCCCGCCGACCGGTACCTGGAGGCGGCCGTCGGCCTGCTCCAACGGGCCAGGCAGACGCAGGCGGCCACGCTGGCACGCGCCGGCGCCCTCGTCGCCGACACCGTCGCGGGCGGCGGCGCGCTCTTCGCCCACGGCGCCGGCCACTCCTCCCTCGCCGCCCAGGACCTCGTCTACCGGTCCGGCGGCCTGGCCCTGGTCAACCTGCTCGCCGTGCCCGGCGCCACCGGCGTCGACGCGGTGCCCGCCCCGTTCGGCAGCGCGCTGGAGCGGGTCAGCGGCCTGGCCCGCGCCGCCCTCGACACCAGCCCCGCCCGCGCCGGCGACCTGCTGTTCGTGGTCTCCCTCTCCGGCCGCAACGCGCTGCCCGTCGAGATGGCCTCCCACGCAAGGGCCCTGGGCCTGACCGTGATCGGCGTCACCTCACTCGCCTACGCCCGGCGGTACGGGGCGACGCTGCGCGAGCACTGTGACCTGGTGCTCGACACCGGGATCGCCGTCGGGGACGCCGAGCTCACCGACGACCGTGTGGCCGCGCCGTTCGCTCCCGCCTCGACGGTGGTGGCCGCCGCCCTGCTCCAGGCCACGGTCGCGCAGGCCGTCGGCGAGCTGGCCGACCGCGGCGTCGAGCCTCCGCTGCTGCGCTCGGGCAACGTCGACGGCGGCGCCGCGTGGAACGAACGGGTCCACGCCGCGGCGGCCGACCGCGTCTACTGGCGCCACCCTCCCCGCCCCGCCTGAGCCCGCCACCCGCCGGGGCGAAAAAGGGTTGTGTCGAGCCGACACCGGCGCCTAGCGTATTGAGCACACGAGAAGGGAGGTGGTTCGGCAGATGATTGACTACCGGACGCGTGAGGTGGCTGCGGCCTAGCGGTCGTCGCCCCACTGCACGTGGAGCCGGCACCGCCGGCCAATCCCAAGCAGTCACCCGATCCGCGGGCCGCCGGTGACGTCCGGCCGGCTCCCCGGGCGCCCAGCGCCCCGGGGAACCAGGTCCGCGGGTCGTTTCTTTTTGGGGCGCCCTCTCTTCGTGCGCCCCTCCTTTTGTATGTGCTCCTTTTGTGTGTGCCCTCGTCCCGCCCGCGCCGCCAGAGCCTCCGCGCCAGGACCGATACGGACGGCGGGCCAGGGACCGCTACGGGCAGAGCCGCTCGACCGTCCAGCCCGCGCCCTCGCGGACGTACCGCAGCCTGTCGTGCAGCCGGTTCTGCCGGCCCTGCCAGAACTCCACGGTCTCCGGCACCACCCGGTACCCACCCCACTGCGGGGGCGCCGGCACGTCCTCCTCCTCCGGATACCGCTCGGCCAGCTCGGCGTACATCCGGTCCAGCTCCGCCCGCGACGCCACCTTCGAGGACTGCTCGCTGGCCCAGGCTCCCAGCTGCGAGCCGTGCGGCCTGGTCCTGAAGTACGCCACGGTCTCGTCCCTGCCGGTGCGCCCGGCCGTGCCGGAGACGATCACCTGCCGCGAGATCCCGTGCCAGGGGAAGAGGAGCGAGACGTGGGGGTTCGCCTCGATCTCGCGCCCCTTGCGCGAGCCGTAGTTCGTGAAGAAGACGAACCCGCGCGGGTCGACCTGCTTCAGCAGCACGGTGCGGGAGCTGGGACGGCCCTGGGTGTCGGCGGACGAGAGGACCATCGCGTTCGGCTCGTGCAGGCCACTGGCGGCGGCCTCCTTGTACCACTCCTCGAACTGCGTGAACGGGTCGGGAGCGAGGTCCTTCTCGTCCAGGCCAGCCTCGACGTACCGGGCGCGCGTGACGGCGGGGTCGAGCTGGCGAGCGGGAGCGTCGGACCGCTCAGGTGGGCCGTCGCCGCGGGAGGCGCGGGAGTCGCTTCGGGGATCGCTTTGGTGGTCGCTTCGGCGGTCGCTTCGGGGAGGGGTGCTGTCGGCGTGGGACACGCGCCATATCTTGCAACACCCGACTGACACTCGGGGCTCGCGAGGGGCTTTTGTCCCGTGCTCTGTACCTTGTGTGTGTCGTGCGGGAACCCCGTGGCCACCTGACGTCCCCGCCGGGCCCCCGCCGGGGACGCCACCGGCGCTGACGCGGACCGCCCCCGCGGCGGGCTGGCGGACGGCGGACAGGAGAAACGACACGGCGAAGGCCGGACGGGCGGAGCCGGACGGCGGAGGGGGGAGACGGCCGTCCGGAACCCGGGGATATGGTGACGCCGCCACCCGATCCAACGAGGAGCCACCCATGTCCGACATCCCCGACGCCCCCGGCACCGCTCCCGGCTTCGTCGCCGGCCTGGAGGGCGTGGTCGCCTTCGAGACCGAGATCGCCGAGCCCGACCGGGAGGGTGGCGCCCTGCGCTACCGGGGCGTGGACATCGAGGACCTCGTGGGCCGCGTCTCGTTCGGCCGGGTCTGGGGCCTGCTGGTGGACGGCGCCTTCGCGCCCGGCCTGCCGCCCGCCGAACCGTTTCCCCTCCCCGTTCACACCGGTGACGTCCGGGTCGACGTGCAGGCCGCCCTCGCCATGCTCGCCCCCGCCTGGGGCCTGCGACCGCTCCTCGACATCGACGCCACCCAGGCGCGCGAGGACCTGGCGCGGGCCGCCGTCATGGCGTTGAGCTACGTCGCCCAGTCCGCCCGCGACCCCGCCCTGCCCCGCGTGCCGCAGCGCGAGATCGACAAGGCCGACACCATCGTCGAACGCTTCATGCGCCGCTGGCGCGGCGAGCCCGACCCGCGGCACGTCGCCGCCGTGGACGCGTACTGGACCTCCGCCGCCGAGCACGGCATGAACGCCTCCACCTTCACCGCCCGCGTCATCGCCTCCACCGGCGCGGACGTCGCCGCCGCCCTCTCCGGCGCGGTCGGCGCCATGTCGGGCCCGCTCCACGGCGGCGCGCCCTCCCGCGTGCTCGGCATGATCGAGGAGGTGGAACGGACCGGCGACGCGACGGCCTACGTCCGACGCGCCCTCGACGCGGGCGAGCGCCTGATGGGCTTCGGCCACCGCGTCTACCGCGCCGAGGACCCGCGCGCCCGGGTGCTGCGGCGCACGGCGCGGGAGCTGGGCGCGCCGCGCTACGAGGTCGCCGTCGCGCTCGAACAGGCCGCGTTGGAGGAGCTGCGGGCGCGGCGGCCCGACCGGGTGCTGGCCACGAACGTCGAGTTCTGGGCCGCGATCGTCCTCGACTTCGCGGAGGTCCCCGCGGACATGTTCACGGCGATGTTCACGTGTGCGCGGTCCGCGGGGTGGTCGGCCCACATCCTGGAGCAGAAACGTACCGGCCGCCTGGTGCGACCCTCCGCCCGCTACGTCGGCCCGCCGGCGCGCCCGCTGAAATCCGTTGCCGCCGACGGCGACCCGGCCTAGCGTGCCTGGCGTGGAGTACTCCTTCTTCCTCGTCGACGTCTTCACCGAGCGGCGTTTCGGTGGCAACCAGCTCGCCGTCCTGACCGACGCGCGCGGCCTGACGACCGAGACCATGCAGGCCATCGCCCGCGAGTTCAACTTCTCCGAGACCACCTTCGTCCTCCCACCCGAGGGTGAGGGCGAGGGCGGGCCCGGCGGAGCCGGCGACGGGGAGGCGCCGGTACCGGAACGGCGGCTGCGGATCTTCACGCCCGCCAGCGAGCTGCCGTTCGCCGGCCACCCGACGGTGGGCACGGCCGCGGTGCTCGCCGCGACCGAGGAGGAGGTCCGCTCGGCCGGCCGTCTCGTGCTGCGGGAGGGCGTCGGCCCCGTCCCCGTCGAGATCGACGGCACCTTCGCCCGTTTCACGGTGACCGCCCCCTACCTGGCGCCGGACGACGGCCGCGAACCGTCGCGCGCCGACGTGGCCGCCGCGCTCGCCCTCCCCGACGGCGAGAGCGGGATCGTCGACACCTGGTATGGCGGCGTCGGCGTCGGCTTCTGCTTCGTGCGGCTCGCCGACGCCGAGGCCGTGGACCGGATCGTCGTCGACCGGGCGGCCTGGGCGGCGGGCGTGGCCAGGGGCTGGTCCCCCGACCTGTACGTCTTCGCCCCTGACGCTGACGGGGAGCACGTCAACGCCCGGTCCTTCCCGTTGGCCATGGGCATCGACGAGGACCCGGCCACCGGCGCCGCGAGCGCGGGCCTCGTCGCGAGCCTCGCCGTGCGCGAGGGCCTGGCCAACCCGTCGCTCCTGATCGAGCAGGGCGTGCGGATGGGCCGCCCGAGCCTGATCGAGGCGACGGCGCACACCGAGGGCGGGCGCCTGACGGGTGCCTCCGTCGGTGGCCATTCCGTCATCGTCGGAAACGGAACGATCTCCGTGTGACGGCCTTACGATGGCCCCTCGTGTGAGGCGTGTGAGGGCTCAGCCCAGTGGCTGAGGGGCTGTCAGGGGAGCGTGACGGTGACACGACCGGTGGTGCTGCGTCGGCTCGACCCGTCGATCGTCGGGGCGGAGCCGTGTCCGAGTTGCCGCGTCCGCGTCGTGAAGCTCCCGGGGCTCACCCACCCGTTGTGTCTGCACTGCTTCGCCGCCGAACGACTCCCCTACGAACGCCAGTCGGCGGCCGCCACCCTGTACGTCACGGCGTGCGTCGCCGGACCGCAGTGCCCTGCCTGCGGCAGCACCCGCGTGGACGCGGACGGCGCGCTGTGGTGGTGCGAGGGCTGCGGCCTGTGCACGCGGGTGGCCGAGTAGCCCCTTCCGGTCAACGGTGAGCGTTGGCCAAAATACGTCACCTTCCGCCGTATTGTCGTTACCTCTGGCTATGCTGTGACAGTTGGTGTCTGACCGTGATCTGGGGGACGTTCGCGATCCAGGGGGTGGGCCACGGTGAGTGGAAGCGATCTGTACATAGACGGGGAGATGCTCGCGCGGGTGCGGCAGAACCTGCGGCACATCACGGACATCCTCGAAGACCCCATGGAGAAGATCCGGGAGGTCGGGGCCGAGGACGCCGGAGTCGACGAACTGTCCGACCGGCTGGGCGAGTTCGGCGAGGAGTGGGACTACGGCATCGGCAAGATCAACGAGTACGCGGGCGGCGCCGCCGACACGTTACAGAACGTCGAGCAGGCCTTCGACGACCTGGACCTGAGCCTGGCGCAGGCGCTCCAGGACGCCCGGTCCGGCTCCGGCTCCGGTTCCTGAGGGGGGCATCCATGTCATTCCGAAGCCAGCCACGGTTGGAGGAGTTCCCGGCTCTCGGGTTCGTCCCCTGCCCCGGCCGCCAGGAGTCGATGGACTCCGTCGCGCAGACGTTCAGCGACACCGCCGACGTCCTGGCCGAGGTCAACGCGGTCCTGACCGGAGCCGACGACGGCGAGTGGCGCGGCGAGACCGCCCGCGCCTTCCGTCAGATGCTCCGCGAGGACTTCCAGCCCAAGGTGGAGAACGCCTGGCAGTCCTTCAGCGACGCCTACCGCGCCATGTCCGACTGGGTGCTCGACATGGAGGACTTCCAGCGACGCGCCGACAACCTGGAGGAGGAGGCCGCCACCGCCCTCGAAGAGGTCCAGATCGCCCAGGCGGCCGTGGACGGACTGCCGGCCGAGTCCGAGGGCTCGGACGACGAGGACCGCGAGGAGACGGAAGGCGGCGAGTCCCCCGAGGAACGCAGGGAACGACTGGAGGGCACGCTCTCCCTCGCCGACGGCGCCCTGGAGGACGTCCGCCAACGGGCTCGCAACCTCCAGGACGACTACAACGAGGCGGGCCGGGACACCGCCGAACGCCTGCGCAACGCGATGGACCTGGCACCGAACGAGCCGGGCTGGCTGTCCTCCGCGATCGACGGCTTCGGCGACTTCATGCAGGGCATCGGCGACTGGGTCGACGAGATCAGCTCGGGGCTGATCGACGTCCTCACCCAACTGGCGCCGATCCTGGCGAAGATCGGCGAGATCGCGGGCCTGGCCAGCTTCGTCGTCGGCCTGTTCGCGCTGGTTCCCGGGCTGCAGTTCCTGGCTCCGGTGGCGCTGTGGCTGGGTGTCGTATCCCTCGGTGCCACCTACCTCGCGACGGTCGGTGAGACGGGAAGCTGGACACAGGCGCTCACCAACCCCGACGTCATCGTGGCGGCAGCCGGTCTGGCCATGGGTCTGGGGGCCGCGCGCGTCATCCGTTCGATGACGAGTTCAGGGGTGATCACGCAGGGCGCCCTGGGCGGCGTCATGCCCAACGCCGCCAACATCATGTCCCAGGGTGACGACGTGATGAACTTCGTGCTCGTCGCCAACGTGCACACCTCGTGGACCTTCGCGAACGACCTCACGAGTAACTTCCAGGCGGCGATGGACTTCCGACCGCACGAGGGCTGGCACCTCGACAACTCCCCCGTCGCGTCCGAGTGAGCTGGTGGCAGAACCATGGACGTCAGGAACACCGACCACACCGCGGCGAACGCCACGAGCCAGAAGGAGGGCCAGGAGAGTGAGACGAGCCAGGAACACATCTTCGGAGGTGGCCCACCGGCCCGCCTCTACGTTCCCTCTGACTGGTTCGACTTCCTGAGCGACGGCGAGGACGTCGACGCCGCCCGGCGGCGCTACGAGACTCTGATCGGCCGTGTCTTTCCCAGCGCGACGGCCGATCAGCGACAGGAGATCATCAAGGGCCTGATGCTGTGGCGCGAACAGATGTGGTCCAAGGGAATGCTCTCCCACGGCATCGTCAACGTGCCGGCCAACGGCACCGAGCCGCCGATCTTCTGGAATGTCTTCGCAATCGCCATGAAGCTGCCGGCTGCCAGCCCCGAGCTGAACTCAACCTCCCTGCTCAGTCAGTTGATCGGCCACTCCGATCTCTCGTTCGCGCGGCACGTCGAAACCTTTCCAACGGATATGGGTGTCGGCCTCGGCCTGTTCGGGCGACAAGCGACTCCTCAGCTGGGCACGGCCTCGGCGTCACCACAGGACGACGACGTCAACCGACAACAGCACGGCATCGCGGCTGCCTTGTCCTATACGCCGGGCGCCGAGTACGGTCTGGCCGTGGTCGGCGTGAGCATGGATCCGGAACAGGACCAGGACGTCGGTAGGCTGGTCGCGCTCATTGCTGGACGATCGACGTTCGTAACCCCCGAGACAGAGGACGCGTGAGCATGTCCAGAGGGAGCACGCAGCAGGAGAAGGTACGACCGGGGACACCCCGCCAGGAACTTCCGCCGCGTGTTCGCCGGCAGCTCACCACCGCCCACGTGCGTCGCTGCGGCGTGGATTCGTTGTCGAAACACCCTGTGCCCTACCGCAGGTGGGAACCACGGGCCGTGATCACGTTCACCTTCATCGCCTCGGTCGCCGTATGGAGCGTCGCAGGGATCAGGGTCGCGACGGAGTCGCCAGGGGCCTACGTGTTGTATCCCCTCGGTGGCGTCGCCCTCTGGGCGGTGGTTATGGGACCCATCCTTCTCACCCAGCTCAGGCGCGTCAGAAAGACGAAGCGCCGCCTGGAGGAAGCGGCCGAGGCCATCCCTGCCCCCCAGGACGGAAACAGCTCGCTGCCCTGGTGTTCGGACGACGACGCGGGCCGGGTCCTCTACGGTGGGGACTCGCTTCGCCTGATCTCGAAGAACGGTGGGACGACCACCATCCCGTTCTCTGAGATCCACTTCACCGAGGAACTTCCGCCCAAGGGCATCCTGGGCATTCCCGGGATCGACGTTCTGACGAAGGCGGGTCACTGGACCGAGCTCCGGGTCACCGACAACACCGGACTCCTCACCGCCTTGGAGCAGGCCGGCACCCCCGTTGTGCGTGCCCGTAACTTCCCCTTCAAGAACAAGTACGCCTGAGACCTGGATAATCTGCCAGGCCGCGCCTGCAGCGCGGTGACGGGTTCCTGGCTCTCCGACGGATCCCCTCAGAAGCGGCGTGGTCGCCGCCTTCTCCTATGGGCCGGCACCGAATACGGTTTGACCAGGACAACGCCGGCGCGTGGCGCCTGTTGCTGGATGGTCGACGTTCGTGACGGCCAAGACAAGGGGAAATATGAGCAGACTCAGAGGGAAGTCGAAGCAGAAGGCACAGGAAAAGATTCGCGCGGGAACGCCCCGCCAGGACCTTCCGTTACGCATTCGCCGACAACTCACCTACGCCCACGTGCAGAAGTGGGGCGTCGAGGCGCTGCCCGAGCATCCCGTGCCCTACCGGAGGTGGGAGCCGTGGGTCGTGGTGACAGTCTCGTTGGGTCTGTCCGTCGTCGTGTTCGGCCAGGCAGGCATCAGGTCGGATCCGGACTCGCTCTTGTCCTACGTGGTGTCCCCCCTCATCGGCGTTGCCTGTTGGACAGTGTTCATAGGACCGGTCCTCCTGTACCAGTCCCGTCGCCTCGGAAGGACGAAGCGTCGCATGGAGGAGGCGGCGCGAGCCGCCCCCGTTCCCTCCGGTCGCGGGCCTGCAATTCCGTGGTCGTCGGACGAGGGGGCGGGCCTCGTCAGCTACGGCGGCGATTCTCTCCACCTGGTCAGCGACGACGGTGCGGTGACCGACATTCCGTTCTCCGAGATCCATTTCGTCGAGGAACTTCCGCCCATGGGCATCCTGGGTATCCCCGGAATCGATGTCCTGACCACAGCGGGCCACTGGACCGAGATCCGAGTCATTGACAACACTGAACTGATCGCCGCCTTGGAGATGGCCGGAGCACCCGTGGTGAGGGCTCGCAACCACCCCTTCAGAAACATGTACACCTGAGCCGAACCTGATCTGACCGACAAGGTGGTGTAGCGGTCTCAGTATGAGCAGGACCAGAAGGAACAAGCAGCAGGAAAAGTTACTTCGGAAAAAACCCCGCCAGTCTCTTCCCCCGCCTCATCGTCGGCAACTCACCCTCGCCCACGTGCGTCGGTGGGGCGTCGAGACTCTGTCGCAGCATCCCGTCCCCTACCGGAGGGGAGCCATGGGCCCTGATCACGGTCAACATCGTCGCCTTCGTCGGCGCCTGGAGCCTGTTGGGAGTCGTGTTCGCACAGGCGTCCTCGACCTATAACGTGGCCTACCCTCTTGGCGGCGCCGTCGCCTGGCTGATGCTCCTGGGCCCCGTCTTTCTGCGCCAGAGCAGGAGCGACAGAAAGACAAGGCACCGCATTCTCGACGCTGCGCGGGCGATTCCTGCTCCCATCGGGGCAGACGGTGCGCTGGCCTGCTCGACGGGAGAGCACGCGGGTCTTGTCAGTTACAGCAGCGAGTCGTTGCGCGTGACCACAGAGAACGGCACAGTGACCGACATTCCGTTGACAGAGGTCCACTTCGCCGAGGAGCTTCCACCGAAGAGCATGTGGGGCCTTCCCGGGATCGATGTCCTGACCAAGGTCGGCCATTGGACCGAGATCCTGGTCATCGACAACACCGAACTCATCGCAGCACTGGAGCGCGCTGGCGCGCCCGTGGTGAGGGCCCGCAACTTCCGCTTCAAGAAGACCCACACCTGAGCTCCGGCTCGCTCCGGCTCGCCCTCCGGGGGCGGGGGTCGCGAGGGCTTTCGAGGCAGTGGAACCCGGCCCGCGCGTCGGGCCGGGTTCCGACGACCCGGACGTCGTGGCTGTTCGTGGGTGTTACTGGACGATGGCCTGAATTTCCTCGACGTTGAGGTCAACGGTAGTGGAGAAGGCGCCGTCAGGGAGAGAGCCGGTGTTCCCCTGGTAGTCGGTCCAGGTGATCTCCCACGTGAGGGTGGCTTCGAGTTCGTACTCCTCGGCGTCGGGAGTGGCACGGAGGTAGGTGAGACCGCAGGGCGGCGTCTCGTCGCCACGGCCCTCGCTGTACGGCTCACCGATGGTGCCGTCAGCGCTGATGCTGCACGACCCGTCGCCAGGGTGGAGATCGGCGTCCTCGGTGCCGGGGTCGAGGGTGAGCGTGGCCGGCGTGGCGGTCGTCTCCGCCCAGATGCCGTAGTCGGGGAGCTCGGCACGAACGGTCACCGGCTCGAAAGCCGCCTCGTCCAGCCAGACCCAGGTCGGGACCCCCACGACCTGATCCACCTCCGGGCTGACGGAGACCTCGGTCTCCGGGACCCTGGTGTGCTCCCAGGCGAGCTCGGCGAGCGTGTCGGTGTCCACGACGTTGGGGTCGTCCGGCGGCGGATCGCCGAACTCGACCCAGAAGATGCGGTAGTCGCAGACGAGTTGTTCCGCCAGTGGATAGTCGTCGTTCCTCACAACCATCCAGAAGAGGCCCTCGCCCTCCTGGTCGATGTTGTAGTTGGGAAACTCACCATCCTCCCCGAAGCGGGCCTCGTGGGACTCACGGATCGACTGGACATCCTCCGGCGGCCACGGCGGGGTGTGGAACCGACTGAGGATGCCCTCCTGGTACGCCTCCATCTCAGTCGGCGTGTACACCGGTGCGTAGTAGCAGGCTGGCGGCGTCCATTCCGTCGTGCTCGTCAGCGGGGAGTTCGATTCTTCCGACCCGCCGCTCGTCGTGTAGGTGATGCGCTCGATTCCAGCACTGATTCCGTCGTTGTCGGATTCGTGCGACGTAGATTCATCCGACTGCTGCCCTCCCTCCTCACCAGAGCCCAAGGCGTCCGCATATGCAGTACCAGTCAGGAGAGCTAAGCTGCCTAATAAGGAAACGGTCACCGTGATTCTCCTCCAGCCACTCACCGACACGCGCTATCCTCCTGCTCGGTTCCAAACTCAACCGCTTCCCAGACTCCGTCCTCGTTGATCTCCACACGCTCGGTGTAGTAGGTGGGGAGAGCTGAGGGCTCAGCCTCATTGATGATCTCGCCAGTGTCCGCATCGGCGTCGTACGTCTCACTGTAATCTCGACAGAACGTGACGATGGCTGCGGTCTCGTTTAGGAGATTGACTTCGCGATTGAAGTAGCGCACCGTTCCCGCCGAAACGATGTTGTCATCAATGATCGTTTCGAGCACGTCAAGAATCCGCGCTTGAGCCTCCCCTTCGTAGTAGAAGGAAATTGCCTCATGCTGCGTGTCTTGGGCTGTCATCGCGGCGTAGTCTGCCGCGATGCGCTGTTCGTGGTCGTACAGGATGGCCTCCACGACAGGGTCTCCCGTCTCGACCTCCTCGATGATCAGTTCGAGGTTGGCCGGCAGTACCAGCTCCGGGCGGTCGATGCCGTCGTCCGGCGGTTGGGACTCGGACTCGGTGGGCTCCTGCGTGCTCTCGTTCGGGGTCTCTTCGCCGGGGCTCTGCGCCCCGTCGATCGCGTCGTCGCCACTGTCGGAGTCGTCGCTGGAGCACGCGGTGGCGCCTGTCAGCAGTAGCGCGGCGCTGAGGAGGCCGGCGGCGATGGGGCGGCGGTGGGACACGGTCAACTCCTGGTCGGTGGCTGTGTGTTGTCCAGAGAAGGTCGTGCTGCTACCGAAGCCTAGCCAGGTGACGACATGTCGGGCCATAGCTCTCCGCAACATCACCGTCACGATCGGCGGAACGACAGCCTCCGGACCTTCCACGCGGTCGGCCGAGCAACACAGGACATAGCAAGCCCTTGCTGAGTCGCGAGGTCTCCCCTTCAATGTCCGTCAGAACTCACACGCCTTCAGGAGGCTACGAGTGACGTCTCGCATGCGTGCGTCAGGAGTCGGGGCCGCACTCGCGGTCGGCCTCGCCCTCACCGCCGGCGCCTCGGTCGCGACGGCCGCCACGGCCGCCACGGCCGCCTCGGCACCGGCTGTGGCCAGCGACGTCGGTGTCATGGACTACTGGCACCTCTGGGGCCACTACCCCACGGAGCAGGAGTGTGTCGCCGTGGGCGAGTCGTACGTCCCGGAGCGGGCGGACGGCTACGCCTGCCAGCCCAAGGACGGCGGCTGGGACCTGTACCTGATCTTCGCCACCTGACCCGCCGACCCAACCCGCCCCACCCGCAAGCCCTTTCCTTCCCGCGCACCCCACAACCGAGCGTCCGGAACGACGCCCCTCACCGGGAGGTTCATGTGAAAGCACGCCTGCGCACCTTCGTGGCCGCGGCCGCCGTCGCCGCGGGACTCGCCCTCACCGCCGGCACGACGACGGCCACAGCCGCCGTCGCCAGCACGGCGGACGACGTCCACGCGATGGACTACTGGCAGTACCACGACCACTACCCCACCCTCGACGAGTGCCACGCCGCCGCGCAGCCGTGGCTGTTCCCCACACACCCGGGCGGCGCCGACTACTACGAGTGCGTCCCCTACGCCGACGGCTGGGACCTGTACCTGATCTTCCTCACCTGAGACTGACGCCCCCCTGGCCGGACCGGCACCCGCCGCTCCGGCCAGGCGCCCCCTCACGGCCGCGCGGCCACCCCGTCGAACGCCCCCCGCTTCACGGCCGCGAGCAACGCACGCACCCTCGCGGGATCAGCGACGACCACGACGCGCTCGTCATCGCTCTCGCGTACGTGAACCCTGCCCGCCACCAGTCCCAGTTCGACACAGGAACTTTCTCCGTTACTCGCGGAATAGGAAGATTTCTGCCAGCGTATGTCGGACATGTCATTATCCTCAGAGCTGCCGCAGGATGTCGCGAACGAAGTCACGCGTCTTCTCCTCGTTCAACGAGAGCATCTCAACGCGATCGAGAATACAGCGGTTCTTGTTCAGAACCGCTGGGGCGTCGAGGAACAGGGTGTTCATCGGAGTGTCGAACTGCACCGTATCCAGCGCCGGTACGGCACCGTAGAAGTAGTTGACCACCGAACCGGCGTGCGGAAACCCACCGGCAGAGAACGGAATGACGCGCACCGTCACGTTCTCCCGTTCCGACGCGTCGAGGATATGCCGCAACTGTTCACGCATGACCGTCGTTCCACCGAAGACGAGACGCAGGGCGGCCTCGTGGATGAGGAAGACGCACGACGGAGGATCATCCCGATCGAGTACGTCACGACGCTTCATCCGGAAGGAGAGGAAACATCGCAACGCCGAGGGCATCGGCTCAGGGACATCGGTGGAGAGGACGGCCTTCGCGAACGATTCGGTCTGCAGCAGACCCGGAAGGTACGTGACCTGGAGGCTCCGCACCGCCGTGGCATGTGCCTCCAACTCGGCCAGGTCGAGCGCTCCGACGCCGAGCTTCCCGCGATACTCCTCCCACCATCCCTTGCCCCGTTCCTCGGCCATGGCGGCAAGCGCGTCCACGTAGGCGCGGTCCGCGCAGTCATACACACTCGCGAGTGATCTCACGGTCTCGGCGCTGACGCCGGTCCGCCCGGCTTCCATGTTGCTGATCCGGGTGCGGTCGATCCCCAGGCGCTCGGCTGCCTCACCGCCGCCGAGCCCCGCCGCGTCGCGCATTCTGCGCAGCTCAGCGCCCAACCTGCGTTGCCTGGCGGTGGGCGTCGTCCTCGCTGGCATCCGTGTCCTCCCATCGCGTCCCAGACAGCTTCGCCGACCTTTCCACAGGCTCTCGACACGGCGCAAACTTGACGATGTGCCGATGCACGTGTGATGCGCCGTGCCCTACGGTTGCCTTCCGTGATCCGGCAACCACACCACGGAGGTAGGCCGTTGAGCACCACCGCGTCCATGGCGGCGTCGTCCCCGTCCACGTCGTCCCCCGTACGTCGCTTCCGGCTCGTCGCCCCGAACGCGTCCGACACCCCGCGCCTCGCGCGCGACCACGTCGGCTACCTCCTCCTGCGCGAGGGTCTTCCCGAACTCGTGGACACCGCACGGCTGCTGGTCACCGAGCTGGCCAGCAACGTCCTCCAGCACACCTCCGCCCGTTCCCTCGCCGTCGAGACGACGTTCGAGCACGGCCGCGTCACCGTCGCCGTCGTCGACTCCTCGCCCGGCGGCTCCACCGCGATCCGGCCACCGGACGTGCCTCCCGGCGCGGAGGCGGACTACGGACGTGGGCTGATGCTCGTCGACCGGCTCGCCGACGGCTGGGGTGTGACCGTCCTCCACGACGCCCGCTCGGCGACGCCCGTCGGGAAGCGGGTCTGGTTCACCCTGGTCCACACGTTGGTCCACACCCTGGCCGACAGCTGATCCTCCGGCGCAGTGGGTGGAGCGCTGCGTTCGCGTTCGGGCAGGTCAACCGTGCGAGCCCGCGCGCGGCCCGCGCACGGTCCGGTCCCGCCGCGCCGGCCGTGCCGGGGGCGGCTGTCCGTACGACGCGCGGACCGCGTGTGCGCTCGCGGCGCGCGGCGTGCGGGCGCGGCCACGGCGAGGTGGGCGGGCGCCCGTGCTTCCGGGGACCGCGTTCGCGCCTACCGACCGTGGGCCACGGTTCGTCACGCTGAGCTGGGCCGGAGCCAGGGCTGGGGCTGGAGCCGTGGAGGGGGTGACGACCCGTGGATCCGACGAGGCAGGCGGAGACGACGGCGGCGGAGGGAGGGCGGGGTGGCGCACGCCCGGGGTGGGCGCCACGGAGGCGGCCGCTGCGGCGGCCGGCGCTGCGGGAGCAGGCGCTCCGGAGGTGGGCCGGGGGCGCGGCCGGTCTCGGCGTACCGGCGCTGGCCGTCGCGTACTTCGTCACCTACGTCCCCTACAGCGCGCTGGTCAAGGCGCTCTCCAGCGGCGAGGTCCCGGGCGTCGACGAACCCGTGGGCGGCCTGGTCCTGCTGCCGGCCGCGGCGTTGGGGCAGCTCGCGGCGATGCCGGTGGTTCTGGCGGTCGTCGGCTGGTGGCGCTACGCGCACCGCCGCACGGTGCGCGGCCGGTCGGTGGTGATGCCCCGGGCGACGATGCTGTGGGCGGGCTTCTGGATGGCGCTGATCATCGGCGCCACCACCCTCAACTACACCTTCGTCGGCGCCTCGATCCTCCTGATGCTGCTCCTGATGCGCGGCGGCGTGCTCGTCCTCTCCCCCTTCGTGGACATCCTCCGGCGGCGGTCGGTCCGCGCCTCTTCCTGGGTGGCGCTCGTACTGAGCCTGACCGCCGTGACCGTGGCCCTCGGCGACGTCGACGGCTACCCGCTGGGCCTGGGCGGGGCGCTGAGCGTCGGGGCGTACCTGGTCGGCTACGTCGGCCGTTTCACGATCATGAGCGGGGTCGCGAAGACCGGCGACCCCGAGGTCGACCGGCGGTACTTCGTCGACGAGCACGTCGCGGCGCCGGTCTTCCTGCTTCTGCTCTGCGCGCTCCCCGCGATCGTGGGGGCGGGCGCCTGGGGCGGGGAGTTACGGGAGGGCTTCACCGGATTCCTCCTCACGCCGGCCGCGGTTCCGGCGTTCGCGGTCGGGATCTGCTACGAGGCGCTGTTCGTCTTCGGCACGTGGATCTACCTCGACCGCCGCGAGTACACCTGGGCCGTGCCCGCCAACCGCTGCGCGAGCCTCCTCGCCGGCCTGGTCGCCGCCTTCGCGTTGACCGCTCTGACGGGTGTCCCGCGGCCCGGTGACGTGCAGCTGGTGGCGTACGTCTTCGTCCTGGCCGCCGTCGCCGTCCTCTGCTGGCCGTCGCGGGCCGGTCGGCGTTCCGAGTAGGCCCCGGAGTAGCCGGCGCCGAGGACGACGATGTGGTGCTTCATGGTGGGGTGCTCCTGTCGTTCGCGTGGCTCTCGTGGGTTGAGCGGGGCGGCGGCGCGATTCCTGACGGTGCGGGGTGTGGCGTGGTCCACGGGCGTGGGTCACGGGCGTGGGTCACAGATGACCGCGGCGGGCGGCCAGGGCGGGCCAGGCCAGGCCAGGCCAGGACGGCGACGGCGGCGAGGACGAAGACGTACGCCACGAGCTGCGCGTCGCCCGGCAGCGGTACGTCGGTCAGCGCGGTGAGCGCGAACGCCGAGACCAGGCCGGCGAGGAGGCTGGAGCAGCGGTTGACCGGCACCGCCCAGGTGTACTCGCGGCGGTCGAGGTAGATCCACGTGCCGAACACGAACAGCGCCTCGTAGCAGATCCCGACGGCGAACGCCGGGACCACGGCGGGCGGCGTGAGGAGGAATCCGGTGAACCCCTCCCGCAGCTCCGCGCCCCACGCGCCGACCCCGGCGACGGCCGGGACCGCGCAGAGCAGCAGCACGAAGACGGGCGCCGCGACGTGCTCGTCGACGAAGTACCGCCGGTCGACCTCGGGGTCGCCGGTCTTCGCGACCCCGCTCATGATCGTGAAACGGCCGACGTAGCCGACCAGGTACGCCCCGACGCTCAGCGCCCCGCCCAGGCCCAGCGCGTAGCCGTCGACGTCGCCGAGGGCGACGGTCACGGCCGTCAGGCTCAGCACCAGCGCCACCCACGACGCGGGCTGGACCGCCCGCCGCCGGACGAGGTCGACCACGGGGCAGAGGACGAGCACCCCGCCGCGCATCAGCAGCAGCATGGGCAGGATCGACACGCCGGTGAAGGAGTAGTTGAGGGTGGTGGTCGAGATGATCAACGCCATCCAGAAGCCCGCCCACAGCATCGTCGCCGTCGGCAGCACCACCCGGCGGCCCCTGATGGTGCGGCGGTGCGCGTAGCCCCACCAGCCGACCGCCGACAGCACCAGCGGCATCGCCGCGAGCTGCCCGAGGGCCGCCGCCGGCAGCATCACCAGCCCGCCCACGGGCTCGCCGACGCCCAGCACCTCGCCGCTGGAGAGCGCCTTCACGAGCGCGCTGTACGGGACGTAGGCGGCGAAGTACGCGGCGGCGAGGCCCAGTACCCCGAGCCCCGCCGCCGCACGCACGCCCGGGTGCTGTCGCCGCGCCCGCGTCCCCTGCTCGCGACCCTCCCGCACCACGTGTCCGCCCCCTTCGCCCGCCAGCCGAGGCTACGGCTCGCACACCCTTGGGCTTGCGTCCCACCTCAGGTGACGAGCCGTTGGCCAGGGTGACAGGCGTGTACGGGAGCAAAGGAGTCACGGCCGCTGGTGCAGTTCCGCTGTTCGCCACCGCGCGAGCGCCCACGCCCCCCGCGCGCAGGCGGCACGCGCGCCGCACGGGCTGTCGGCTGTCGGGTCGCGGGGGGCGCGCTACCAGTCGATGGGGAGCGACGCCAGGTGGTCGTCGAGCAGGCCGGAGACGCGCTCTGACGGGCGGCCGCCCAGGCTCCACCCCGGACGTGGCCGCCCGGACCCCGGGAGAGGGCAGGGCCCGTACCCACGGAGTGCGCCGTGGCTGCCCTCGGGGCTCTGTCGTGTGGGCGTGTGGGTTTGGAAGGATGCGCCCCATGCACGCACGAGCACGTGAGGATCAGCACGGCGGGCCGACCGACCGGCGCGGGGCGCGGTCGGTCGTGGCGCGGCCGGGAGGGCCGGCGTCGTCGGGCCCGGGGCTCGCCGCGCCGGACGCCGCGACCCCGGCGCACCTGCTGGCGCTGCAACGGCTGGTCGGCAACCAGGTGGTCGCCCGCGCGCTGGCGGAGCGGGAGCGCGGCGGGTCGGAGCCCGGCGGGTCGGAGCCGGCGGTGCAGCGGTCGGCCGTCGACGCCGTGCTGCGCACGCCCGGGCGGCCGCTGGCAGAGCCGGTGCGGCAGGAGATGGAGGCGCGGTTCGGCGGCGCCGACTTCTCCGACGTGCGGCTGCACACCGGCGGTTCGGCGGAGCACTCGGCCCGGGAGATCGGCGCGCGGGCGTACACCTCGGGTAGCCACATCGTCATCGGCAGCGGCGGCGAGGACCGGCACACGCTCGCCCACGAGCTGACGCACGTCATCCAGCAGCGCCAGGGCCCGGTCGCGGGCACCGACAACGGCGACGGGCTGCGGATCTCGGACCCGTCGGACCGCTTCGAGCGTCACGCGGAGGAGACCGCCCGCCGCGTTCTCGGCGGGGAGCACCCGCCCGTCCAACGCGCCACGGGAGAGCACACGCCGCACGCGCCGCACCACCACACGCACGCCGACGGGTGCGGCCACGGCCTGCCGGTGCAGCGGGCTCCCCGGGTGCGGTCGGAGACCCTGAACAACGACGTCGGCGACGGCCTGATGCCTCAGGCAGCGGCGGACCAGGCCGGAGTCGAGTCTGCCTTCCCCACCGTCCGTCCGAACTTCCGGCAGTATTACGAGCAGTTCCCCGACCCGGTCGACCACGTTCGGCAGGTGATGGCCGGGGCCCTGCAGGCGGCCAACGCCAGCGCGCCCCACGATCTGCCACCCGCCGCGTGGGTCGAGGCGATCAACCACCGGCGGGACGAGGGCACCGATCTCAGCCAAGGCCGGTACGGGCCCTTCCGCCGGAACTGTATCGAGGCCGTGCGCAGCTTCATCGCCTCCTGGTCCGGCAGGCCCACGGCCGCCCGCGGGATCGCCCAGGGCGTCGAGCAGGGCGGGAACAGGGCGACGGCGGACTGGCTGAACGCCGGCCAGTTCCGTGACCCCTTCGCCTACTCGGTGGTGCCCTCGGACGGCTCTGTGAACAGCGCATGGGACGCCATCGCGCGCGTGCTGACCACCCTGGGGCACGGCGCCGCGAGCATCGTGGTCTTCGAGCCCGACCGCGACAGGCCCGTCAACCCCAACGGGGAGGACCCGTACCACGCCATCGCCGCCGTCAACTTCCAGGGGAGGGTGCTGTGGGTCGACGCGCAGTTGGGGCGGGTCAGCAGCCGACCCATGTACCAGGGCACCGGCATCCTCGTGATCACGCTGCGACCCAACCTCACCGTGTTCGAGCCTGCGGCAGCGCCCCTGAATCTCAACAAGAACTACGCCTCGCCGGACGCCCTGCCCGACCTCCTCTGAGGAGCGGCGGCTTCCGAGGGGCCGCGGCGTTGTTCCCCTTCAGGTGTACGTGTTCGTGAAGGGATGGTTGCGCGCCCTGACCACCGGCGTGCCGGCGTTCTCCGGGGTGGTGAGGAGTTCGGTGGTGTCGGCGGCCCTGAGTTCGGTCCGGTGGCCGGCCCTGGTGAGGACGTCGATGCCGGGGAGGCCCCATCGGCAACAGCGCCCACCGCCCACTGCGTGCCCGTCACGTCTCGCCGTCCTACCCGGTGATCATCACAGACCGTGATCTACTTCTGGTCACAGCGCCGAACAACGAGAAGCCGAGATCATGACCAGTCACTGCTGTGAGGCGATGGCCAAGCGCGTGAACGTGCGCTGCGACCAGCACGACACCTCCTTCGCCTGCCCCGACGCGCTGGTTGGCTTCAGTGCCAAGTTCCAGGAGTACGGGCTGATCATCCATGACGGCGGCACGTCGAGCATCACGATCGACTTCTGTCCCTGGTGCGGACGACGCCTCCCCGAGTCGCAACGGGACCGGTGGTTTGAGGAGCTAAGCCGCCGCGGGATCGATCCGTGGGAGGACGAGGTTCCCGCCGAATTCCAGGATGACCGCTGGCTCGCCCCTCTGTGCCAGGAGTAGCGGACCAGCAGCACGTCAGGCCACTTCCGACACACGTCCCAGACGTGCTCGGCACCGGGGCCGTCATGGCGCCGGCGCTGGTCGCGGCGCTGTGGTGGCTGTGGTGAGCCGTGGTGGCTGTGGTGGCCGTGGTGGCGTGCCGGTCGCGATGGCCGTGATCGCCGTGATCGCCGTGGTGATGTGGCGACCGCGATGGCCGTGACGGCCGCGATGACCGTGGCCCGCGTTCACGGATTCCGGCCGTGGGGCCGGTCGCGGAACCCCGACGACGCGCCGGTGGGCGACGCGGCACGGCACCGCCCGACGCGACACCGCAGTGCGGCGTCGGCCGGCGCGCCACCGCCGAGCGCCACGGTCGGCGCGCGGCCAACGACCCGGCGGGTCGTTGGTCAGCGCTGCCGAGCGACGGCACGCACGGCCGCCGCGCGACCGTCCCGCGCGGCGGCCGCGCGACGCTCGAACGCGTCGTCGTCGTGTCCACGTGAGGCACCACGTGGGGTCTGGCGGAGCCCTCCGTGGGTGTCTCGGATGTCAGCGTGAGGTTCCGGGGTGGGCCCGTGCCGGAACCTCACGCTGAGTCCCCGTCGATCCTCTGGCGGGACCGCCGCCCAGCAGGAAGCGGCGGTGGCTGGCCCGCGCTGAGGATGGTCTCCTGGCGGGAGCGACGGGGTGACGGAGGGGTGGTGCGTTGGTGAAGTCAGTGGGTTTTGCAAGGAGTCAGTGGGAGCGCTCCCAGGATGTTGTCGACTTGCGTACATGTCAAGACTCCGACACACAGATCATGCAGATCCCGTAAGACACTTGGCCCATCAGCGAGGTTGAGTCACGCCGTCTCCACATTTCTTGAACGCGACTCTGGCCAAGAGGCGTCGCCGGGGTTACGGTCCTTTGAGTCAGTGGGAGCGCTTCCAAGAGACCGTCAGCCCCGCCACCCCTTCCCCGGGGCGGCGCCACGACCGTCGCCACGGCCCGCCTCGGCGCGCGGGACGACGGACTCGACAACCTCCCGAAAGGACTGCACAGACCCATGAGCCGCACACGCGGACTGAGAGGCAGACCCGCCACACGTGGTCGCCTCGCGCTCCTGACGGCCGGTGCCATGGCCGCCACGGCGCTGGGCACGGGCGGAATGTTGTACGGCACGGCCAGCGCGGCTGCCGCGGCATGCTCCGTCGACTACACCACCAACGACTGGGGCTCTGGCTTCACCGCCAACATCACCATCACGAACGAGGGCGACGCGCCGTTGAACGGCTGGACCCTCACCTACGACTACAGCGGCAACCAGCGCCTCGCGCAGGGCTGGAACGCCGTCTGGTCGCAGTCCGGCGCCAGGGTGACCGTCGAGGACGCTGGCTGGAACGCGACCGTCGCGGCGGGCGCCTCCGTCTCCGCCGGGGCGAATTTCAGCTACAGCGGGACGAACACGGCCCCCACATCCTTCTCCGTCAACGGCGTGGTCTGTGGTGAGGATGGCGGCGGCGGCCCGACGGACCCGCCGGACCCGACCGACCCGCCCGGGGACCGCGTGGACAACCCGTACGAGAACGCGGGCGTCTACGTGAACCCCGACTGGAGCGCGAACGCCGCGGCCGAGCCCGGCGGCGACGCCATCGCCAACGAGCCGACCGCCGTCTGGCTGGACCGCCGCTCGGCGATCACCGGCGGCTCCGCCGGCAACAGCACGGGCCTGCGCGAGCACCTCGACAACGCCCTGGTCCAGGCCGAGGAGCACGAGAACTTCGTCTTCCAGGTCGTCGTCTACAACCTGCCCGGCCGTGACTGCGCGGCGCTCGCCTCGCAGGGCGAGCTCGGGCCGAACGACATCGACATCTACAAGACCGAGTTCATCGACCCGATCGCCGAGATCCTCGGCGACCCGGCCTACGCCGACCTGCGCATCGTGACGATCGTCGAGATCGACTCGCTGCCGAACCTCGTCACCAACGTCAGCCCGCGCGAGACGGCGACCGAGAACTGCGACGAGATGCTCGCCAACGGCAACTACCAGGAGGGCATCAGCTACGCCCTCCAGGAGCTGGGCGCCATCCCGAACGTCTACAACTACGTCGACGCCGGCCACTACGGCTGGATCGGCTGGGACGACAACCTCACCGCGTCGGCCGAGCTGTTCCACGAGACGGCCACGATGAACGGTGGCTCGGTGGACAACGTCCACGGCTTCATCGTCAACACCGCCAACTACGGCCCGACCGTCGAGCCGTACTACACCATCAACGACACGGTGAACGGCACCTCCGTGCGCCAGTCGAGCTGGGTGGACTGGAACCGCTACGTGGACAACCAGTCCTTCGCCCAGGGCTTCCGCGAGGAGCTGATCCGGCAGGGCTTCAACTCCGACATCGGCATGCTGATCGACACCAGCCGCAACGGCTGGGGCGGCCCCGACCGTCCCACCGGCCCCGGCCCGACGACCAGCCTGGACGCCTACGTCGACGGCAGCCGCATCGACGGCCGCTACCAGGCCGGCAACTGGTGCAACCAGGCCGGCGCCGGTCTCGGCGAGCGCCCGCAGGCGGACCCCGCGCCGGGCATCGACGCCTACGCGTGGATCAAGCCGCCGGGTGAGTCCGACGGGGCGAGCGAGTACATCGAGAACCCCGAGGGCAAGCTGCCCGACGAGATGTGCGACCCGGCCTACGAGGGCAACCCGCGCAACAACTACAACATGTCGGGTGCTCTCCCCGACGCCCCGCTCTCCGGGCACTGGTTCTCCGCCCAGTTCCAGGAGCTGCTGGCCAACGCCTACCCGCCGGTGAACTGACGCACCGACGGGTGGAGAGATGACCGGCTGACCGGTCGATCACCTGGTTCACGTCCCGCTTCGGAGCTGTGGGGGCTCCGGAGCGGGACGCTCCTTTTGTGACGCCGGCCGCCGCCGCGCCGGACACGGTGCGGACTGTGGGATTCGAGGGGTTGACCGAGGTGCCGCCTTTTGGCGTGGCGGGCGGTTGACGGAGACTGGAGGTCCTGACCGGGCCACCGGACCACCGGATTACCGGGCCACGCGGTCCCCGGACCGTCGGACCACGCGGTCCCCGGACCGCCCGACCGCCGGACCACCGGACGACCCGGCCACCGGGGCCCCGGCCACCGGACGACCGCACGCACCCCCACGGAGGGCAGGGACCACCGATGCTGTTCATGCGCGACCACGAGCTGCGGCTGCCGACGGCCGAGGAGGCGCCGGTCGGCCGCCCCACCCCGCTCTACGAGGTGCCGGAGCGTCACGCCGAGCTCGGCACGGCCCTGTTGGGCCCCTATCCCGAGACCTGCGAGATCGCGGACTTCGCCCTCGGCTGCTTCTGGGGCGCCGAGCGGCGGTTCTGGCAGACGCCCGGCGTCTGGACCACGCTGACGGGCTTCCAGGGCGGGTTCACCCCGAACCCCACCGACGACGAGATCCGCTCCGGCATGACCGGACACGCCGAGACCGTGCGGGTGGTCTTCGACCCGGCCGCGGTGTCCTACCGGCGGCTGCTGCGGCTCTTCTGGGAGTCGCACGACCCGACCCAGGGGTTCAGGCAGGGCAACGACGTGGGCACGCACGTCCGCTCCGTCGTCTTCACCCACTCCCCCGAGCAGCGCGCCGCCGCCGAGGAGACCCTCGCGGACTACCAGCGCTCGCTGACCGCCGCCGGGTACGGGCGGATCACGACGGAGATCCTGCCCGCCGAGCGGCACCCGTTCTACCCGGCCAGGGCCCAGCACCAGCAGTACCTCGCGCGGAACCCGTCCGGGTACTGCGGTCTCGGCGGCACGGGCGTGCTGGCGGAGTTCGCGACGGAGGCCTGACCGGGCCGGGCCGGCGCCGGCCCGGCCCGGTCAGGCTCGGCCCGGTCAGGCCATGAGGCGCCGGACACACCCGTGGATAACCTTGCGGGAATATAACCAGCGAGGCATACTCGCTGCGTGAGAGCCGCGAAGGACGACGACGACGCACGGCCCGACGACGGATCGCGCGCCGGCGAGGTGATCGAGGCGATAGCCGAGCCCAACCGGCGTCGCATCCTCGACCTGCTGCGGGAGGGCGAGCGCCCCGTCGGCGAGCTCGCCACGCGCATCGGCCTGTCGCAGCCCGCCGTCTCCAAGCACCTGCGGGTGCTGCGGGCCGCGGGGCTCGTGGACGTCACGGCCCACGCCCAGCGGCGGCTGTACCGCGTGCGTGCCGAGCCGCTGGCCGAGCTCGACGCCTGGCTCGCGCCGTACCGCCGCCTGTGGGGCCAGAGCCTGGACCGGCTCGAACAGCATCTGGCACAGGACGAACACGAGCGTGAAGGACCCAGCCGTGACTGACAGCGACCCCACCCTGCTCACCGCCGGCGAACGCCCCGCCGTCCGCCTCGAACGCCTCCTCGACCGCCCGCCCGCGGCCGTCTGGCGTGCGATCACCGACCGCGAGGAGCTGCGCGCGTGGTTCCCCAGCGACGTCGTCGTGGCGGCGTGGGAGCCGGGCGAGACGATCACGTTCGTCTTCGACATGGAGGAGGAGCCCCACACGGAGAGCCTCTCGGACCTCACGGGGACCGTGTTGGAGGTGGACCCGCCCCGCCTGCTGGTGTTCACCTGGGGCGAGGACACGCTGCGCTTCGAGCTGTTTCCCGAGCCGGTCGGGGAGGACGGCGTCGAGCGCACCCGCCTGGTCCTGACCAACGAGCTCCCTCCCGGCACCGCCGCGCGCAACGCCGCCGGCTGGCAGCTGTGCCTCGCGGCGCTGGCGGGCGAGACCGTCGCCGACGACGCGTGGAAGGACCTCTTCGATCGCAACGTCGCAGCCTTCGAGCCGGTCGTCGGTCCGCAGGAAGGCCCGCCCAAGGGCTGAGAAACGCGTGTTCGCGGCGGAATGCCGGCGCGGCCGTGATCGTTTCAGCAGTCATGACTGAGATTGCGAACGAAAACGCGGGCGGGGCAGGCGCACAGCGCGTCACGTTCGACGCGGCCACGCGGGAGCTGCTGGACGGGAAGAACTTCGCCACGGTGGCGACGCTGCTGGCGAGCGGCGCGCCCCAGACCTCGGTGGTGTGGCTGGGGCGCGAGGAGGACACCGTGGTGTTCTCCACGCGGGCGGACCGTCAGAAGGCGCGGAACCTCAGGCGGGACCCTCGGGTGAGCGTCACGCTGTTCGACTCCGCGAACCCCTACCGCTCGGTGGAGATCCGGGGCAGGGCCGAGCTGGAGGAGGACCAGGAGAAGGAGCTCGGGCGGCGGCTGTCCCACAAGTACCTGGGCGAGGACCCGCCGCCCGAGCCGGACGACGTCGTGCGTCTGGTGGTGCGGGTGCGTCCCGAACGGGTGATCTCCTTCTCCGTGTGAGGACCGACGATCACGGCCAGGGCCACGACCAGGAAGTCAGGGCCACGGGCCACGGGCCACGACGAGGACCGAGGGTCGTCGCGGCCCGTGACCGGTGTCCACAGCCGTTCGCCGTGGCTACGCGGTGACGCGCTCGGGCGCGGGGCCGGGCTCGTCGTCCCTGGCCGCCACCGCCGCCGCCTCCTCGGGCGTCGGGTCGGTGTTGAGGGACTCCAGCAGCACGTCCCGCTCCTCGCGCTGATCCGGCCGGACGAGCCCGATCCCGACGTAGAGGACGAGCGAGGTCAGCAGCGGGAGGCTGACGACCTGGGTCTGCGAGGCGTCCTCCACGATGTAGAAGACGACGTACCAGACGGCCAGGCCACCGGCCCAGGACGTGATGGCGGCGATCGGCCCGCAGCGCCTGAACCAGGGCAGCAGCCCGAGCATCAACGGGATGGAGATCGGCCCCATCGTCGCGGCCACCAGGTCGACGACCACGTCGAGGACGAATCCCTCGCCGCCCGTGGTGATGGCGATGATCATGCTCGTCGCGACGAAGACGACCGTGGTGACGCGCGCGAACCTGAGCTGCGCCGCCTGGCCGAGCCGCCGCACCTTCGGCACGATGACCGGGGCGATGTCGCGGGTGATGACGGCGGTGATGACGTTGGAGTCGGAGGCCACCATCGCCATGGTGTGGGAGAAGAAGCCGGCCAGCATGAGGCCGATGAGTCCGGCGGGCAGCAGCTCCTGCGACAGCGCGATGTAGGACTCCTCGCCGTTCTCCAGGCCCGGGACGATCAGCGGGGCGGCGAACATCGGCAGGAAGAGGATGAACGGCCACAGCAGCCACAGCGCGCTGGACAGCAGCGCGGAGCGGCGGGCCTCCGAGCCGGAGGGGGAGGCCATGTACCGCTGGGCCAGGTTCCACATGCCGCCGTTGTACTCGAAGGTCTTCACCAGCAGGAACGCGAGGATGAGGGTGGTGGTGACGGTGTCGTTGACGGGGTCGTTGTGGTCGGCCGGCAGGTCACTCCACATGGCCCAGGGGAAGTCGGCGCCGAGCTCGCCCATGATCGCGATGAACATGGCGACGCCCGCGACACCCTGGATGACGAACTGGCCCATGTCGGTGAGGACGTCGGCCCACAGTCCGCCGACCGTCATGTAGGCCATGGTCGCGACGCCGGTGATGACGATGCCCCACTCCATGGGGATGTCAGCGAAGCCCTCCAGCAGGACGGAGACGGCCACCCACTTGGCGGCGATGTCCACGACCTTCAGGGCGGCGCCGCTGTAGGCCAGGACCTGCTGGGTGGGGAGGTCGTAGCGCCGCAGCAGGTACTCGAGGGGGGACTTGACGCCGTGCTTGGCGCGTAGGCGGTTCCATCGTGGGGCGAAGAGGAAGGCCCCGACGCCGATGCCGAGGCCGATGGTCATCGCCCACCAGACGTAGACGGTGAGTCCGGAGTTGTAGGCGACGGCGGCGAAGGCCACGAACATCACGGCGCTGTAGCCGGACATGTGGTGCGATATGCCCGTCAGCCACCAGGGGATCTTGCCTCTCGCGGTGAAGAAGTCGGCGATGGTGTGGATGCGTTTCTTCGACCACCAGCCGATGGCTACCATCACGAAGAAGTAGCCGCCGACCACAATCCAGTCGAGCGCTGACATCGTGGCTCAGCTCCTTAAGTCCAGTGGAAACGGGCGTTTGAGAGAAAGCGCTTGCTATGAAGGCGAACGGGAGGACGAACCAGGGGCGGGGCGGTGCGGTGCGGTGCGAGGTGGGTGGTGCGGGGTGGCGCTGGTGGGGGAACGGGGCGCGCGGGCTGGAGCCGGGGCCAGGGCCGGGGAGTCGTGGGGTCTACGGGTGGAGCGGCGAGAGGGAAGGCGGGAAGGCGGGTCGGGCTGCCGATACGGCCGGTGCTGCCGCTACGGAGCTGCTACTGCTTCTCTGGCTGGTGCTACGGCTGGTGCTCTGGCTACTGCTACTGCTGCTTCTTCTTCTGGTTCTGCTGGTTCTTCTGGTTCTTCTGTTCTCGCTTCTACGGATCGCTGAGCGTGGGGGGGACGCGAGGGTGATGCGGGGGCGGGCGCGGAGACGGACCCGCCCCGCGCGGCGGTCCGGCGGCCTACCAGTGGGCGCGCCTGGGCTGGAAGTCGGGCTCGAACCGGTGCATGTACACGGTGTCGTCCCGACGTCGGATGCCGCAGCGCTCGTACTGCTCGTGCAGGACGGCGAGGGCGTCGCGGTCGAGCTCGACGCCGAGCCCCGGGCCTTCCGGCACGGGCACGGCACCGTCGACGAAGCGCAGCGCGCCCGGCGCGACGACGTCCTGCCCGTCCTGCCAGGGGGTGTGGGTGTCGCAGGCGTGGGTGATGCCGGGGGTGGCGGCGGCCAGGTGGGTCATGGCGGCCAGGCTGATGCCCAGGTGGGTGTTGGAGTGCATCGACAGTTCGAGGCCGAAGATCTCGCACAGGGCCGCGATCTGGGAGGAGCGGTGCAGGCCGCCCCAGTAGTGGTGGTCGGTCAGGAGGACGCCGATGGCGCGCCGGTCGATGGCCGGCGGCAGGTGCTCGGGGGTGACGACGCACATGTTGGTGGCCAGCGGCATGGGCACCTCGGCGGCGACCTCGGCCATCCCGGCGATCTCGGGGGCGGGGTCCTCCAGGTACTCCAGCACCCCCTCCAGCGCCTTGCCGACGCGGATCGAGGTGGCGGGGGTCCATGCGGCGTTGGGGTCCAGGCGCAGGGGGTGGTCGGGGAACGCCTCGCGCAGCGCCAGGATCGCCTCGATCTCCTGGTCGGGCGGCAGCACGCCGCCCTTGAGCTTGATCGAGCCGAAGCCGTACTCCTCGACGAGGAGGCGGGCCTGGGCGACGACGCCCTCGGGGTCGAGGGCGGCGCCGAAGCGGTCCTCGGCCTGGCCGGGGTGGGCGGCCCACTTGTAGAAGAGGTAGGCGCTGTAGGGGACGGCGTCGCGGACCGGGCCGCCGAGGAGGTCGACGACGCGCAGGCCGGCGGCGCGGGCGCGGATGTCGAGGCAGGCAGTCTCGAAGGCGGCGAAGACGGCGTCGACCGTCTTCTGGTTGCTGCCGGCGCCGGTCAGGCCGTGCTGGTCGGTGACGACGGCGCTGCCCACACTGGCGGCGACGCGGGCGTAGAGGGCATGGTGGGCGTGGACGTCGACGGGGGCGTCGGGGTCGGTGAGCGCGGTCGCGGCGGCTCTGAGTCGTTCGAGGTGGGAGGCGTCGCCGTAGGTCTCGCCGAGGCCGGTGAGGCCCTCGTCGCTGACGACCTCGACGACGGCGCGCAGCGCCCAGGGTTCGTGGACGCCCATGGCGTTCAGCAGCGGCGGGTCCCGGAAGGCCACGGGCGTGATGCGTATCTCGCGTATGCGCATGTCCCTTGACCTCCTGTTGGGCAATTCCCGGGACCGGTTCATGTGGGTGAACGCTGACCATTCTGCTGAACGTTCCACGTCAAGGTAGAAGTCCCCCAGGGGAGCGTCAAGGGTGTCGACGGCGCCTCGTGCGACCCTTTCGCCCCGTGGGCGCGGCCGGGGCCGGCTCGTCGTGCAGGGCGTCGGCGAGGATCTCGGCGAGGTGGCGCGCGCGGTGGCCGCCGAGTTGGTCGAGCTGGGTGCGGCAGGAGTACCCGTCCGCCAGCAGCACGGCGTCGGCCGGGGCCGAGCGGACGGCCGGCAGCAGCACGTCCTCGGCGCAGGCGACGGAGACCTCGTAGTGGCCCCTCTCGTAGCCGAAGTTCCCCGCCAGCCCGCAGCAGCCGGCCGACAGCTCGCCGGTCAGACCCGCCCGCTCGCGCAGCCGGCGGTCGGCGGCGTCGCCGAGGACGGCGTGCTGGTGGCAGTGGGTCTGGCCGGCGACCGGGCGGCCGACGTGGGGCGGCTCCCACCCGGGGGCGCGTTCGGCCAGCGTCTCGGCGAAGGTGCGGACGGCCGTGGCCAGCCGGCGGGCGCGCGGGTCGTCGGGCAGCAGCTCGGGCACGTCGGTGCGGAGCGCGGCGGCGCAGGGCGGTTCGAGGACGGTGACGGGCAGGCCGGCGTCGAGGACCGCCTCCATGCGGTCGAGGGTGCGGCGCATCACGGCGCGGGCGCGGTCGAGCTGTCCCGTCGTGGTGTAGGTCAGGCCGCAGCAGACCGGCCCGTCGGGGAGGGTGGGGCGCAGGCCGGCGGCGGTCAGCACGCGGGCGGCGGCCTCCCCCGCCTCGGGGGAGAGGTGGTTGGTGAAGGTGTCGGGGAAGAGCAGCACGTCCCCGGCTCCGGCCCCTCCCCCGGCTCCGGCCCCTCCCCCGGCACCGGCCCCGCCCCCGGCTCCGTCGCCCCTGTCCCCGCTGTGGTCGTCGTCGAGGCGCAGCCGCCTGGTCAACGGGACGCGCGGCAGGGCCGGGATCGGCCGCTGCGGGGCGATGCCGGCCAGGCGCTTGGCGAGCGCGGTCAGCGGCGGGACGCGGGCGGCGAGGTTCACCACGGGCGCGAGGCGCAGCGTCGACAGCAGCCGCAGCCAGGTGGGCAGGCGCCCGAGCGCGAGGTGGGAGGCGGGGCGGCGGCGCCCGGCGTAGTGGTGGTGGAGGAACTCCGCCTTGTAGGTGGCCATGTCCACGCCGACGGGGCAGTCGGAGCGGCAGCCCCGGCACGACAGGCACAGGTCGAGCGCCTCGGCGACCTCGGGCGAACGCCAGCCCTCCGTCACGACCTCGCCGGTCAGCATCTCGTGCAGCAGCCTGGCCCGGCCCCTGGTGGAGTGCTGCTCGGCGCCGGTGGCCCGGAAGGACGGGCACATGACGTCGTTGCCCGCCGTGTCCTCGCGGCACTTGGCGACGCCGACGCAGCGCCGCACGGCCTGCGCGAAGTCTCCGTCGTCGTGGGGGTAGGAGAACGCGACGGCCACCCGCTCCCCCTCCCTGCCCGGCCCTCCGGGCAGCCCGACGAAGCGCAGGTCGGCGTCGACCGGTGCCCTGCGGGGGGCGATGACGCCCGGGTTGAGCCGCTCGTCGGGGTCCCACAGCCGCTTGTAGGCGTCGAACACGGCGACGAGCTCGTCGCCGTACATGCGGGGCAGCAGCTCGGAGCGGGCCAGGCCGTCGCCGTGCTCCCCCGACAGCGAGCCGCCGTGGCGCACCACGAGGTCGGCGAGGTCGACCGAGAAGGCGCGGAAGGCGCGGATGCCGGCGGTGTGGGTGAGGTCGAGGTCGAGGCGGACGTGGATGCAGCCGTCGCCGAAGTGGCCGTAGGGCACGCCGCGCAGCCCGTGTCCTGCCAGCAGCTCGCGGAAGTCCCGCAGGTACGCGCCGAGGCGGGCGGGCGGCACGGCGCAGTCCTCCCAGCCCGGCCACGCCTCGCCGCCGTCGGGGCGGCGGGTGGCGGTGCCCGAGGCGTCCTCGCGGATGCGCCACAGCACGCGCTGCGCGGCCGGGTCGTCGACGACGGTGTGGTCCATGGCGGCCGTGCCGTCGGCGTCGCCGACGCGGCCGAGTTCCAGGGCGCGGGCGCGGGCCTCGGCGGGCGTGTCGCCGCCGGTCTCGACGAACAGCCAGGCGGCGCCGCGCGGCAGCGGGGCGCGGACGGCCGGGTCGGGGATCAGGTCCACGGCCATGCCCTCGACCGTGAGCGGCCGGTAGGGCAGCAGCCCGGCCGCCGCCTCGGCGGCTGCCGCCTCGTCGGCGTAGCCGAGGACGGCGAGGGCGCGGGCGCGGGGGGCGCGCTCCAGCCGGACGGTCGCCTCGGTGAGCACGCCGAGGGTGCCCTCGCTGCCGGTGAAGGCGCGGGCGTGGTCGCGGCCGTGCTCGGGCAGCAGCGCGTCGAGGGCGTAGCCGGAGATGCGGCGCGGCAGCTCGGGGAACCCGGTGCGCAGCGCGGCGAGGTGGCGGCCGGTCAGCTCCTCGACGGAGCGGCGCAGCTCCGGCGGCAGGCCGTCGCCGCCTCGGCCGAGGACGGCGCGCTCGCCGCGGTAGGTGAGGACGGCCAGGGACTCGACGGTGTCGGCGGTGGTGCCCCAGGCGACGGAGTGGGAGCCGCAGGAGTTGTTGCCGATCATGCCGCCGAGGGTGCAGCGGCTGTGGGTGGAGGGGTCGGGCCCGTAGGTGAGGCCGTGGCGGGCGGCGGCGGCGCGCAGCGCGTCGCAGACGACGCCGGGCTGGACGGTGGCGGTGCGGGCGTCCGGGTCGAGGGAGAGGACGCGGTTCATGTGGCGGGTGAAGTCCAGGACCACGCCGGTGCCGGTGGCGTTCCCCGCGATGCTGGTGCCGCCGCCGCGCGCCACGACCGGCACGCCGTGCTCGCGGCAGACGGCGAGGGCCGCGGCGACGTCGTCGGCGTCGCGGGGGGAGACGACGCCGAGCGGGACGCGGCGGTAGTTGGAGGCGTCCTGGGTGACCAGGGCACGGCTTCCCGCGTCGAACGCCACCTCGCCGCCGACGGCGTCGCGCAGCGCCGCGGCGAGGGCGCGGGCGTCCTCGGGCGGCGTCGGGGATGGTCCTGGTGGGGATGGGGGTCCTGGGGTCGCGGGTGTGGGTGCCATGGGACCTAGCGTGCCCCCTCGACGGCGTCGAACGCGGGTGGGGCACGGTGCGGGCCTCGGCGCGGCCCGCTGTGGTGTGGTCGTGACCGGCGTCGCGGCCGGTCGACGCGGCTGCGACGTCGCGGGCCGTCGACGCGTGGCGTCGCCGTCCCCGGTCGAGGAAACCCGGCTTCCGGAGTTCACGATCAAGCTCGCCGCAGGCTCCTACTCCACGAGACCACCGCCCCGTCAGGGCGTAGGCGGGAACGAGAGGAAGAGCATCGATGGACACCACCACGGCCGACCTGCGCACCGCCGATCCGGCCGACGTCGATCTGGCAGGGGCGCGTTGGTCGGACACCGGAACGCGGTGGCCGCCCACCACGGATGGCGAGGATCTCAGAGCCCGAATCGCCCGGAGCCGTCTCCCGGCGGGCCGCCGGTCGTCGTGCGACGCTGGAGGAGTGCTGAGGACGCTGCTGAACCTGGTCTGGCTGATCTTCTCCGGCCTGTGGATGGCGTTGGGCTACGCCGTCGCGGGCCTGATCTGCTTCGTACTCGTCGTGACCATCCCCTGGGGCATCGCGTGCTTCCGCATCGCCCGCTACGCGCTGTGGCCCTTCGGCAACACGATCGTCCGGCGTTCGGAGGCGGGCATCGCCTCCGGCATCGGCAACGTGGTCTGGCTGGTCTTCGCCGGCATCTGGATCACGATCGCGCACATCACGGCCGGGGTCGCGTTCTGCCTGACCATCGTGGGCATCCCGTTCGGCCTGGCGCACTTCAAGATGGTGCCCGTCTCGCTCATGCCCCTCGGCAGCGAGATCGTTCCCAGCGACGCGGCCTATCCCCGGTACCGCTGGTAGCCACGACCGTCCGCACGACCGTCGTCCGCGCCGTCGACCCGGGCCGCCGTCCCGACGTCGTCCTCGCCACCCGGTGATCGCCGTGTGCAGCACCCGTGAATCCGGAACCCATCCCCTGGGACTCACTTATAGTGTGGGCGGATTATCGCCTGTCAGTGCCGCCCGATGAGGACCCATAGATGACAGCGCAGACTCTGCAGACGCCACGGACGCTCCCGTCTTCCCCGGAGCGCCGTAGAACGCGGGCGGAGCGTCCACCCGTTCGTCCCCTGCTGATCGCCCTGCTCGTCTCCGTCACGGCCACGGGCGTCGCGTGGCTCGGGGCGATGTACGCGGCGCCGGAGTCGTTCGAGGCGACGCTGGCGTGGGGCGCGGGTGCCGGCGCGGTGGCGCTGTGCGTGGCCGTGGGCGTCGCGACGTGGTCGCTGGGGCGCCTGCGTCAGGCGCGTGCCGGGATCGCCGAGGCGGAGGCCGAGACGGCGCGCTTCGCCCACGAGACCGTGCCAACGCTGGTCCGGCTGCTGCGCGAGGGCCAGTCGTCGGCCACCGCGCTGGCGGAGACGATCCCCGACGCGCCGCAGGCCGAGCCCTACCAGACGGTGCTGCGTTCCGTCGCCGAGGAGGTGGGCCGCGGCCAGACGGAGAAGAACGCCGCCATGGCGGCCTGCGCCAACGCGGCGGGCCGGATGCAGGCGTTGGCCACGGGCATGCTCGCCGACCTGCGCGACATGGAGCACCGCCACGCCCACCCCGACGTCCTGGGGGACCTGCTCCACCTCGACCACCGCACGGCGCAGGCCGGGCGGTTGGCCGACAGCATCGCCGTGCTGACCGGGGCCCGTTCCGGGCGGCGCTGGGCCAAGCCCATCGTCATGGAGAGCATCCTGCGCGGCGCGATGGGCCGCATCGGCGGGTACCAGCGGGTGCGGCTGCACTGCACGGTGACGGTGACGGTCGCCGGCCACGCCGCCGAGGGCGTCATGCACGCCCTCGCGGAACTCCTCGACAACGCCGCGAACTTCTCGCCCCCCACCTCCGAGGTCCACGTCTACGTGGAGGAGGTGCCGGCCGGCGTCATCGTCACCGTGGAGGACAGCGGCCTGGTCATGGGCGACGTGGCGCTGCGCCGCGCCGAGCGCGCGGTGGCGCGCGACCAGCCGTTGGACCTCACCAGCCTGTCCGGCAGCCGGCTCGGCCTCGCCGTGGTGGGTGTGCTCGCGCGCAAGCACGGGCTGTCGGTGTCGTTCCGACCCTCGGCCCGTGGCGGCACGGGGGCGCTGCTGATGATCCCGCACGAGCTGATCAACCGCGTGCCGTCGGACGACGAGCGCGTGGCGTCGCGCGAGCGGCGCGCCCCGGCCGCCGACGCGACGGAGGCGATGGAGGCGACGGGTGCCGCGCCGACGCGTGGTCTCGCGGCGAGTGCCGCCTCCCGCGTCGCGGACCGGGCGAACGGCCCGGACACCGCCGGCACCACGGACCTCGCGGACACCACGGACACCACGGACACCACGGACGCCACCGCCACCCGGCGGGAGCCGGCCGCCCCGGCCGCCTCCGCCGTGCCCCGCGCCACCGACGACCACGCGCCCGGCTCCGACGACGCGGTCGGCACGCGCGGCTCCGACGGCCCGGTGGAGTACGGCGCCAGCGGTCTGCCGAAGCGGCGACGCGGCAGGACCCTGGCCAACGCCCACCCCGACGGCGTCCCCGGCACCCGCCGTCGCGCCGCCGCCCAGCCGGCCACCCCCCGCCCACCCCGCACGCCCGAGAGCTCCGCGGCGCGGCTGCGGGCCTTCCGTGACGCCGTGCGCGGCCCGCAGGACAGCCAGGCGACCCCGACCGTCACCGTGGAAGCCGCCGCGGAAGCCACGGCGACCGCGGCTCCCGCCACACCAGCGCGGGGTGACGCGCCGGACGGACCGTCCACACCGGTCGAGCCGTCCACACCATCCACCGTATCCGCCACCTCGGCGCCTCATCCGGAGGACGACGACGCATGACCGCACCATCGACGGGGACACGACCCCAGGCCCCGAGTCGCGGCACCACCGCGGAGCTCACCTGGCTGCTGGAGAACCTCGTGGGCCGCACACCCGGCGCACGCCACGCGCTGGTGCTGTCGCGCGACGGACTGAGGCTGTGCCACACACCGGAGCTGACGCAGGACCAGGCCGACCAGCTGGCCGCGATCTCCGCCGGCATCCAGAGCCTGTCGCAGGGAGCGTCGATCGAGTTCGGTGACGGCACCGGCGGGGTGCGGCAGTCGATGACCGAGTTCTACGGCGGCATCCTCTTCATCGTGGAGGCGGGGGACGGCGCCCACCTGGCGATCATCGCGGGCGAGGACGCCGACGTCGGCCTCATCGGGCACAACATGACCGAGCTCGTCGAGCAGCTCGGCGAACACCTCACCTCCCCGCCGCGTCACGCCGCGGACGCCTCGACGGCCCCGCCGAGCCGCCCATGAACCGGATGCGCCGCCCTGGCCGCGACGACGACCCCGACCGGCTGTACACCGTCACGGGTGGGCGCAGCCGCGCCGGTACTGACGTCTTCGACCTGGTGACGCTCGTGGTCGCCGAGAGTGGGCCGACCCCCGGCATGCAGTCGGAGCACGCCACGATCCTGCGGCTGTGCCACTACCCGACGGCGGTCGTCGAGATCGCCGCCGAGCTGCGTTTACCGGTCAGCATCGTGCGGATCCTGCTGAGCGACCTGCTCGACTCCGGCCACATCACCGCCCGTCACCCCGTCACCAGCCGCGCGGCCCGCACGGCCGACGGGAGCGGCGGTGACGACGGCGGCAGCGGCCACGGCGCCGACGGCGGCGACGAGGCCGACTCCCACCTTCCCGACCCACAACTCCTCGAACAGGTGCTCGTTGGACTCCGCAACCTCTGACGCGACGGCAACCCCTGACGCGACGGCCCCGGCGCGGGCCGATGACGCGCCCCGCCCCCACCTGAACGCCGCCGCGAGCAACGGTCTGAAGATCGTGATCGTCGGCGGCTTCGGCGTCGGCAAGACCACCATGGTCCGCTCGGTGAGCGACATCCGCCCGCTCAACACCGAGGAGGTCATGACCCAGGCCGGCCAGGACGTCGACGACCTCAGCGGCGTCGGCGGCAAGACCGCCACGACCGTCGCGTTCGACTTCGGACGGATCAGCATCAACGAGGAGACGGTCCTCTACCTCTTCGGCGCGCCGGGGCAGGAGCGGTTCTGGTTCCTGTGGGACCGGCTCTTCAGCGGCACCCTCGGCGCGGTGGTGCTGGTGGACACCCGGCGGCTGGCCGACTGCTGGTACGCCATCGACCGGCTGGAGCACCACGGGACGCCGTTCATCGTGGCACGCAACGACTTCGGCGGCCCGCAGCACAGCCACGACGAGATCCGGGAGGCGCTGGACCTCGACGAGCGGATCCCGTTCGTCGACTGCGACGCCCGGTCCCGGTCCTCCAGCAAGAACGTCCTGATAACGCTCGTCGAACATCTGCGGTCCCTCACCTCGCCGTGAGGCCCGCCGCGCGAGACTCGCCGTCCGGGGCCCGACGCCGCCCCTGACCCCGTCGACGCCGATGCCACCGTCGACGCCGATGCCACGTCGACCCCGATCCCACCGTCGCCACCGATGCCACCGTTCGAGGAACGAAGCGAAGGATCCCCCACATGACCGCCCAGCAGCAGCCCCCGACGGCGCCCACCTCCGCCGTGCCCAGCGCGGAGCCCGACGCCGTGCCGCTGAGCGGCCCGCGCTTCCACACCGACCCGGCCCACCTCTACCAGGAGATGCGCCGCGACCACGGCCCCGTGGTGCCCGTGACGCTCCCCGGCGACATCCCCGCCTGGCTGGTCGTCGGCTACCGCGAGCTGCACCGCGTCACCAGCGACCCGACGCTGTTCACGCGGGACATGGACCTGTGGAACCAGTGGCCCAACATCCCGGACGACTGGCCGCTGCTGCCCATGGTCAACAAGAAGCAGCCGTCGATCTACTACACGGTCGGCGAGGAGCACAAGCGTCACGCCGAGGTCGTCGGCGACGCGCTGGAGGCCGTCGACCCGTTCCAGCTGCGCAAGGACACCGAGGAGCTGGCGGACGGCCTGATCGACGCCTTCTGCGGGAGCGGCGCGGCCGAGCTCGTCGGCGACTACGCGCGGCTGCTGCCGGTCCTCGCCCTGGCCCGCGTCGTGGGCTTCCGCGACGAGCAGGCCCCCGAGCTCGCCCGCGACATGAACGCGCTGGCCGACGGCGGCGAGGACGCGATCGCCAGCCACCAGCGGGTGCTCGCCGCCCTCGCCGAGCTGGTCGCGGCCAAGCGCCGGCTGCCCGGGCCCGACGTGACCTCGCGGATGCTGGGCCACCGGATCGCGTTGACCGACCAGGAGCTCCAGCTGGACCTGGCGGCGATCACCATCGCCGGGCACCAGCCCACCGCCGACTGGATCGGGAACTCCCTGCGGCTGATCCTCACCGAGGAGCGCTTCGCCGCCTCCCTCTCCGGCGGCCAGCAGAGCATCGGCCAGGCCATGAACGAGGTGCTGTGGGCCGACACACCCACCCAGATCCTCGCCGGCCGCTGGGCCGCCCGCGACGCCCAGCTCGGCGGCCGGCACGTCCGCGCGGGCGACATGCTGCTGCTGGGCCTGGCCGGCGCCAACGGCGACCCGCAGGTGCACGAGCAGGTCGGTGTCCACACGGGCGGCAACGGGGCGCACTTCTCCTTCAGCCACGGCGAGTTCCGCTGCCCGTTCCCGGCACAGGAGATCTCCGAGATCATCGCCCGCACCGCGATCGAGGTGCTGCTCGACCGGCTGCCGGACATCGACCTCGCGGTCCCCGCCGACGAGCTGACGCGGCGGCCCTCGCCGTTCCTGCGGGGCCTCACCCGGCTGCCGGTCCGCTTCACGCCGACGGTGCGTCAGTTCCGCTGAGGCGGCGGGCTCGTGGGCCGCGAGGGCCGCGCGGGTCACACGGGGGTGGGGGTGTGCGGCGCGGAGAACGGTCCGTAGGGTCTCGCTCAGGCGGTCCCGTTGTGAGGATCCCGCGGACGGATCCCGTTGGAGGAACGAGATGAGCTGTCCTGTCCACCACGACCCCGACCCCGTCGTCGACCCCATCGTCCTCGACCCCCTGGTGCGCGACCTGCGCGGCGAGACCCGCCGCCTGCGCGACGCCGGGCCCCTGACCCACATCGAGCTGCCCGGCGGCGTCACCGCCTGGACCGTCACCAGCCACGCCGAGGCCCGGCGGCTGCTGACCGACCCCCGGCTGGTGAAGGACATCAACCAGTGGGAGCTGTGGCGCACCGGCAAGGTGACCCGGCAGTGGCCGCTGATCGGCATGATCGACTCCGGGCGCAGCATGTTCACCGTCGACGGCGCCGAGCACCGGCGGCTGCGCGCCAAGACGGCGCAGGCCATCACGGCGCGCCGGGTGGAGGAGCAGCGGCCCGTCGTCGAGGAGACGGTCGCGCGGCTGCTCGACGCGCTGGCCGAGGAGGGCGCCGACGGGCGGCCCGTCGACCTGAAGGCGGTGTTCGCGCAGCCGCTGCCGATGGTCGTCGTCAGCCGCCTGATGGGCGTGGACCCGGCCGAGCACCCGCGGCTGCACCGGCTCTACGAGGCGTTCTTCAGCGGCCTCACGCCGCAGGACGAGCGGCTGGCCGTGATCGGGGAGCTGGACGTCTTCTTCGCCCGCATGGTGGCGGAGAAGAAGGAGCACCCGGGGGACGACCTGACCAGCGCGCTGCTCGCGGCCGAGGACGGCGGCGAGCCGCTGACGGAGGAGGAGGTGGAGGGGAACCTCAAGGCGATGGTGGCCGCCGGGCACGAGACCACGATCAGCCTCATCGTCAACGCGGTGCGCGCGCTGTGCGGGAACCCGGAGCAGCGGGAGCTGGTGCAGCGGGGCGAGGTGTCGTGGGAGGCGGTCGTCGAGGAGACGATGCGCTGGGACTCCCCCACCCCGCACCTGCTGATGCGTTTCGCCACGGAGGACGTCGAGGTCGGCGGGACGGTGATCCGGCGGGGCGAGGGGCTGGTGATCTCGTACCACGCGATCGGCTGGGACGAGGCGCAGCACGGCGCGGACGCGGACCGTTTCGACGTCACGCGGCCGACGCCGATCCGGCACATCAGTTTCGGCCACGGGCCCCACATCTGCCCCGGGGCGGCGCTGGCGCGCCTTGAGGCGCGCATCGCGCTGCCCGCACTCTTCGCGCGCTTCCCCGCGCTGGAGCTGGCCGTCGCGGACGAGGAGCTGCGCAACCTCCCGATCGTCACGCAGAACGAACTCGCGGCACTGCCGGTGCTGCTGGGGGCCTGAGCGGCCGGGGCCGTGGCGTGCGGCGGGCGGGCGCGCGGTGGCGGGCGCCTTCGGTCACCGCCGCGCGCCCCCGGTCCCGCCCGGTCCGCCCGGCCCCGGCCCGGCGTCGCCACCCGGCGTCGCCACGCTGCGGGCCGGGCCCGGCGCGGACCCGTCCACGGACTGGCGACACGAGTCTCACCGGCCGGACACGTTGCTGTCCCGACTGCCGGACGGACTACGCTCCGACCCGTGGCCGATATCCAGATTCCCGCTGACATCAAGCCCGCCGACGGCCGGTTCGGATCGGGCCCCTCCAAGGTGCGCACCGAGGCGCTGAGTGCCCTGGGCGCCACGGGTGTCTCTTTGCTGGGCACCTCCCACCGCCAGGCCCCGGTCAAGAACCTCGTCGGCAGGGTCCTCACGGGCGTGCGCGAGCTGTTCTCGCTGCCCGAGGGCTACGAGGTGGTGCTGGGCAACGGCGGCGCCACCGCGTTCTGGGACGTCGCGACGCACGGCCTGATCGAGGCGAAGTCGCAGCACCTGTCGTTCGGCGAGTTCTCGTCGAAGTTCGCGAAGGCCGCGAGCCGCGCCCCGTGGCTGGACGAGCCCACGGTCATCACGGCGAACCCCGGCTCGCACCCGCTGCCGCGCGCCCAGCACGGCGTCGACACCTACGCCCTCACCCACAACGAGACCTCGACCGGCGTGTCCATGCCGCTCCAGCGGGTCGCGGGGGCGGACGCCGGTTCGCTGGTGGTGGTGGACGCCACCTCCGGCGCGGGCGGCCTGCCCGTCGACATCGCCGAGACGGACGTGTACTACTTCGCGCCGCAGAAGTCGTTCGCCTCCGACGGCGGCCTGTGGATCGCGATCTTCTCCCCCGCCGCGCTGGAGCGCGCCGAGCGGATCCACACCTCGGGCCGGCACGTGCCGGAGTTCTTCTCGCTGCCCACGGCGATCGACAACTCGCGCAAGAACCAGACGTACAACACCCCGGCCGTGGCCACGCTCTTCCTGCTCGCGGAGCAGCTGGACTGGATCAACGGCCAGGGCGGCCTGGCGTGGGCCACGCAGCGCACCGCCGACTCGGCCTCCCGCCTCTACGGCTGGGCGGACAAGCACGAGCTGGCCACCCCGTTCGTGACGGACCCGGAGCAGCGCTCGCAGGTCGTCGGCACGATCGACTTCGCCGAGGGCACGGACGCGGCGGCGATCGCGAAGGTGCTGCGGGCCAACGGGGTCGTGGACACCGAGCCGTACCGGAAGCTCGGCCGCAACCAGCTGCGCGTCGCGATGTACCCGGCCGTCGACCCGGCGGACGTCGAGGCCCTGACGGCCTGCGTGGACTACGTGATCGACCGGCTCTGACGGTCACCGGACGGCCGTCGGGACGGACGGCCGCACGACGGAGGCGCTCGGGCCGTTCGGCCCCCGGACGGCGGGGGTCGAACGGCCCGAGCGCGTTGTGGTCGGCGCGGGGTCAGCGCCTGTCGGCGGTCGGCGGACGTCGGCTCCCCGCGCGCGGCACGCGCGTCAGCCGGTGACGATGGAGACGCCGTAGACGCGCTCCACCTCGGTCCAGGGTGTGGCGTAGGAGGTGACGCCGGAGCCCGCGATGACGTGGCCCCGGATGAACGCGTCCGTGTTGCCCCTGACGTAGAACGGGCCGCCCGAGTCCCCTGGCTGCGGCTGGGTGCCACCGTTGAAGACGATGACCGGCCACGTGCAGCCGACCTCGGTGCACACCTGCCCGTCGATGCTGACGGCCGTGTGGCCGCAGTGCTCGCCGGTGGTCCGGCCGCTGTGGCAGTAGTCGGCGAAGCCGACGGTGGCCGGTCCCGCGGCGGACACCCTGTACGCGGTGGTGCTGTTGACGCCGCCGCTGTAGACGAATCCCGCGTAGGACTGCCCGCCGACGCGCTCGACGTCGATCGGCTCTCCCGTGACCGGGGGCAGACGCCGGTCGAACACCGTGCCGTACACGAGGTTGAGGGATTCGGTCCACACGGTCGCGCCGTTCCCGAAGCAGTGCCCGGCGGTCACCATGGACACGCCGCCGGCGGCGTCGCGCACGGCGTAGCCGGAGGAGCAGCGGGCGTTCTGGTCGGTGATGCCGGCGGCTCCCCAGAACGGCGCGGTGTCGTCCCGGCGGCTGAAGGTGGTGGAGACGGTCCTGTGGTGCACCTCCACGTCCCCGGCCGTCGCCAGCCCGGTGGGCAGGGCCGTCAGCTCGGCGACCAGGTCCGCCGGCGCGTCGGTCTCCAGGACGATCCGTCCGGTCTCGTGGTCGACGAAGCTGCCGAAGGTGTACTCCGTGCCGTTGGCGGCGACGTGGTCGGCGATCCGCTGCTGGATCGTGGCCAGTGCCTCCGCCGTCGCGGCCGGCACCGCCGCTGGCTCGGCGGTCGCGGCCACGGCATGGTCGGGCGCCACCGTGGAGGCCGGGGCCGTTCTGCCCGCCGGCTCCTCGCTCCGGGCGGCGCCCGTGCTGAGAACGGCCGTCGCCACGATCGCGGCGAGGACCGCTCCAACCAGCCTTGTTCTGCGTCCGTGCATCCGTGTCGACCTTCCGTTCGTCCCTGAGGGCCGACGGCACACGTCATGCCGTCACGGAAAGTAGGCCCCGGTGGCGGCCCCGGCCGACAGGGCGCGCGGGCCCGTGGCCCTGCCGAAAAGGAGTGCGTCGGGCGCGCGCGTCGCGGCCCGCACGCCGTCCGGCCGGAGGCGTGCGGGCCGCGTGCCCGCCGAGGACCGTGCGCCCCGGGATCGCCCCGGGGCAGCCGGGATCGCCCGGGAGATGGCCGAGGTCATCCGGGATGGCCGGGATCGCGCCGGGATCGCCGGGGCAGCCGGGATCGCGCCGGGATCGCCCCAGCCGCCCGGGCGGCTGGGGCTGACTCCCCCCTCAGCGCCCGAGGCCCTGGAACTTCCTGACGGCCAGCGGCATCGCGACGGCCGTGATGACCAACGGCCACACCACCGCCATCAGCATCGCGTTCTCCTCGATCCAGCCGCCGCCGTTGGAGGGCAGCGGGTTCCCGAAGAGCTCGCGGACCGCGTCGGAGGTGGCCGAGACCGGGTTCCACATCGCGATCGTGCCCAGCCAGTCCGGCATCAGCGACGGCGGCGTGAAGACGCTGGAGATCATCCCGAACGGGAAGGCGACGGCGAAGAGGCTGCCGGCGGCCTCCTGGTTCGGCATCAGCAGCCCCAGGTAGATCCCGACCCAGATCAGCGCGAAGCGCAGCAGGAGCAGCAGCCCGAACGCGGCGAGCGTCGCCAGCAGCCCGCCGTCCGAGCGCCAGCCGACGACGAGGGCGATGCCCGCCATGATCGCCAGGTCCAGCGCGGCGTGGAGCAGGTCGGAGACGCCGCGCCCCGCGACGACGGCCGAGGGTGACATGGGCATCGACCTGAAGCGGTCGGTGACGCCCTTCTCCTTCTCGATGGTGACGACCATGGCCGTGTTCATGAAGCCGAAGGCCATCGTCATGGCGAACATGCCCGGCATGGCGTAGTCCTTGAAGTCCACGCCCTCGCCCACGTCCATGGCGCTGCCGAAGACGTAGACGAACAGCAGCACGGAGACGATCGGGAAGCCGAGCTGCCAGGCGACGATCGAGGGCTGCTTCACCAGGTGGGTCAGGTCCCGCTGGACGACGGTCCAGCAGTCGGCGAAGGCCCAGTACAGGCGCCGCTCGGGGCCGGTCACGCCGAAGGCGTCGGCCGCGAGGGGGCCCGTGGTGCCGGCCGTGGTGCCGGTCGTGGTGTCGGTCGTGTTCGTCGTGCTCACGCGACGACCTCCTTCGTCTCCGCCGCGTCGCCCTGGTCCGCCGCCCTGCCCGTGGTGCTCGCCGTGCCGGTCGCGCCCGGTGTGCCCGTCGTGCCCGAGCCCTCCTCGGGCGGCGCGCCGGTCAGGCGCAGGAAGACCTCGTCGAGGGTGGGCCGGCGCAGCCCGATGTCCACGACGCTGGCGTCGGCCTCCTTCAGGGTCCGCGCCACCTCCGTGAGCGCCGCGACGCCGTCGCTGACGGGCGCGTGTACCCGCAGCTGCTCCTCGTCGGTGCGCGGCTCGACGCCGCTGTCCGTCACCCTCGCGACGGCGCTGGTGGCGACGGCCAGGTCGGCCGGGTCCTCCACGACGACCTCGACGCGGTCCCCGCCCACCGCGCGCTTGAGCCCGGCCGGGGTGTCCTCGGTGATCTTCCGGCCGCCGTCGATGAGGGCGATGCGGTCGGAGAGCTGGTCGGCCTCGTCGAGGTAGTGCGTGGTGAGCAGGACGGTGGTGCCGGCCGCCGTCAGCTGGCGGATCGACTGCCAGACCTCGCTGCGCCCGCGCGGGTCGAGGCCGGTGGTCGGCTCGTCGAGGAAGAGCACCTCGGGCGCGAGGATCATGCTGGCCGCGAGGTCGAGCCGGCGCCGCATGCCGCCACTGAAGGAGGAGACCTGCTTGTCGGCGGCCTCCGTCAGGCTGAAGTGTTCCAGCAGCTCCTCCGCCCGCGCCGAGGCCCGAGCCCGGCTGAGGTGGAAGAGGCGCCCGAACATCCGCAGGTTCTGCCGGGCGCTGAGGATCTCGTCGACGGCCGGGTTCTGTCCGGTCAGGCCGATCCGACGGCGCACCTGGCGTGCCTGGCGGCGCACGTCGTACCCGCCGACGCGGGCGGTGCCGCCGTCGGGTCGCAGCAGGGTGGTGAGGATGCGGACCGTGGTGGTCTTGCCGGCGCCGTTGGGCCCGAGCAGGCCCATCACCGTGCCGCGTCGCACCTCCAGGTCGAGTCCTTCGAGGGCGGTCTTGTCGCCGTAGCGCTTGCACAGCCCTTCGGCGACGACCGAGTGGTCAGCCATACGCCCCTCCCGGGGAGCTTCTGGGGGTGGTCTTGGGACTTCGAGCGGATCCGAGGGGATCGGGATCAAGGAAGCGATGAACTGGGTACGTCGTACAGGGTACGTTGTACTCATAATACCGAGAGAACGGGGTACGTCGTACCCAATAACCGGGCGGCGCTGGTCGGACCTAGGATGACGAGCGACATGACGACGGCACATCACAGCGGCAGCGGCGACATCGCCCGCAGCCTCCAGCTCCTGTGGCAGGGGCGCGAGCAGGCCAGCCGCGGCCCGAAGCCCACGCTGACGCTGGAGGGCATCGTCACCGCCGCCGTCGCCCTCGCCGACGAGGAGGGGCTCGCCGCCCTCTCCATGCGGCGCGTCGCCGCCACCCTCGGCGTCGGCACCATGACGCTCTACCGGTACGTCCCCGGCAAGGCGGAGCTGCTGGACCTGATGCTCGACCGGGTCAACGGGCCGGGGGAGGAGGCCGGGGAGAGCTCCGAGGAGGAGGCCCGGCGGCTGGGCGAGCTGGGCTGGCGGGAAGGGCTCGAACACATCGGGGCCGGCCTCTTCCGGCTCTACGAGAGGCACCCCTGGCTGCTCCAGATCAACCAGAGCCGCCCCCTGCTCGGCCCGAACTCCCTGCGCGGCTTCGACCTCGCGCTGTCGGTCCTCGAGGGGCTGCGCCTGACCAGCCAGGAGAAGGTCACCGTGATCACGATCATCGACTCGTTCGTGACCGGCATCGCGCGCGCCCACATCCTCCAGCGGCAGGTGGCGGAGCAGACCGGCATCTCCGACGAGGAGTTCTGGCGGGCGCAGACGCCGATCATCGAGATCGCGATGTCCAGCGGGTGCTATCCGCACGTCTTCGCGCTCGACGAGGACGCGTTCAGCCTGAGCAACGAGGAGACCATGCGATTCGGCCTCGCCCGCATACTCGACGGCCTGGCGTCCTTTCTCGACAGCAGGAACGCCGACTGAAGGCCGACCGAAAGCCGGCTGAACGCCTTTTCCGTCCCGCCTTCGGCATCCAATAATTTCGTCATGAAATCGGTGTTTTACGGCGGGCCTTGTCTGTTTCGCACGCCTCACCTTAGCGTGGATGAGGAACGGCCGCGCGGAAGAGGCGAAAGGAAAAGGGGACATGGGAAAGGGCATCACGAACACGTTGCGCGATCTCGTCGGTGACGTCGCCGACGACATGAAGGAGGCGTTCGACGAACTCCTCGACTACGACTGGCACGACCGGGGGCGACGGGACCGCCAGGACCGGGACGGGCGGGGCGAGAGGGACCGCTGGGACCGCGACGGCTGGGACAGGGACCGGTGGGACCGCGACCGGTGGGACCGCGACCGGTGGGACAGGGACGGCCGCTGGGACCGTTCCGATCGGGACGGCCCCCCGCGTCGGCACCATCACCACCACCCAGGCGACGGGCACCACGGCAGGGACCACGGCTGGGACGACGGGCCGTGGGACGAGCTGGCCGGGCGGATGAACGCCCTGATCCACCTGCTCCAGCGGGTCGCCCCCGTGCCGGGGCCCGCGACCGCGCCCGCGCCCGCGCGCGAGCGCGAGACCTCCGAGCGGTGAACCAGTAGCCCTTGACTCCGACCCCCCGTGAGGCGGCCACGGATTGAGCGTCGCTCGTCTCCGCGTCGTCGCAGGCGTCCTGCGTGAACTCATGGCCGGTGAGGTGCGACGCGTGGTCGCCTCACGACGCGAGGGAGGCGAGACCCCCAGCCGGGCCCAGGACCTGCGGCACGCGTTGGAACGGCTCGGCCCCTTCTACGTGAAGGTCGGCCAGATGCTCTCCACCCGCCCCGACATCGTCCCCGACCACGTCATCCCCGAGCTGGAGAAGCTGCACGACCAGGCCGCCGTCCTGCCGTTCGCCCGGCTCGAACCCGTGCTCCGCGCGGAGTTCGGCCCCGCGTGGACGGGGCTCTTCCGCGACGTCGACACCGACACCCCCGTCGGCGCCGCCTCCCTCGCCCAGGTCCACCGGGCCACGCTCCGCGACGGCCGGCCCGTCGTCGTGAAGATCCAGCGCCCCGGCGTGCGGGAGGTGGTGCTGCGGGACATGGCGCTGATGCGCCGCGCCGCCCGGCTGGTGGGGCGCGCCGCGCCACGCTTCAACGCGGTCGTGGACGTCGAGGCGATGCTCGACGTCATCTTCGACTCGATGCGGCCGGAGCTCGACTTCACCATCGAGGCCCGCAACATGACGCGGGCCCGCGGCCTGGTCGAACGCTTCGAGCACCTCGCCGTCCCCGAGCCGCTCGTGGTCGCCGACCGGATCCTCGTCCAGAGCCTGGCGCCGGGCACCTCCATCAGGAACGCCGACCGCGACGCGTTCGACCCCGCCGAGCGGCAGGCGATCGGCGCCGACCTCCTCGCCTTCTGCTACCGCGGCTTCTTCATCGACCGCTTCTTCCACGCCGACCCCCACCCGGGGAACGTCTTCGTCGCCCCCGGCGAGCCCGCCACGCTCATCGACTGGGGCATGGTCGGCCGCACCGACCGGCGGACCGGGATGCTGCTGATGCTGGTCCTGCTGACGCTCGCCCAGAACGACGGGCGCGGCGTGGCGGAGGCGTGGTGCGAGCTCGGGCACGCCACGCCGTGGGCGCAGCCGGCGGCGTTCATGGCGGACATGGCGATGCTGGTGCCCAAGGTCGCCGACGCCTCGCTGGAGGACCTCGACTTCGGGGTGACGTTGACCCGGGTCCTCACCTGCTCGACGCGGCGCGGCATCCGCACCAACCCGGCGATCTCGATCCTCGGCAAGTCCTTCGGCAACATCGAGGGCTCGGTGCGCTGCCTGGCGCCGGAGCTGTCGATCGTCGGCGTCTTCGAGGACCAGCTCTTCGATGTGCTGCGGTCGTTGGCCTTCGAGACGGCGTCGAGGGAGCAGCTCGCCAGGACGGTCATGGAGGTGCTGCTGGGGGTCGGCTCGGTCGCGGGCCAGCTGCGCGGGCTGGTGCGGGACCTCTCCAGCGGCGAGCTGGCGCTGCGGACGGGCTCCTCCGCCGCGTAGGGGGCGGTGGAGGAGCCGCGGGCGGTCTGACGGGCGCCTTCAGCGGGCGCGGTTGACGACGAGGTCGGAGAGGGCGAGGAACTGCTGCCGCGACCGTGGCCGCAGCCGCAGGCCCGCCAGCGCCGCGTGCGCGCGGCTGACGGCCCGCCGTCCCTCGGCGAGCACCCGGCCGCGCCCGCCCGCCTGTTCGATGAGGCGCACGGCGGTCCGCACCCGCTCCGCGGCCCGCTCGTCGGTCCCCCGCGCCGACCGTTCCGCCGACCGCTCCGCCGCTCGTTCAGCCGCTCGCTCGGCTGCTCGCTCGGCCGCTCGTTCCGCCGCTCGTCCCGCTGGTGGCCGCCGGGCCGCCGGTCCCGGCACCTGCGTCTGCGTCTGCGTCTGCACCTGCCCCGGCAGCTGCTCGTGGCCGTGCGCCGGGACCGCCTCGTCCGTCTCCGCCAGCACGGCGGCGAGGCGCTCGGCCACCGTGCCGCCCGTCGCCAGGGCGGCGAGCACGGGCAGCGTCTTCTTGCCGCGCCGCAGGTCACTGCCGACGGGCTTGCCCGTCACCTCCGGGTCGCCCCAGATGCCGAGCAGGTCGTCGACGGCCTGGAACGCGAGGCCGAACTGGCGCCCCGCCGTCTCGAAGGCGGACACGACGCGCGCGTCGCCGCCCGCGAGCAGCGTGCCGAGGGCGGCGGAGCAGCCGAAGAGCGCGCCGGTCTTGTTGGTCGCCATGGTGCGGTACTCCTCGGGCCGCACCGCGCCGGGGCCGATCCAGGGCCGGCGCTCGAACTGCGTGTCCTGCGCCTGGCCCTCCATCAGCCCGTTGAGCGCGCCGCACAGCAGCTCCAGCGCGCCCGCGCACCGGCTCCCGCCCGGTCCGCCCCCCGCCCCGCCGCGCCTGGCGGTGGCGACGCGCGTGACGTCGAGGGCCAGCGCCAGCATCGCGTCACCCGCCAGCACGGCCCTGCCGGTGCCGAACGCCTTCCACAGGGACGGCCGGTGCCGGCGCCACGCGTCGTGGTCCATGATGTCGTCGTGCGCCAGGCTGAACGCGTGGATCAGCTCGACGGCGACCGCCGCCGGCACGGCCGCCTCGGCGTCGCCGCCCACGGCCTCGGCGGCGAGGATCGCGAACGCCTGCCGCATCCCCTTGCCGCCGCCCGCGCCGGTTCGGCCGCCGTTGGAAGGCCCCGGGCTCACGTCGAGGCGGGGCGTGCCGTCGGCCGCGCACCAGCCGAAGGAGTAGGCGGCGAGGCGGCGGATGTCGGGATGGAGCCGGTCGACGGCGTCGACGAGCGCGGGGTGGACCAGGGCGCGACATCGTTCGAGTTCCTGCTGCGGGGATACGGTCGTCGTCATCTCCGTCTCCGTCTCCCTGAGGTACCTTCCGTCATTCGATGGAATGCCACGTCGCTGGCATGGACAAGACGAGAAAAGAAGTCTCACCCGAATGAGTCGGGTTGGAACGATGACCCGCTGGCACGATGATGTGTCCAGCGGACCGCCACCGTCCACCTGACCAGCGTTCACCCTCCGCCACCGAAAACTTTCGAGTGAACCGGATATCCCACAGAATTTCCTTTCCTCCCCCGGTCAGAATTACCACGTGCAGAACGTGGAACCGGATCAGGAAAGCGAGCGCGGGCCCGAACGGGAACGACACCTGGAACTGCCGCCCATCTACTGCCCCCTCCCCTCGGCCGTCCACCCCCGCGTGCGCGAGGTCCACCAGCGGGCCGCCGACTGGCTGGCGCGGTCCGGCCTGTGCGCCACCGAACGCGAGCACGCGTGGTCCGCCGCCTCCCACAGCTCGGAGTTCTTCGGCCGCTTCGTGCCCACCGCCGACGACGAGCGGCTCTTCGCCACCTCTCTCTGGATCTACTGGGCGTTCGTCTTCGACGACGCCCGCTGCGACCGGGGCGAACTCGCCAGCCGGCCCGACCTCTTCGCCGGCCTCGCCGTGCGCGTGCAGCGCGCCCTCGAAGCCCCCGACCTCCCCGACCGCCCCGATCCCCCCGACGCGGGCCCGGCGGCGGACGATCCGTTCCTCCCGCCGCTCCGGGACGTCGCCCGACGGCTGCGCGCCATCGGCACCCCCACGACGACGCGGCGCTTCGCCGTGGCCCACCGCGCCTGGCTGTCCGGCGTGACGTGGCAGATCGGCAACCGCGCCCGCGGACACATGCCGGACCTCGACGAGTACCTCGCGATGCGGCTGCTGACCTGCGGCGGCGAGCCGACGTTCGGGCTGCTGGAGCTCGCCACCGGGGGCGAGGTCCCCGGCCGCGAGTTCGACCGGCCCGTCGTGCGCGCGCTCACCGAGCTGGCCATCGCCGTCGCGGGCCTCGACAACGACCGGCACTCCCTGCTGCGCGAGGCCCGCGGCGGCCACTCCGACCAGAACATCTACACCGTGCTGATGCGCCACGACGGCCTCGCTCCGGCCGACGCGGTCGCCGCGGCCACCGCGATCAGGGACCGCGTCTTCAACCGCTTCCGCCAGCTCCTCGCCCGCGTCCTGCCGACGGCGGGCCCCGAGTTGCGCACGTACCTGTCGGGCCTGTGCCACGGCATCCGCGGCAACGCCGAGTGGGGGCAGCGCGTGCCCCGATACCTCAGCACCGGGCTCCTGCCCGAGGACTACGGCGCCGACGACACCCCGATCGAGTGGGCCGACGCCCCCGCCGACCCCCGCACGGGGCCACCGCCGTCGCCGACGGTCTCCTGGTGGTGGGACGACGACCTGACGTAGGCGGGTCCCTGGCCGCCCGCGCCGCCCCGCGCGTTCGCCGCCCCGCCCCGTGCGTTCGCCTCCCCCGCCGGTGACCCGGTGTGGAGCCCTGCCCACGGCCACGCCATGCCCGCGGCACCCTCGCCGCCCGCCGTCGTTAGCAGTTCAACCACCCCACCCCACGCCACTCCACCCCACGCCACTCCACGCGACACAACACACCGCACACCCACCCATCCGAGGGCACGACATGATCACGACGGTGATCCGGGGCGAGGACTACGACGCCCCGGAGCGTTTCGACGCCTGGTGCGAGCTGGTACGAGAGTTGCAGTGCGAACACCGCATCCGCACCGACCACTCCACCGACTTCCCCTTCGTCCTGCGGACGGCCCAGCTCGGCGCGACGGCCGTCGCCCACACCAGCATCCCCTCGCTGCACATCTCGCGGACCCCCCGGATGATCCGGCAGTCCGACAGCGAGACGTACCAGCTGGTGCTGGCCACGGGCGGCCCCACCGCGTCCGAGCAGTGCGGCCGTCAGTTCACGGCCAACGCGCGCCACTGGACCCTCTACGACTCCTCCCGCCCACACTCCCTGTGGACCCTGGAGGGCGGCCACGGACGCCCCGCGCAGGCCGCGTTCGCGCTGAACATCCCGAAGTCCCTGCCCGGCCTCAACGCCGCCAGACTCGCGCCACTGCTCACCCGCCCGCTGCCGGGAGACACGGGCATCGGCGGCATGCTCACCGACCTGCTCACCCGACTCCTGCGCGAACCGGCCGCCTTCGGGCCCGCCGACGTCCCCTGCGTCGGCGGCGTGGTGGCCGACCTGGTGACCACGCTCCTCGCCCACGAGGCGGAGTCCGAGCACCTCCTGCCCGACCCGGCCCACCAGCAGGCGCTGGGCCTGCGCGTCCAGGGGTTCGTCCTCGCCCACCTCGGCGACCCGACGCTCTCCCCCGGCACGATCGCCGCCGCGCACCACATCTCCGTCAGCTACCTGCACCGGATCTTTCGCCGGAGCGGGCAGACCGTCGCCGGATGGATCCGCGAGCAGCGGCTGGAGCACGCCCGCCGCGACCTCACCGACCCCCGGCAACGGGACACGCCCGTGCACGTCGTCGCCGCGCGCTGGGGGTTCCGGCACGCGGCGGACTTCTCCCGCGCGTTCCGTCGCGCCTACGGCATGCCACCGCGCGACTACCGTGAGTACGCCACTGGGTGTCAAGGACTGTCCACTCTCAGCCAAGGACTGCCGGGCGCCGGCGGGCGATCGTTGACCTGACCGACCGACCGATCGGTGGGCGTGGCGGGTCACGGGGGGCTCGCCACGCCGCTCCTCCCCGTCCCGGTCCTTCCCGTCCCGGTCGTCCCGGCTCCGGCGCTCAGCCCTTCGCGGCCCCGCGCCCGAACAGCCGGCCGCGCGCGGCCAGCACGAACACGGCGCCCGCCACGAGGATCAGAGCCGTGCGACCCGAGATGCCGCCCTCGTCGTCCTCCGCCTGGGCCGCTCCCCCTTCGCCGTCGCTGTCGCCGTCCCTCTCATCGGCGTCCCCGGCGTCCCCGGCGTCCTCGGTCCCTTCGTCCTCCTCGCCGCCCTGCGCACTCTCGGGCAGCAACTGTCCCGCCAGCTCCACCGGTTCGACCTCGCTCGCCTCACCCTCGGAGCCGAGCATCAGCGTCGTGCCGTCGGGGGTGAAGGTGACCGACTCGCCCTGCCCCTGGAACGGGATCGGCACCTCCCGCTCGATCGGCACCGGCGTCCCGCCGCCCTCCTCCTCCCAGGCGTACATCTGCGAGGTGAAGTATCCGCGCAGGAAGAGCCGCGTGCCGTCGGGCGAGAACGCGCCGTCCGTCACCCACAGATCGAGGTCGGCGACGCGGGTCAGGGTCGTCGGCCCGGCCTCGCTCAGTCCGCCGGGCGGGGAGGCGTAGAGCGCGGCGCCGCCGTCCTGCTTCTTGCTGGCGACGTACACGCGGCCGGTCTCGGGGTGCACCATCAACGCCTCGGCGTCGCGCGGCCCGTCCTCGTACCGGACGGCGTGGACCGTGGGGGTGATGGTGGCGTCGGCCAGCTGCGGCGGCTCGGGGAGGCGGTAGACCCAGACCTCCTCCCAGCCGCCGTCGTAGTTGTCGCCGATGTCGGCGACGTAGAGCGAGCCGTCGGGCCCGAGGGACACCGCCTCCAGGTCGCGGGCCGCGACGCCGGGGCCTTCGAGGGTGATGGTCGCCAGCGTCTCCCCGGTCGCGCCGTCGACCGCGTAGAGATACGGGGCGGGCTGGCCGTCGGGCGCGCTGTCGTTGTGCGTCCAGTACACGCCGGGGTGGAGGGCGCTGGCCACGAGGCCACTGGACTCGGTGATCGCCGGATCGGCGATGGTGAACGCGGCGGGCGGCGCACCGTCCTGGGCGACGACGGCGGGCGCGGCGGCGAGGGGGGCGAGCAGCGCCAGGGGCAACGCCGCCAGGCGGAGGGCCCACCGAGCCCGTCTCCGGATCGACATGGGACAAGCCTGCCATCCACGACAGAACGCGGTGTCGCGGAGCCCCGCCAACGCCCTCCCGACAAGCTTATGCATCGCTTATATCCGGAGTTCGTAACGTCTCAGGCGGCTGCCTTGCCCTTACTTGCCGGTGAACCTAGCTTCCTGCCCATGACCGCTCATGACCCAAACCTCTCGGGGGCACCGACCGCTCCCGGCGTTCCCGGCAACTCCGGCAACGACCTGAACAAGTTCCTGTTCGCCGCGATCGCCGGCTCCGCCCTCGCCCTCCTCGGTTCGTTCCTCGTCTGGGGCACCGCCGAGCTGACGGTGATGGGCGAGACTGAGACCGGCGAAGCCATGGGCTTGGACGGCGACGGCATGTTCACACTGATCAGCTCCATCGTCGCCATCGCACTCCTCGCCTTCGGCATGGTCCGCAAGAACGCCACGCTCGCCGCCATCTCGGTCGTGCCGAGCCTGGTCACGCTCATCTTCGGCGTTCTCAACGCCCTGAACTCGGAGCGCATCATCAGGGCCGCCGTTGAGGCCGACGCCCCCGACGGGACGCCCTCCGCCGAGATCGACGCGATGGTGGACGTGTTCTCGGAGCAGGGAGAGCTCTCCGGCGGCATCGGCCTGTACATGGTGATCATCGGCGCCCTGGTCGCCCTCGTCGCCGGCGTCCTGGTCGCCGTCAAGGGCCGCGCCAACAGCTAGGCGCAGCAGCCCGCACACCGTTCTCAACGCGACAACGGGCGGCCGTCACGTGTGTGACGGCCGCCCGTTGTCGTGTCGTCCCGGTCCCGGGTCACCGCCGGGTTCACCACGCCCGGGTCACCAGGCGAAGGCCTCCGGCGACGGGCCCGTGCCGGGGAAGATCTCCTCCAGCGCGGTCAGCACCTCGTCGCCGAGGTCCAGTTCCACCGCGCGCAGCGCGCTCGTCAACTGCTCGGCGGTGCGCGGGCCGACGATCGGGCCCGTGACGCCGGGGCGGGTCAGCAGCCAGGCGAGGGCCACCTCGCCCGGCTCAAGGCCGTGCTTGGCGAGCAGGTCCTCGTACGCCTGGACCTGCGCGCGCACCGCCGTGTTCTCCAGCGCCTCGGCGGAACGGCCGCTCGCGCGGCGCCCGCCCTCGGTCTGCTTCCTGATCACGCCGCCGAGCAGGCCGCCGTGGAGCGGGGACCAGGGGATGACGCCCACGCCGTACTCCCGCGCGGCCGGCAGCACCTCCATCTCCACTCGCCGCTCGGCGAGGTTGTACAGGCACTGCTCGCTGACCAGGCCGACCATGCCGCGCCGGGCGGCGGCCTCGTTGGCCTGGGCGATCTTGTAGCCGGGGAAGTTGGAGGAACCCGCGTAGAGGATCTTGCCCTGCTGGATGAGGACGTCGATCGCCTGCCAGATCTCGTCGAACGGCGTCGCGCGGTCGATGTGGTGGAACTGGTAGAGGTCGATGTAGTCGGTCTGGAGGCGCTTGAGGCTGGCCTCGACCGCCCGGCGGATGTTCAGGGCGGAGAGCCTGTCGTGGTTGGGCCAGGCGGGACCGTCCCCGGCCATGTTCCCGTACACCTTGGTGGCGAGCACGGTCCTGTCGCGGCGGTCGCCGCCCTTGGCGAACCAGTTGCCGATGATCGACTCGGTCCGGCCCTTGTTCTCGCCCCAGCCGTAGACGTTGGCCGTGTCGAAGAAGTTCACACCCGCGTCGAGGGCGGCGTCCATGATCGCGTGACTGTCCGCCTCGTCGGTCTGCGGGCCGAAGTTCATGGTGCCCAGGACGATGCGGCTGACCTTGAGTCCCGTGCGACCCAGCTGTGTGTATTTCATGGCAGAAGCAAACGCCTTCGAGCACGCTCAAGGCAAGCCACCCAAAGAGCCTGGGCCGCCGGAGCGGGTTTAGGTCCTCGCTGGTGGCGCACTCGTTCCCTGTCTAACTCCCCGGTACGCGCCCCCGTCGATGGGAGCACTGTTGATGCGCCATCACACGTGGCCAACGTCGCCAGCACAGGCATTCCCCCGTCACACGGAGTGGGAACGATGACCGCGAAAGCCGGACAGCCCGCCGCGGGCTCGCAGGAGACGACGCCGCGGCAGGGCAGGACACACGACGAGAGCGACACACTGCGAAGGCTGCGCCGGTTGGTCCGCGAGGCCAACGCGGCCAGCGAGACGAACCGGCTGAGCAAGAGCGGTCGGTGATGGTCCCCCGGGCCCTGGGGGCGACGGTTCGCACCGTCCGCCGCCTCCTCGCCCCGCTGCGCGGGAGGCGACGCCGCCAGCCGGCTCGCCCGGCCCCTTCGGTCCACCCGGCCCAGCCGGCCCAGCCGGCTCGTGCCGTCGGTGCGGGGCGGCGGACGGGCCGGGTGTACTGGTGTGAGGTCGTCGCGTGGGGCCCGGGGACCTCCGAGAACGACGACGGTCGGGAGATCCACCTCGGCGGCTACCGGGCCGAGACGCCCCAGGCGGCCGTGCGGTGGCTCGTCGGCCAGGCGGCGCGCCTCGCCGACCGGCTGGACCCACGGCCGGGACAGGGGTGGGCGTGCGGCGACGCGGCCGGCGCGCTGCGTCGGCTGCCGGCGGCGCTTCCCGATGACTGGCCCGACCCGGGACGGACCCTGCGGGAGTGGTGCACGGACGAGGACCAGCGCCAGGAGACCGTGCGCATGCTGCTGAACGGCGAGTGCTTCGTCCTCGCCACCCGGGACGAGACGGCCTTCTACTCCCTGTCGGCGCACCCGGTCGCCGCGTGGGGTCACCGCCTCCGGCTGCGGCGACGAGCGGCGTAGGGCGTGCCGCCAGCGCGTCCGCCGTCCGTCGGGCGGTCCGGCCCTCCGCTCGTCGCGGGTGCCGAGTCCCCTCGTTCGGGTGCGCGGAGAACGTCGGGCACTGGTCCCCTGGGGTGACGGCGAAGCCGGCGGGGGACGCCGAGGAGGCGGCGCCGGCCGGCCCGCCCCACGTGGGCCGGCGCGTCGGCGCCGGGCTCCGCGCGCCCCCGCGCGCGGACGGGCGTCGCGCCGAGGGCGTCCCGGGTGTGCGAAAGGATTTCGGTGGGCCCGGAGCGGATGGCCGCCTCAGCCGAACACCGCTGAGATGGCCACCACGGCCAGCAGCAGGACGAGGGCCGCGCTGACGATCCGCGTTCTGGTCTTCGTGTTCACCCTCCCCACGGTAGTACCAGGGCGGCCGGGAGCGTGCGGGACGGGTCGGGGGCACGGAGGCGTGACAGCGAGGCCAGACCGGGCAGGTATGGAGGGAAGCGAGATGCGAGGAATGGTGCATATGCCGGGTGCTCGTGCCAGCCGCTCGCCTCACCGGGGAACGGAGTCCGATGCCAGCACAGGAGACACCAGCACAGGAGACGCCAGGACAGGACACGCCAGGACGGGACACGCCAGGACGGGAGACGGCAGGACGGGAGACGGCAGGACGGGGGAAAACCGCGCAGGAGAGGCCGGCGCCGGAAGAACCCGCCGCGCTCGCCGAGGCACTGTTCCACGTGCCACGCCACGCCTTCGTGCCGGAGGAGGCGTGGGCGTCGACGTCCGGCTCCGCCAGCGGCCAGTGGATCGACCGGCGGGCCGACCCGCACGGCTGGTGGCAGGCCGTGTACTCCGACACCGCGATCTACACCCAGCTCGACGACGGCGCCACGCCCCTCACCGCCGAGAACGCCGCCCGCACCTTCGCGCCCACCTCCTCCGCCTCCAGCCCCCTCCTCGTGCTGGCGTTCCTGCGCCGCCTCGCGGCCCGGCCCGGGGACCGCGTGCTGGACGTGGGCACCGGAACGGGCTGGACCGCCGGGCTGCTGTGCCACCTCACGGGCGAGGCGGACCTGGTGACCAGCGTCGAGATCGACGCCACGCTCTCGCGGACGGCGCGGACCAACCTCGCGTCCCTGGGACTGGCGCCCCACCTGGTGGTGGCCGACGGCGCGGCCGGCGTCCCGGGCGCCGCGCCGTTCGACCGGGTGCACGTCACCTGTGGCGTGCGTGACATCCCGCACGCCTGGGTGGAGCAGACCAGGCCCGGGGGCGTCATCGTCCTCCCGCACGCGCGCACCATGCGGCTGCTGCGGCTGACCGTCGCGGGCGACGGCACGGCCGACGGCTCCTTCCACGAGCAGTGCTCCTTCATGCTGCTGCGCTCCCAGCGTCCCCCGGTCGGGCGGCTGGCCGAGACCCCGGCGCGCCTCCGGGACCTCGCGACGGATCCCGCGCCGCTGCTCGCCCCCGACCCCGGGCTCGGGGTCCTGCTCTTCGACGCCCTCGGCGCCGTTCCCTTCCTCGCGGAGGGCCGGGGGCTGCTCTTCTCCGGCGCCTCGCGCGCCACGGTGGAGGACGGGCGGGTGACGCAGACCGGGCCGCGCGACCTGTGGGACGAGGCCGAGGCGGTGCTGGCGCGATGGCTGGCGCGCGGGCGGCCCGGACTGGAGCGGCTGGAGTTCAGGGTCACGCCCGAGCGTCAGTACCTGTGGCTGGACGAGCCGGACTCCCCCGCCTCGGAGCCGGCCACCGCCGGCGACACCTGAGCGCCGCCACGGAAAGGACGGCGCGACGGCAACGCGCACCGCTGCACGTCAGTCACTTCGATGCCGGTCCACGGCACCAGGGAAAGGGAGAGAGCGGACGATGGAAGCGATCAACGCCCCGCGCGACGTGCGGGGCCTGGCGGAGACACGCGTCGACTCCAACTGCGGCGTGTGCGGCGGCTCGGGATGGGTCACCGTGCACAAGGACGGAGCGACGATCCAGGAGAAGTGCCCCGTCTGCAACGTCTAGCCCGTCAGGGGCCAGGACGCCGCCGTGGTGTAACGGCGGGCGGACGGGGCGGCGTCGGCGGCGTCGCCCGACGCGACGCCCGACGCGACGCCCGGCTCGTCCGCCGTGCGCATCAGCGCCAGCTCGGCGACGTCCCACGGCGAGCCGGCGAGCGCGCGGAGCGCGGCCACGTACGGCGCGAGGGCAACGCGCTCGTCGCCGTCCGCCGTGGCGCGGGGGGCGAGGGCGAGCGTGAGGTGGGGGCGATAGGTGGGATAGCGGCGGTCGGTGTGCGCGTAGGCGTCGGCCGTCGCCGCGGCGAGCGCCGTCAGGGCCGCGCGGTCGCCGGCGACGCCGGTGCCGAGGGCGTGCTCCCCGAGTGACTCGCCGCCCGCCAGCCGCAGCGCGAACGGCCCCGCCGCGCGCGCCACGGCGGCCAGGCGCTCGCGCACCTCGGCGAGCCGCTCCCGCGGCACCTCGCCGTAGTACGCGAGCGTGACGTGCCAGCCGTCGCGCGCCGTCCAACGGAGCCGGTCGGCGCCCGGCAGGGGGGTCAGCCGGTCACGGACGACGGCGGCGACCTCGTCGGCCACCGCGGGGGGCGGGAGTATGGCGGTGAAGAATCGCACGGCTCAGGTTCCCACAGGCCCGGTCCGGGCGGCCGTTGCTTCCCGGCCGTGGCTTACCAGCCGTTGCTTCCCGGCCGCTGCTTCCCGGTCGGGCTCCCCGCTCCTCTCCCGTCAGGCCGTGGCCGTCGCCTCCTCCGGGTCGAGGGCCGTGCGCGGCACCAGCGACACGCCCCGGTGTCCCGCGCGCAGGCTGATCCTCACGCGCAGGCCGGCGACCCGCGCCAGGACGAGGGCCACGACGAGCGAGGCCACCAGGCAGACCGCGCCGGCCGTCAGCAGCGCCGCACGGGCGCCGAAGGCGTCGGCGATCCAGCCGAGCACGGGGCTGCCGAGGGGCGTTCCGCCCATGAAGACCATCATGTAGAGGCTGATGACGCGGCCCCGCATGGCGGGGTCGCTCGCGACCTGGAGCCCGGTGTTCGCCGTCACGACGAAGGTCATGCTGACCAGGCCGAGCGGCAGCATCAGCAGCGCGAACGTCAGGAAGTTCGGCGCCAGCGCGGTCACCGCCATCAGCACGCCGAGCAGCGCCGACGCACCGACCGTGAAACGGATCCGGCGCTGGCCGCGACGTGCGGAGAGCAGGGCGCCACAGACGGCGCCGACCGCCATGAGGGAGTTCAGCAGACCGTAGGTGTCGGCGTCGGCGTGGAAGACGCCGTCGGTGAAGGCGATCAGGAAGACCGGGAAGTTGAACGCGAACGCGCCGACGCAGCCCACGAGCACGATGGGCCACAGCAGGTCGGGGCGGCGGCGCACGTAGCTCAGGCCCTCGCGCAGCATGCCCTTGGCGCGCGGCGAGCGCTCGGCCGGGGTCAGTTCCCCGGCGCGCATCATCAGCAGGCCGATGATGGGCGCGACGAAGGAGACGCCGTTGTAGAGGAACGCCCAGCCGCTGCCGACCGTCGTGATGACGACGCCCGCGATGGCGGGGCCGATGAGGCGGGCGGACTGGAAGTTGGCCGAGTTCAGGGAGATCGCGTTGCGCAGCAGGCGCGGGCCGACGAGGTCGGAGACGAAGGTCTGGCGGGCCGGGGAGTCGACCACGGTCACGAAGCCGAGGACCAGCGCCAGGCCGTAGACGTGGTACTCGTTGACCACCTCGGCGAAGGTGAGGACGGCCAGCGCGAGGCCGGTCAGGCCGAGGGCCGCCTGGGTGGCGATGAGGAGCCGGCGCTTGTCGAAGCGGTCGGCCAGGACGCCGCCGTAGAGGCCGAGGAAGAGCATCGGCAGGAACTGGAGGGCGGCTGCCACGCCGACGGCGGCGGCGGATCCCGTGAGGGTGTGGACCAGCCAGCCCTGGGCTATGCGCTGCATCCAGGTACCGATGTTGGACACGGCGGCGCCGAGGAAGAAGATCCGGTAGTTGCGGACCTTCAGCGAGCTGAAGGTGGTGATCTCTGAGGGGTCGGTCGGGTCGGCGGTCGGTGCGGGTGCGGAGTCTGCTCCGTGTCCCGAACTCAAGGGGACACTCCTTCCCTGTCTGCGGCCCTGCGGGTCGTGCGGTCGTACGGGTCGTACGGTCGTGCCGAACGTGCGTGTGTGTCGTGGGAGTGGGGGCTGTGGGGGACGTGGGGGCGGGGAACGTGGGGGTCGGCGGGGTGGGGGGCGTGGGGTGCCGGGCGCTCGACGTCGGGCACCCGGCACCGGGTGTGGCTAGAGATGGGCGAGTTTGTGGAGGACGGGGGCCGCGTCGCGCAGCCGCGCCCACTCGTCCTCGTCGAGCTGGGCGGCGAGCTGGGTGAGCCAGGCGTTCCGCTGGTCCTGGTTGGCCCGCAGGATGGCCTTGGCCTGGTCGGTGGCCGTGACGAGCTTCTGGCGCCGGTCCTCGGGGTGCGGTTCGAGCCGGACGAGGCCCCGGCTCTCCAGGACCGCGATGATCCGGGTCATCGAGGGCGGCTGGACGTGCTCCTGACGCGCCAGCTCCCCCAGGGTCATCGCGCCGCAGCGCACCAGCGTGCCGATGGCGGACATCTCAGCGAGGCTGAGGGTGCGGTCGACCCGCAGGTGCCGCAGGCGGCGGGCGAGCCGCAGCACGCCCATGCGCAGCGTGTTCACCGCGGCGACGTCCTCCGCGCTGTCCAGGTCCAACATCGCGTTTGGCATGCCGACCAGCCTATCTTATTAGCTTCGCTAACGAAATTTATGTGGCAGTCCGTGCCGCGAACGGCGGGCGGCGGTGGGGGCGGCCCGGCTGTCGGTGGCCCCGCGTAAGCTGCCCTGCGTGACGAGAGGAGGGGGTGCGCGGTGCGCGTGAGCCAGTGGACGACCGGCAAGCGTGAGGCCCCCGAGCCCCTGGAGGGGAACGTGGTGCTCACCATCCTGGTGGGCACCCTCGTGTGGGCGGCGCTCTTCCTCGGCCTGCTGCCGTTCCACGGCTGGCTGAGTGACCACGACCGGGTGTGGTGGCTGTGGACCTGCCTGGTCGGCGTGGGCGGCGGGTCGCTCGGGCTGTGGTACGTGTGGCGGCGCGAGACGGCGATACGGGCCCACCGCGCGCGCACGCGGGACGGGTCCGACGGGTCCGACGGTGACGGCGACGACGACGGCGGCAGGGCCGGGGCGGGGGCGGAGGAGCGGCGCTGACGAGGGCGGCCGCGCGCGGGCGTTGACGCCGCGTGGGCGGCACCCGGAGGATGCCGCCCACGCTGCCCGCTCGGGACGCCACGGCACGCACGGCACGCACGGCACGCACGGTGCCGCGTGGCGCGTTACTGGATGACGTCGTCGACGTCCGGGCCGCCGGAGAGGACGTCGTCGCCCCCGCCGCCCCGCAGCAGGTCGTTGCCGCTGTTGCCGTAGACGGTGTCGTCGTCGGGGCCGCCGAAGAGGTCGTCGCTCCCGCGGCCGCCGCGGATCAGGTCCTCGCCGCTGTTGCCGTAGACGAGGTCGGGGCCGTCGCCGGACTCGATGACGTCGTGGCCGCGCCCGCCGTAGAGGGACTGGCTGCCGGCGTTCGCGTAGATCGCGTCGTCGCCGTCGTCGCCGTAGGCGATGAAGTCGTCGTGGAAGCCGGTCAGGGTGTCGTCGCCGGGGCCGCCGAGCTTGAGCCAGCCGCCCGCGATCCAGTCGTCGTCCGCGCCGCCGTCCACCACGGTGTTGTACGTGACGTTGAGGTTGTCCTGACCGTCCCCGCCGCTCACGTGGTTCTCGTCGCCCACGCTCAGGAACAGCTCGTCGCTGCCGTCGCCGAGGTCCACGATCACTCTGGTCCAGTAGTCGCCGAACTCGGTGAGCGTGCAGACCACCCGCGTGGTGTCGGCGGCGTCGGGATGGACGCAGCCCTCGCCCGCCTCGATCGGCACGATGTCGTTGATGACGAAGTCCGTGTAGTTCTCCCCTTCGCTGATGCTCACGTAGCTGCTGGTGGCGCCGGCCGTGTAGTAGACGGCGTGTCCACCGTCGTCGGTGTACGCCGTCGCCGCGCTCTGGGCCGCGCTCTGGGTCGCGGTCTGGGCCGCGACCGGCGGTGCGGCGACCACCGCGCCCGCGAGCGCGACCACCCCCAGACCCGCGACGGCCACCGGCCGTCCTCCGCCCGTTCCCCGGCGCGTGACGCCCCGCCTGCCTGCCCCCATGGTCAGTCCCCTCCTGTGGATCGTCGCCCTCCGCCAGCGCGGACGGTCGCCAGTTTGACCAGCGAGGAAGCTGAGGGGTTGCGTGCGGATCCGGACTACCGAAAGGTTCTCGGAAGGTTTCGAGGTGAGTTGGTGGAAGATTTCTGATCACGACCGTTCGGACCGACATCCATGCAGTTCAGAAGTCAGATGGGAACCCTGAGCGAACGGAAAAATTCCGGAAGTTGGCGTTGACGCGGTAGGGGCACGCACCCATACTCCTGGGAGATCGTGGTCGATTGCCATGGCCGCGTCAGCGTGTCCCCCCTGTTTCCCCCTGCGCTGGCGGGCCGTGGAGCCGCGGCAGACCGACCGTTCAGCGCCGGACCGCATGGGCAGCGTCCCGGCGCGTGGCAGAAGGGTGAGCAATGGTCACCACGTCCCCCCACAACCGGAAGCACGCGAGAAAACGGCCGCTTCTCCGCTCCGCGCTCGCGCTCGGCCTCGCCGGCGCCATGGCCACCGCCGGCGTCGTCGCGCTCTCCGGCTCCGCGAGCGCCCAGAGCTCGCTCGGCTCCGCCGCCGCCGCCAAGGGCCGTTTCTTCGGTGTGGCGGCGAACGAGAACTACTTCAACGAGTCCGCGTACACCTCCACGATGACGCGGGAGTTCAACAGCCTGACGGCCGAGAACTCCATGAAGTGGGACACCGTCGAGCCCAACCAGGGCCAGTTCAACTGGGGTCCGGGCGACCGGATCGCGCAGCAGGCACGCAACATGGGCGTGCAGTACCGCGGTCACACCCTGGTGTGGCACTCCCAGCTGCCGGGCTGGGTCAACTCCGGCAACGCCCGCCAGGCGATGACCAACCACATCAACGCCGTCCTCCAGCACTGGCCCGACGCCGCCTACTGGGACGTCGTCAACGAGGCCTTCGAGGAGAACGGCTCGCGCCGCAACTCCCCCTTCCAGCAGGCCATGGGCGACGGTTTCATCGCCGAGGCGTTCCGGATCGCCCGCCAGGCCGACCCGGACACCAAGCTCTGCTACAACGACTACAACCTGGAGAACCCCGGGCCCAAGCAGGACGCCGCCTACAACCTGGTGCGTGACCTGAAGGCCCAGGGCCTGATCGACTGCATCGGCTTCCAGGGCCACTTCAACAGCGGCAACCCGGTGCCCCAGAACTTCCACCAGACGCTCCAGCGCTTCGCCGACCTCGGCGTCGACGTCGAGATCACCGAGCTCGACATCGCCGGCTCCGGCTCCTCCCAGGCCGAGCAGTACCAGGGCGTCACCCAGGCCTGCCTCGCCGTCGAGCGCTGCGTGGGGATCACCGTGTGGGGTGTGACCGACAAGTACTCCTGGCGCGCCCAGGACACCCCGCTGCTCTTCGACGGCAACTACCAGGCGAAGCAGGCCTACACCGCGGTGCTCAACGTGTTGACCAGCGGCCTGGTCAACCTTGAGGACCAGGGGATCCTCGCGACTGACCGCCTCGCGGCCATCCGCCCGGAGGACGTCCTCACCGGCGTCCCGGCCGATGCCGCGCAGTTCTCGCGGGTCGCGAGCGCCGCCGCCGGCGCGGGTGCCATCAGCACCTAGCGCCGCGCGGCGTCCCCGAGGGGAGACGGCCGCGCACGGCGCGACCACACCCGCGCCCTCCGCGCCGGCCGTCAGAGGAACCCGCCCCAGCTCCTGCGGGGCGGGTTCCTTCCCTTTCCCGCCCCTTTCCGGCCCGGGGACGCCGCCCCTCGCAGCCGCGGGCCGACCCGCGCCCGGACCCCGACGGGCGCCGCGAGGCGGTGTGCCCCGAGCCGGCGCTGCCTCCGAGCCGGCGCTGCCCCGAGCTCCTCTGCCCTCAGGCGCGGGGGCCTCGGCCCACGGGGACCTCGAAGACGAGTTCGAGACCGTCCTCCTCGTCCCACTGCTCCCCGACCTCCACGAAGCCGAAGCCGGCGATCGTGGCCAGGGACGCCGCGTTGTCGGGACTGATCGTCGCCCGCACGGTCGTGACCTCGGGCTCGGCGGCGGCCCGGCGCAGCAGCTCGACCAGCGTGGCCCGCGCGTAGCCCTGACGACGGAACCCGGGAGCGACCGAGTAGCCGATCTCGACCATCCCCGCCTCGTCGGGAGGCCCGTGGAACCCCGCGTGGCCGACGACGCGCCCCTCGTCCCCGACCACCGCCTGCCGCGCCATCCACCGGGCGTTCCCGGGATCCGCGGCGATCTGACCGAGCCGGAACCTCCACAGCCACCGCGCCTCGTCGCTCACGAAGTACCCGGTCAGGGCCACCCCGGCCCTCCTGCTGGCCTCGGGCAGGCCTCCGTCGAGCAGGGCGGACATCACCGCGCCGGACAGCTCGACGAAGCGCACGCGCTTCGGGCTGGCGGGGAACGGTCCGCGGCGATCGGTCTCGTCTGTCACCGCGCCGATGATCGTGGACTCCACGGCGGGCGTCCAGCGGATTCCGGAGCGAGCGACCGCCCCGGTCACCGGACCCGGGCCTAGTCGAACCAGCGGGCGTTCTCCAGCTCGTCCGCGCGGGACGGGTCCTCCAGCAGCGCCGCCAGCTCGAAGCGGCGCGGCCACTGCCCAGCCGCCCAGGCCAGGGCCGCGGCCAGCCCCTCCACGGTCGCCGCGTGCAGCGTCCCGTCGGGCGCCACCCGCCACTCCAGCTCGGTGCCGTCGATGAGCAGCTCCTCGTGCTCGACGTACGTCTCGGCCGCCCCCTCGCCCAGCAGGGCCCGCGCCGCCTCGTGCACCTCGCGTCGCACGCCGCCCTCCGGCGCCGGGGCCGGCAGCGCGGCCGACAGCAGGCCGACGTCCAGCACCGCCGCCAGGTCCCGCGCGAGCTCCGGCGGCGCGGGCAGCAGGGGCCGCCCGGCGGCCAGCGGCAGCAGGTCGGGGGCGTCGGCCACGAGCGCCGAGTCGGCGGGAACGACCCGCGCCTCGCCGTCCACCACGGCGCGCAGCGCCTCGGGCAGCGTCACCTCCTCGGGGTCGAGGCGGGCGAGGAGCCCGTAGAGCCCGTGCAGCTGCGCGGGGGTGACGTCGCGTTCCGGGTCGGCGAGGCGGGCCAGCAGCTCGGCCGCGCCGCCCGGCTCGGCCAGCAGCGCGCGGGCGGTGGTGCGCACGCCCAGGGCGCGCAGCACCTCCTCGTCCGCCTCGGCGGCGTCGGCGTCCTCGTACAGCCCCGCCAGCAGCGGGTCGACGCCCGCCGCGCGCAGCCCGACCGGCCGCCGCCCGTCGAGCACCGGGGCGCCCCGCAGCCACCAGGCGGCGTACGGGCGCGCCAGCTCCAGGCCGCCGTCGGGCATGCGGATCCGCACGGGCACGGTCAGCGCCTGCCGGAACGGGGTGCGCGAGAGCAGGGCCAGCACCTCGGGCCACCGCTCGTCGTCGACCAGTTCCAGGTCCCGCACCGCCAGCACCTCGGTGGCGACGGGCGGCAGCGGCGCGTCGGGCAGGGCGTCGAGCAGGTCCTCGCACCACACGTCGACGGCGTCCAGCAGCGTCACGTCGTCGGGCTCGGCGAAGCCGGCGCCCTCGGTGGGCTCCAGCTCGTCCGGGTCGAGGACGACGTCCGTGGCCCGTATGAGGACGAAGTCCGCCTGCACGCCGACGGCGGTCAGCGGCTGCTCGCCCCACCGTTCGGCGAGCTCGGGGTCGCACGCGGCCAGCTCTCCGTCGCGGATGACCCGCTGGAACGGGCTGCCGGGGAAGACCAGCTCGCCCGCCGGGGTGAGCTCGCCGTCCTCGTCGGGCAGCGCGAGGGCCGCGAGCCACGGCTCGTCGCCGGGGCCGAGGCCGGCGTCCCGCACCAGCGCCAGCACCGTCTCGGCCAGCTCGGCGGCGGGCATGGCGTCCTCGTCCCACACCTCGGCGTCGGCGATGTCGGCGGAGGCGGCCACCGCGGCACGCACCTGCGGGGTGTCGAGCACGGCGCGGGGCGTGGCGGGACTGGCGCCGAGCTTCTCCAACAGCGGGTGCGCGGCCTCGGGGTGGGCGACCTTCAGGCCCAGGCGCCCCAACGTGGCGTAGTCGACGCCGACAGGGCCGGTGACGGGACCGGCGCCGGCGCCACTGCCAGTGCCGGTGACGGTGACGGAGCCGGAGTCCTCGCCGGCCACGGGCAGCAGCACACGGCGGGGGCCGATCGTGGTGCGCGGGCTCTCCACCGCCGCGTCCTCCCCGGCCGCGTCACCTGCCGCGACGCCCGTGCCGAGACCGCCGAAACCGCCGAGGCCACCGAGCGCGCCGCCCGCGCCCCAGCCACCGGCCAGCGGCACCGGCAGCCCGGTCAGCAGGTCGGGGTCGACGCCCGCGAGCGAGTCGTACAGCCGCCACCACCAGCTCGGCGGGCGCTCGACACCGGCCAGCCGGTCGATGATCTCGCCCAGCGAGACCCGGGTCACCCCGAGCATCCGCAGCTCGGCGCGGCGTTCGAGCCCGGCGGGAAGCAGCACGGGGAACAGCTCCGCGAGCACGGCGACGGTCTCGGCGCCGGCCCGTTCCACCAGCTCGGCGTCGGCCGGGCGCAGCACCTCGGGAACGTCGGAGGCGTCGGCGGGCAGCGCCGCCGCGGCGGAGGGCAGGAACGCGGTGGTGGGCAGGCGGTCGAGCAGCCGCTCCCGCAGGGCGCCGTCGAGCTCGCCGCGCCCCAGCGGCCCCGGCACGAGGTTCAACGTCTCGCTCGTGACGGGCCGCCAGTCCGCCAGCAGCGCCGCGTAGGCGTCGGCGGCGCGGTCGAGCAGGAAGTCGGTGAGCGGCCCCGGCGCGACGCGGCGGCGGGTGGGCTCCAGCGGGAACGACGCGATGAGCAACGCGGGCAGGCCCAGGGCGTCGTCCGTCGGCGTCGGGGCGTGCACGACGGGCTGACTGTGCGGGGGCGCGGGGGCGCCCTCGGCGTCCACCGGAACGGCCCAGGTCAGCGACCAGTGACGGCGGTCGCGCTCCTCCAGCGGCCGGTCGGCCAGCAGCGCCGGGTCCAGGTCGCCCGCGGCGGCCGAGACGCGCCACCTGGTGGAGCGGACCGCGCTGCCCGCGGGCCCCGGCTCGGCGGTGATCTGCGTGTACGGGCCGAACTGGCGGCGCGTCAGGGTCCTCGCCCCGGCGCCGGGGGTGACGACGGTGACCTCGGTCAGGGCGGGCAGGGTGAGCAGCGGCGTGTCGTCGACGGCGTCGCGCAGCCGTGTCGCGAGGTCCTCGGCCGCCGCGTCGCGCAGCGGCAGGACGACGGCCGTGTCGTAGCCCTCGGGGATCGCGCCGGGGGAGCCGACGGGCGGCGCGCGGTGCGGCAGCGGCAGACGCAGCAGGGGGACGGCGTGGCGCTGGCCGGAGCGACGCTCCAGCTCCGGCCTCAGCCTGGGGCTCTCCGCCCCGGCCGCCTGGGCCAGCTCGGTGGCCTCGGCGAGCGACCAGCGCACCCCGCCCGAGCGGCTGACGACGGCCGGCTCGTCGCTGACGGCCAGCACGGCGGCGAAGCCGATGCCGAAGCGGCCCACGCTGCCGGCGTCCACGCCGGGGCCGAGCGCCGCGCCGGCACCCGCTCCGGCGCCGCCGCCCGTTCCCGCGTCGGCTTCCGCCGGGGAGTCCGGGGCCGCGTCGGCGGAGGTCGCGCCGGCAGGGACCGCGTCGCCCGGGGGCGCTTCACCCGAGCCGACGGCGGCCGGGGCGGCGGCGCCCTCGGCGCCCGCGCCGGCGGGGCCGGGACGCCCCGTGTCGTCGCGCTTGGCGGAGGCGCGCAGCGTCGACAGCGACTCGACACCCGCCTCGTCCAGCACCGCCCCGGTGTTGGCGGCGACCAGCACGCCGTCGTCGAGCGACAGCAGCAGCCGTCCCGGCTGCCCCGCGCGGGCGGCGGCGTCCGCGGCGTTCTGCGCCAGCTCGATCACGAGCCGGTCGCGGTAGCCGCCACGCGCCAGGTCCTCCTCGGCGTTGGCGTCCTCGCGGAACCGGGCCGGCGAGGCGCGCCAGGCGCTCAGCACGGCGTGCCGCAGCCGCCCGGTGTCGAACGGATCGGCGGTGGCCGGGTCGGCGGCCGGGTCGGCGGCGGCCTTCTGGTCTCCCTCGGGAGTGGAGGCGAGGGCGTCGTCCAGGGGCTCGTCGGTGCTCACGGGTGCGACAGTACCGCCTCCCCCAGGGCCAGGTTTCAGGATGGCCGGCACAGCCCCACCAGCCCTCACACCCGTCACGCCCCGGGCGGGGACGGAACGGCGGAAAGAGGGTGTTACCCGCAGGTCTTCCGAGGTTTTCCGATACTTTCCGAGCCGAGGCGCCCTCCCGAGCCCCGGCACCGGAGCACCGGAGCACCGGAGCACCGGAGCGCCCTGGGCCGACGGCTCAGGGCGTCGGCCACGCCGTCGGGTCGGGCAGACGGGTCACGCCGTCGGGTCGGGCGGACGGGTCAGAGGGGGTCGGCGCCCAGGTGGTCGATGACGGGGGGCGCGGGCGGCTCGGGCTTGGGGGCGCCCGCCGCCTCCGAGTGCGCCCCGCAGCCGTAGGCCAGGGACACCACCCGCCCGTCGGCGGGCGAGTACTCGTTGGCGCACACGCCGAACGACTGCCGCAGCGAGCCCGCCATCGGCACCAGGAACCCGCAGCTGACACACGAGGCGGGCGCGGCCTGCGCCATGGGGGCGTCGGCCCCGAAGTGGTCCGCCCAGCGGTCGGCCGCGTCGTGCAGCCCGTGCCAGGACAACACCCGGCGCCGGCCGAGTCCCAACTCCACAGCGACCTCGGCGACGGTGCCCCGTCCCGGACCCGCCTCGCCCGTCTGGCTCTCCGCCTCCGCCCCGGCCAGGACCTCCGGGCCCGCCTCGCCGGCGGCCTCGACGTAGCCGGGCTCCAGCCTCGGGTCGTCGAGCTCGGTCGGCAGCAGGTCCCCCGGGCGCAGGTCCCCCGGGCGCAGCCGCTCGCTCCACGGCACCCACTCGGGGGCGAGCAGCGCGTCGGGCCCGGGGGTCAGCGCGACCTCGTCGACGGTGACGTGCTTGGCGCGGGAGGCGCGGGCGACCGTCACGCCCCAGCGCCAGCCCGGGTAGCCCGGCTCCTCGCTGGCGAAGAAGTGCGTGACCAGCCGGTCGCCTTCGGCGACGACACCGAGGTGCGGGCCGAGGGGCTGCGGCCTGGCCGCCTGCTCCGCCGCCTCCCTGGCCAGCTCCACGGCCTCGGCGCAGAGCCGGTCGGGCGTGCGGCTGCGGGGGCGGCCGGACGCTCCGCCGCCCGCCGTCGCACCAGACGCGCCGCCACCGGAGGTGCCGCCGCCGGACGCGCCGCCACCGGACTCCTCGCCACCCGTCGCCCCGCCACCGGTCGCGTCGTTGTGCGTGTCGGCACTCGACGGACTGCTCATCGGACCCATACGTATCGACTCTCCTACGCCGTTGTCCGGTGCGACCCCGCTGTACCGAGCCGACGGAGCGGCCGCCCGGCCGGGCGTGTCCGCCCGGTCTTGCCAGGGCCGCTGCGACGTCGAGCCGTACGCGTGCCGTGCGGACGTGCCGTGCCGTGCCCGTTCGCGGCACGGGCGCGGTCCACGCACGTGACACGAACACGACGCGGTCACCTGCGGGCGCAGCGCGAACGCGGAGCGGGCGTGCCGGCACGAAGCTGTACGTACGGAAGGGGGCGCACCAGCCGACCACGCTACCGCACGCGGCCGGCCGACGAGACGGCGGCGATCCCCTCGCCGCCACCGGTGATCCCCGCACGCTTCCCGGTCCCGATCCCGAGCCGGTCCCGCGTCGGTCCCGAGTCGGTTGTGGCGTGATCCCACCGTCATGACCTCGACATGACACCGACACACCACCGCGGCCCTCCGCGTCGGACACCTGCCTCGTGCGTGTCGGACACGACTCCCACCCGGTGCCCCGCCCGGCACCCCACCCGCACCCCGCCTCCTCGCGCCGCCCGTACCCCGCGCGCCCCGTCCGCGCCACCGCCTCCGCGTCACCGTCCGCGTCACCGCGCCGTGGTGTGTCCGTGGGAACCAACGGCGCTACGGGGGGAGAACCCTCCGCGTATTGCTTACGCTGGCTGGCGTGGTAGCTGACAGCTCGTCCGGATCGTCGTCCGGCACGAAGGGCCAGGGAGACGCCTCCCCGGCCGTTCGTGCCGTCGCCGCGACCGGTCGCGTGCTGCACGCCGCGCCGCTCGCCGTCGGCCGACGCATCCGTCGCGCCACCCACGCCCACGGCGCCGGCGAGACCGGCCTCGGCCGGCTCATCGAGCTGCACGCGGTCCACTCGGCCGGCGACATGCTCATCACGATGGCCCTGGCCTCCACCATCTTCTTCTCCGTCCCCACCGACGAGGCCCGCGGCCGGGTCGCCCTCTACCTGGGCATCACGATGGCGCCGTTCATCCTGCTGGCGCCCGTGATCGGCCCGTTGCTCGACCGCGTGCCGCACGGGCGGCGCGCCGCGATGGCCGGCGCCCTGCTCGCCCGCGGCATGCTGGCGCTGGTGATCGCCAGCGCCGTCGTCAGCGGCGGCCTGGAGCTGTATCCGGCGGCGCTCGGCGTGATGGTCTGCTCGAAGGCGTACAACATCGTGCGCGCCGCCGTGGTGCCCCGGCTGCTGCCCTCGCAGATCTCCCTCGTGAAGGCCAACGCCCGGATAACGCTCACGGGCCTCATCTCGGCCGGCGCCGCCGCCCCGCTGGGCCTGGCGCTCAACGCGCTGGGCGAGCGCTGGCCCCTCTACGCGGCCTGCGCCATCACCGTCTTCGGTTCCTTCCTCTCCTTCCGGCTGCCCCACACCGTGGACCTCGCCCGCGGCGAGCGCACCGTCCACCTGGCGGAGCTCGCCGAGACCCGGGCCGCGACGCGCGGCGGAGGCGGGGGCGGCGGAGGCGGCCGGGTGCTGCGCGGCACCGAGTCCCCGGTCTTCAAGGCCCTCATCGCCAACGGCTCGCTCCGCGCGCTCTCCGGCTTCCTCCTCTTCTTCCTGGCGTTCCTGCTGCGCGACGACCCGCTGCCGGGGCTGACGGCGGAGGTGTCGTTGGGCCTGGCCGGCCTCGCCGCCGGCCTGGGCAACGCCTCGGGCAACTTCCTCGGCAACTGGCTGCGCGACCGGGCCCCGGAGCTGATCGTGCTGAGCTGCCTGCTGCTGGCGCTGGCCACGGCGGGCACGGCGGCGCTCGCCTTCGGCGTCGTGACGGTGACGGCGATCGGCGCCGTGGCAGGGGTGTGTCAGGCGCTCGGGAAGCTGTCGCTGGACGCGATGATCCAGCGCGACGTGCCCGAGGTGGTCCGCACCTCGGCCTTCGCGCGTTCGGAGACGGCGCTCCAGATGTCGTGGGTCCTCGGCGGCTCGATCGGCATCGCGCTCCCGCTGGACGGGACGGTCGGCATGGCGGTGGCGTGCGGGCTGGTCCTCGTCGGGACGGCGGCCACGGTGCGGAGCCTGCTGTCGGCCGCCCGGCGGGGGGCGTCCCGGCCCCGCCTGTTGTGAGGCGGCCGGGGCCGGGTCGGTGCGGCAGCAGCGTGACTCCCCTGGTGACACGGCACACGCCCGCCGCCCGCGACGCGGTCCGGCTTGTAGCCTGCGGCCATGACCCTCACCCCCCTCACGGCCGGGCGGGCGCTGGTGGCCGGTGCCGCGTCGCTGGGGCTGTTCGCTCTCGCCGGCTGTGAGAAGCCGAGCCCGAACGCGCACTTCACGCTCGGCTCCGCCACCTCCTCCCCCGAGGCGGCGGCGGACTGCTGGACGGAGGGCGGGGCACTGAGCGACGAGCGGGCCAGGCAGTGCCTGGCGGGCACGGTCAGCGGGGGCGTCAGCGACAGGCCGGAGCGGGGCCCTTCGTTCACCGTCCGCTCGGGCGAGACGTTCCGGGTGGGCGTCGACCCGGAGATCGCCGACGACGGCTGGCTGCTCTTCGTCAACGGCCAGCCCTACGGCCTCGAACCGTTCACGGGCACCTACCGCAGCTTCCGCGCCACCGACCTGTTCGCGGTGGCGCAGCGGAACCAGTCCCCCAACGAGCTCCCGGCCCCCGGCTCCCTCGCGATCAACGTGGTGCAGGTCAGCGAGGAGTACGAGCTCGGCGCGATCTTCTCGGCGCGGACGCAGGCCGACTTCGAGCTGCTGCTGTACTCCTCCCTCCAGGGCGTCTGGGACGCCCGCCTGGAACCCGAAGGATTCGAGGCGGAGCGCGAGAGCTAGAAAAGTAGCTGGAACAGTAGCCAGGACAGGTACGACCGAGGACGAGGACGGACGAGGGAAGAGGGAGGGGCGGCCCCGTGCACGTACTGGTGGTGACGGCCGTCGCGGCCGAACGCGACGCGGTCCTCGCGAGCGCGGGCGCGACGGAACCGGCGAGGGACGCGACGGGACACTCCTCGCCGGTCCGGTCGCCCGTCCGGTCGCCGGTCCGGCTGCCGGGCAGCGTGTGGGAGCTGCACCGCGCGGGCCCCCTCGACGTGCTCGCCGCCGGCGTCGGCCCGGCCGCGGCGGCGGCCGCGACCGCGACGGCCGCCTCCACCGCGGCCCGCGTCCGGCGCCCCTACGACCTCGTCGTCTCCGCCGGCATCGGCGGCGGCTTCCCGGGGGTGGCCGCGGTCGGGAGCGTCGTCGTGGCCTCGTCGATCGTCGCCGCCGACCTCGGCGTGCGGACCGCCGACGGGTACACGGACGTCGCCGCGCTCGGGTTCGGCCGGGTGGCACACGAGCCGCCGCCCGCCCTGGCCCGCGCCGCCGCCGAGGTGGCCGGCGCCGTCCTCGGACCCGTGCTGACCGTCTCCACCGTCACCGGCACCGCCGAGCGCGGCGCCGAGCTGGCCGAGCTTCACCCCGGGGCGGCGGCGGAGGCGATGGAGGGCTTCGGCGTCGCCGAGGCCGCCGCGGGGCTCGGCGTTCCCGTGCTGGAGGTGCGGGCGATCTCCAACGCGGTCGGCCCCCGGGACCGCGCCGCCTGGCGCATCCCCGCCGCGCTGGCCGCCCTCACCGACGCGTTCGCCCGCGCCACCCCCGCGCTGCGCCGGGCCGTCGAGCAGGCCGACGGGCAGACCGCCGCGCACGCCGGCGCTGACGCCGACGAAACCCACGAGACCCGAGGAGCGAGCTGCCATGGCTGACCGGCCGCTGAGCGTCACCTACTCCCCCTGCCCCAACGACACCTTCGTCTTCCACGCCTGGTCCCACGGCCTCGTGCCCGGCGCCCCACCCGTCGAGGTCACCCACGCCGACATCGACGTCACCAACGACCAGGCGGAGCGCGGCGCGGGCGACGTCCTGAAGATCTCCTACGCCGCCCTGCCGTGGGTCCTCGACACCTACACCCTGCTGCCGTGCGGCGGCGCGCTCGGCCGTGGCTGCGGCCCCCTGCTGCTCACCCGCGAGGCGGACCGCGCGCCCGAAACGCTCGCCGGCCGCACCGTCGCCGTCCCGAGCGAGCGCTCCACCGCCTACCTCCTCTTCCGCCTCTGGGCGGCGGCGAACGTGCCGGGCCGCGGCGTCGGCGAGGTGCTGGTCATGCCGTTCCACGAGATCATGCCGGCGGTCCGCGACGGCAAGGTCGACGCCGGCCTGGTGATCCACGAGGCCCGCTTCACCTACCAGGACTACGGGCTCCACCAGCTCGCGGACATGGGCGAGTTCTGGGAGTCCACGACGGGCCACCCCATCCCGCTGGGCGCCATCGTCGCCCGCCGCGACCTCGGCGAGGAGCGGCTCGCCGCGATCACCGACGCCATCCGCGCCTCCGTGCGCATGGCCTGGGACGACCCGGCGGCCAGCCGCGCCTACGTGCGGGAGCACGCGCAGGAGATGGACCCGGAGGTGGCCGGCGCCCACATCGGCCTGTACGTCAACGACTTCACCGCCGACCTCGGCACCGACGGGTACGCCGCCGTCCGTGACCTGCTGGAACGAGCGGCGGCGCAGGGCCTGGTGCCTCCGGTGCCCGAGGCCGCGCTGCTCGCGACGGCACGTCAGGCACCGTGAGACATCAGGCACCGTGAGACGTTCAGGCACCGTGAGACATCAGGCACCACGCGGGGCAGCCCTCAGACGGGACAGCCCTCACACGGGCGGGCCTCAGACGTCCAACTGGTCGGCGACCGCGCGAAGCATGCCCGCGATCTTGCGGCCGGACTGGCGGTCGGGATACCGGCCGCGCTCCAGCTGCTGCGTCATACCCTCGAGCAGCGTGGTGAGGTCCTGCACGATCGAGGCGAGCTCGTCCGGCTTGCGGCGCTGCGCCGCGGCGACCGACGGCACGGGGTCGAGCAGGGTGACCGACAGGGCCTGGTCGCCCCGGTGCCCGGCGACCACGCCGAACTCGACTCGCTGGCCCGGACGAAGCCCCTCGATGCCGTTGGGCAGAGCGGAGGAGTGCACGAAGACGTCACCGCCGTCGTCACGGGAAAGGAAGCCGAAACCCTTCTCGCTGTTGAACCACTTGACCTTGCCGGTAGGCACGTGTCCTCGTCCTCGCACTCGTCCTGGCCACCCACCGGCCAGCGTCTTCGCCAAGAGATCGCCGTGAGCAATCGGGCGGGCCACGCGACCCGCCTTCTCCCAGGCTAACCGCACAGGGCCCGGTGACAAGATGGCGCCGGGCGGTTTCGGAGGATCACTGTCCCGCCTCCATCGCAAGTATGCTCACCCGCGAGGCCATCCATCCGTGATCACGCCGAAGGGCGGGGCCAACGGCCGTAATCAGCCGCTTTCCGGCCGGGAAGAGCCTCGGGCCGGAGTCGAGGTCGGCGCCGGTCCGACGCGAGGTCAGAGGCACGGTCCGAAGCAAGGCAGAGGCGAGATCAGAAGCGGGATCAGAGGCGAGGTTCGGACGGGCCCCGTCGGGTGCCCGACGCCGGGTCAGGACGCGACGTCGACCCTGTCTCCGGCGGGCGCCCTGCCGGGAGCAGAGCCGGGGGAGCGGTAGGGGCGGCTCAGGCGACGTCGTCCGCGAGGTGGTTCGCGAGCCAGTCGGGGAACGCCGTCAGGTCCGGCAGCACCACCGACGCGCCCGCCGCGCGCAGTTCCTCCGCCGAACACGGACCGGTCGGCACCGTCACCGACAGCGCCTCGGCCGCCGCCGCGCCCCGCACGTCGCCCACGTGGTCGCCGACGTAGATCGACGCCTCGTGCGCCCGCAGCGCCGCCGCCTTGGCCTCGGCCCACAGGGAGCCGACGACCGCGTCGGGCTCCATGCCCAGGTGCTCGATGTGCAGCTTGGCGTTGGGCTGGTGCTTGGCGGTGACGACGACGGCCCGGCCGCCGTGGGCGTGGACGGCGGCGATGGACTCCCGCGCCCCGGGCATGGCCGGCGTGGCGGCGATGGCGGTGTCCACGTACATCGCGCGGTACCGGTCGCCGACCTCGGGGATGCGCTCGGGCGGGAACCAGTGCGCCAGCTCCTCCTCCAGCGGCGGCCCGAGGCGGGTGACGGCCAGCTCGGCGTCGATGAAGACGCCCGTCTCGGCGGCGAGGGCCTCGTAGGTCGCTCTGATGCCGGGACGGGAGTCGATGAGGGTCATGTCGAGGTCGAAGCCAACGGTCAGCCGGCTTCCGGGCGCATCGGGCATGGGCACCATTGTGCCCCGCCCTTGCCCGTATATTAGGCACGCCTTACCTAACCGGGAGCCCGTTTGGCCTGATCTTGGAGCACGCATGCCGCCACCAGCCGAGGTACCGCGCCAGCCTTCGCTGGCAGCGACAGGCGCGGTCGTGGCGGGCGAGGCCACGGGGCGCGAGGCCACGGCGCGCGAGGCTCGGCCGCGTGAACGCGCCCGGCGGCGGCTCGCCTGGCTCACGGCCGGCGTGCTGGCGGTGTGCGTCGCGGTCCTGCTGAGCCTCGCGTTCGGCAGCCGCTCGCTGTCGACGGGCGAGGTGTGGGACGCCCTGCTCAACGGCGGCGAGGACCCCGCCGACCGGGTCGTGCGCGAGCTGCGGCTGCCCCGCACCCTCGTCGGGCTGATGGTCGGCGCCGCCCTCGGCATGGCCGGCGTCGTCCTCCAGGGCCTGACGCGGAACCCGATCGCCGAGCCCGGCATCCTCGGCATCAGCCAGGGCGCCTCCGTCGCCGTCGTCCTCGCTATCGCCTACGCGGGCGTGCACACGCTGGCCGGATACGTGTGGTTCGCCTTCGCGGGCGCGGCGCTCGCGGGCGTCGTGGTCTACGGGATCGCGGCACGCGGGCGCGGCGGCGCGACGCCGGTGAAGCTCGCCCTCGCGGGCGCGGCGATCAACGCGCTGCTGGCGGCCGTCACCCTCGCCGTCCTCACCACCCAGGCCGCGACGCTCGACGAGTTCCGGTTCTGGCAGATCGGCTCCCTCTCGGGGCGCGACGCGGAGATCGCCGCACGGGTGTGGCCGTTCCTGCTGGTGGGGACCCTGCTGGTGATCGGCGTGGCGCGCGGGCTCGACGCCCTGGCGCTCGGCGAGGACGTGGCCAGGGGCCTCGGCCAGAACGTGGCGGCCGTGCGGATCACCGGCGGGCTCGGCGCGGCGGTGCTGACGGGCGCCGGGGTGGCGGCGGCGGGGCCGATCGCGTTCGTCGGCCTGGCCGTGCCGCACCTGGCGAGGGCGCTGGTGGGTGGCGACCACCGGTGGCTGCTGCCGATGGCCGCGCTGCTCGGGCCGGTGGTGTTGCTCGTCTCCGACACCGTGGGCCGTCTCCTCTTCCCACCCTCGGAGGTCCCGGCGGGGGTGATGACGGCGCTGATCGGTGTGCCGTTCCTCGTCGCGCTCGTCCGCCGCAGGGCGGTGACGGCATGACGCGCAACGTCGAGCACCACGCTGGGCAGCGCGCCGGGCACCCAGCCGGGCACCCCGCCGGGCTCGCCACCCCGCACGGGGCTCCGGCGCGGCCCACCGGCTACGTTCCGCTGCGCCGCCCCGCCCGCCCGAGCGTCTCGTTCCTGCTGCACCGCAGGTCCGTGGCCGTCGTCGGCGTGCTGCTCGCCCTGCTGGCCGGCGCCTGCCTGGCCAGCCTCTGCCTCGGCGAGTCGACCGTCGCGCCCGCCGAGGCGGTGCGGGCGGTCCTGGGCCTCGACTCGGACGCGGACTTCGTCGTCGGCACGCTGCGGCTGCCGCGCCTGACCGTGGGGCTGCTGGTCGGCGCCGCGCTCGGCGTCGCCGGGGCGCTGATCCAGACCGTCGCCCGCAACCCGCTCGCCAGCCCCGACGTCATCGGCGTCACCCACGGCGCCGCCGCCGCGACCGTCGCCGCCCTGACCTACGGCCTCGTCTCGGCCGCCGCCCTGCCGTACCTGTCGGTCGCCGGCGGCCTGGCCGCCGCCGCCCTCGTCTACCTCTTCGCCTGGCGCGGCGGCCTGCACGCCGCCCGCTTCGTGCTCGTCGGCATCGGCTTCGCCATCGCGCTGCGCTCCGTCACGCAGCTCTTCCTCACCGAGGGGGACCACGTGGTGGCGCAGCAGGCCCTGGTGTGGATGACCGGCTCGTTCAACGGCCGGGGCTACGACCACGCGGCGCCGCTGGCCTGGGCGCTGCTGCTCCTGCTGCCGGCCGTGGCGTGGGCGGCCCGCGCGCAGCGCGAGGTGGTGCTGGACGACGACACCGCCACCGCGCTCGGCGTGCGGCTGAACCGCACCCGCCTGGGCCTGGCGACCCTCGGCGTGCTGCTGGCGGCGCTCGCGACGGGCGCGGGCGGCCCCGTGGACTTCGTGGCGCTGCTGGCCCCGCAGATCGCGCGCCGCCTGACGCGCACCGCGCAGATCCCGCTGCTGTGCTCGGCGCTCGTCGGCGCCGTCATCACGGTCGCGGCGGATGTGGTGGCGCGGATGCTGCTGTCCCCCACCGAGCTGCCCGTGGGCGTCGTCACGGCGGTCGTGGGGGCGCCGTACCTGCTCTGGCTCATCGTCAACAACCGCGCCAGCAACCGCACCGGAGGCCGTTCGTGAGCATGAGCAGGGACAGGAGCAGGAGCGGTCACGGCGAGGAGGCGGCGGCCCCCGCCGCCCCCCGGCTGCGGGCGCGGGAGCTGACGCTCGCCTACGACCAGGGCCACGGCGGGCAGCGGCGCGGCGGGCAGGGGCGTGGCCCCGACGGCCGGGGTCGCGGGCGGGCGCGGGTCGCGCCCGTCGTCGAGGGGCTCGACCTCGACATCCCCGACGGGCGGGTCACCGTCATCGTCGGCCCCAACGCCTGTGGCAAGTCCACCACCCTGCGCGCCCTGGGCCGGCTGCTTCGGCCCCGGCACGGCACGGTCCTGCTCGACGGGCAGGAGCTGGCCCGGCTGCCGACACGACAGATCGCGCGGACGCTCGGCCTGCTGCCGCAGTCGCCGACCGCGCCGGAGGCGATCACCGTCGCCGACCTGGTCGCGCGGGGGCGGCAGCCGCACCAGCGGTGGTGGCAGCAGTGGTCGACGCGCGACGAGCGGGCGGTCACGGACGCGATGGCGCGCACGGACGTCGCGGCGCTGGCCGACCGGCCCGTCGACGAGCTGTCGGGCGGGCAGCGGCAGCGTGTGTGGCTGGCGATGGCGCTGGCGCAGGAGACGGACGTGCTGCTGCTCGACGAGCCGACGACGTTCCTCGACATCGCCCACCAGGTGGAGGTCCTCAACCTGGTGCGGCGGCTCGTCACCGACCCGGCGTCGGCGACGGACCAGGAGGGCGGCGCGGCGCGCACCGTCGTCCTGGTGCTCCACGACCTCAACCAGGCCGCCCGCTACGCCGACCACCTGGTCGCGATGCGGGACGGCGCGATCGTCGCGCAGGGGCCGCCGGGTGAGGTGGTCACGGCGCGGCTGGTGGAGGAGGTCTTCGGGCTGGAGGCCGTCGTCGTCCCCGACCCGGTCACCGGCTCGCCCCTCGTCGTCCCCAGCGGGCCCGTCCCCACCGCGACGCCCGGCGGCGCCGGCGGCGGGGGCGTCGCGGGCACGGCCGAGACATCCGACGCATCCGACACCACGAGCTCCGCCGATACCACGAGCTCCACCGGCTCCACCGGCTCCACCGGCAGCGCCAGCACCGCCGGCACGTTCAGGAAGGCACCTCTCACATGAACCGCTCCGCCCGCTCCCCCCGGCCCGGCCGTCGCGCCCGACGCCCCCTGACGCTCGCCGCGTCGCTCGCCGTCCCGCTCGCCCTCGCGCTCACCCTCAGCGCCTGCGGCAGCGAGGACGACGGCGCGGAGGGCGGCGCGGAGGGCGGGTCCGACGGCGGCAACGCCGAGACGCACACCGTCGAGACCGCCAACGGCCCCGTGGAGGTGCCGCGCGACCCACAGCGGGTGGTCGTCCTCGACACCGGCGAGCTGGACACCGCGCTGACCCTCGGCATCACCCCGGTCGGCGCCGTCCACGCCGTCGAGGAGAACGACTTCCTCGGCTACTTCCCGGCCGAGGAGCAGGAGGGCATCACCGACGTCGGAGCCATCACCCAGCCGAACCTTGAGCTGATCCACGAGCTCGACCCGGACGTGATCATCGGCAGCAACATCCGCGACGCCGACCGCTACGACGAGCTCTCGGAGATCGCGCCGACCGTCTTCGCCGAGGACACCGGCGACACGTGGAAGGAGAACTTCCTGCTCTTCGCCGACGCCCTCGACCGCGCCGACGAGGCCCAGCAGATCGTCGCCGACTACGACGCCCACGTGGCGGAGGTCGTCGAGTCCCTGGGCGGCGCGGAGGCGGTGGCAGAGCAGGAGGTGAGCGTGCTGCGCTTCATCGACGGCGCCGACGCCCGCCTCTACGGTCCCCAGAGCTTCATCGGCACCGTGCTGACGGACCTGGGCGTGGGCCGCCCCGCGATCCTGGAGGAGGCGGAGGACGGCTTCGCCGTCGAGATCAGCCCCGAGCAGGTCGACAAGGCCGACGGCGACGTCATCTTCTACTCCTCCTACGGCTCCACGGACGGCTCCGGTGAGGACGCGGCCGTCGGCGGGCCGCTGTGGGACACCCTCGGCGCCGTCCGCGACGACCGGGTCCACCGCGTCGACGACGACCTGTGGTTCCTCGGCATCGGCTACACGGCCGCCAACCTGATCCTCGACGAGATCGAGGAACTTCTGGCCTAGCAGTCTCCCGGGGTCCGGACCCGGTCCGCACCGGCGTCCGCGCCGGCCTCGGTGCCCGCGTCGGTGTCCGCGTTGGCGTCGGTGGCGGTGTCGGCGTCGGTGGCGGTGTCGGCGTCGGCGTCGGCGTCGGTGGCGGTGTCGGCGTCGGCGTCGGTGTCGGAGGGGCGGTGGACGGGGGCCGGGAGGCGGATCGTGAAGACCGCTCCCCCGCCCGGCCCGTTCGCCGCCGTCACCGTGCCGTCGTGCGCCTCCACCAGGTGTTTCGTGATGGCCAGACCGAGTCCGCTGCCGCCCGTGCTGCGGCTGCGGGAGGGGTCGGCGCGGTAGAAGCGGTCGAAGACGCGCGGCAGGTGCTCCGGCGCGATGCCGCTCCCGGTGTCGGACACCGTCACCACCACCGACTCCTCCCCCGTGCCCCCGCCGTCCCCGGCCCGGGCCACCGCCACCTCGACGGTGCCGCCGGCCGGCGTGTGGGTGACGGCGTTGGAGACGAGGTTCCCCAACGCCTGCCGGAGCCGCGCCGGGTCGGCGAGGACCGGGACGGGCCCCGCCCCGTCGGCCGGTGGTTCGACCCGCACCCGCACCGTCACGCCCGCCGCCTCGGCGCGGGCGCGGTGGGCGGCGACCGCCTGCGCGGCCAGGTCCGCCGCGTCCCGCTCCTCCGGGTGGACGCGCAGCATCCCGGCGTCGGCGAGCGCCAGGTCCTGGAGGTCGCGGACGAGCCGTTCCAGCAGCCCCGCCTCCTCCAGCAGCGAGCTGACCAGGGCCGCGTCGAGCGGCACCACGCCGTCCTCGGCGGCCTCCAGATGGCTGCGGACGTTGGCCAGCGGGGTGCGCAGCTCGTGCGCGACGTCGCTGACGAGGGCCTTGCGCTGCCGCGCGCCCGACTCGATCGAGGCGGCCATGGCGTTGAACGCGGCGGCCAGGCGCGCCACCTCGTCGCCGCCGCGCCTGGCGCGGACGCGGACGCGGGCGCTGTGGTCGCCGGCCTCCATGCGTTGCGCGGCGCCGGTCAGCGCGAGGATCGGCCGGACCAGTCGCCGCCCGGCGACGACGGTGACGAGGGCGGTCACGAGCAGCACCCCGGTCACGGTCGCGGCGGTGCGCCACCAGCCCTCGGCGGAGAACGGGGAGAGCCCGTCGCCGGTGCCGAGGTAGAGCTCGGCGGGCGGGGCGACGAACGGGCGGGCCGCCGCGACGTGGGCCGTCTCCTGGCACTCCGTCCAGCGGGGGCCCGGTGACGCGGCGTCCGCGGGGCCGTGGCCCCTCCCGCCGCCGTGCCCGTTCTCGCCGCCGTTCCCGCCGCCGTTCCCGTTCCCGCCGTCGTCGCCGTCGTGACCGTCGCGGTCCGGTGGCAGGACGGCGCGCAGGCCGTTGGCGTCCACGGCCAGCTCGTAGGGCAGGCCCTGCGCGGCGAGGCAGGCCGTGGCGAGTTCGACGGCCCGCTCGTTGAGCTCGCGCGCCGCCGCGCTGGGCTCGTACAGCTCCTGCGGCACGCACTCCTCGGCCTCCGCGCGCGAGCCCCGCTCCCAGCCGTCGGCCTCGCCAGGACCGCTGCCGATCTCCGTGGTCAGCAGCTTCCCGACGCCGCTCGCCGAGGCGGGAACGGTGGAGAGGTGACCGGGGGTCGCCGTGACGGTGGCGTCGATGCCCTTCTCCTGGAGGCAGGCGATCGCCTCCTCGGCCACCTCGCTCCGGCGCCGCTCCTCCGCCTCGGTCATCTGCCACCCGTGGACGGCGAGCGTCAGGCGCGGGTACGCCGACGGCGTCGCCGCCTGCTGGTCCTCGCTGTCGGTGTACGGCGCCAGGGGCGCCTCGGGCGGCTGCGCGGCGTCGATCAGGGCGGCGGGTGTGGAGGGCCGGTCGGCCTCGCCCTGGCCGAGGAGGCGGGCGGAGTCGACGATCGACTCGCCGTCGGGAGTGGTGAGCTCGATCCGCCGGCCCGTGCGCTGCGCCAGCTCCGCCACCAGCGGTGCGACGCCGTCCCAGTCCTGGTGTTCGCGGGCGTGGGCCAGGAGCGCGTCGCGGATGGCGCTGTCGGTCTCCAGCAGGGAGGCGCTGGACTCGACCTCCTCGCGGAGCTGGTTGCCCGTGCCGTAGCTCGCGAGCAGCGCGGTGGCGACGACGGCGAGCGAGGCGACGGCGAGCGAGAGGCCCAGCAGCCGCAGACGCAGGCTGCGACGCGGCGGGCGCGGGGCGCGCGGAAGACGGAGGGAACGCGGGAGGCGGAGGGCACGCGGGAGGCGGAGGGCACGCGGGGCACGCGGCCTACGGCGCGGCGGGCTCGACGTTCTCACGCCGCTCACCGTTCTCCCGCTGCTCCCGCTGCTCCCGCTGCTCCTGCTGCTCCGGGTCGGCGAGCTTGTACCCCACGCCGTAGACCGTCAGGAGGTGGCGGGGGCGGGTGGGCTCGCGCTCGATCTTGCGCCGGAGGTTCATGATGTGGACGTCGATGGTGCGGCCGGTGACCTCGCGGCCGAAGCCCGAGACGTGTTCCAGCAGCAGCTGCCGGGTGAACGCGCGGCCGGGCGCGGCGGCCAGGCACGCCAGGACGGAGAACTCGGCCGGCGTCGTCTCCACCAGCGCCCCGTCGAGCCGCACCTCGTGGCGCGCCGTGTCGATCACCAGGCCCCCCACCTGGTACCGCTCGGGCGGGGCGGCACCCGCGCGGGAGGCGCGGCGCAGCACGGTGCGGACGCGGGCGACCAGCTCGCGCGGGCTGTACGGCTTGGTGACGTAGTCGTCGGCGCCGAGGGCGAGACCGAGGAGCAGGTCGTCCTCGCTGGCGCGGGCGGTGAGCATGATGATCGGGATGTCCGGCCCGCCGGGCAGCCCGGACCTGAGGACCCGGCAGACGTCGAGGCCGTCGACGCGCGGCAGCATCAGGTCGAGCACCAGCAGGTCGGGGCGGCAGCGCCGGGCCTCGTCGATCGCCGCCCGCCCGTCGTGCACGATCGCGGTGGCGTGTCCCTCGCGTTCGAGGAAACGGCGGACGAGGTCCGCGTTCTTGCGGTCGTCTTCGGCGATGAGGATGCGTGCGGGCATGCCCCCGAGTCTCGTGCCGTACGCGTAAGCCCCGCCTAAGAAACAGCCGTCTGACCGGCTCCTGACAGGAATCTGACAGGAACTCCGCACCCTCGGCCGTGTCCGGTGTCCGGTGCTCGGTGCCCGGTGCTCCGGTGCTCCGGTGGGCGATCCGCCCCACCGGGCTTCCCTCCACCGCTCGCGTTCGGCGGTGTTCCCAGCGGTGTTTCAGACGAAGGAGACGGCCATCATGCGGCAGACACGTCGAACAGGACGGACCGGGAGGCGGCCACGGCTGTGGCGCCTGGCGGTCGTCCCGGCCCTGGTCCTGTCCGTGGGAACGGGCCTGACGGCCTGTGGCGGCGGCGACGGGGGCGACGGAGACGGCAACGGCGACAGCGGCGCGTTCGGCGCGGCCGGCGGCGGTGCGGGCGGCGGCAGCCGGCAGGACATGGCCGAGAACGTGCTGGCCTGGTACGACTGCATGCGCGAGAACGGCGTCGACCTGCCCGACCCCGACCCGAACAACCCGGCGATCCGCCTGCCGGAAGGGGGCGCCAACGACCCCGAGGTCCGGGCCGCGCAGGAGGCGTGCCAGGACGAGCTGCCGGGCGGCGGCCCGGGGAACGGCGAACCGCTCACCGCCGAGCAGCTCGACCAGATGCGGGAGTTCACCGCGTGCCTGCGGGAGAACGGCGTCGACATCGCCGACCCGGACGCGAGCGGGATGCTGACCATGCCCGAGGGCATCGACCCGCAGGGGCCCGAGTTCCAGACGGCGATGGGTGAGTGCCAGGAGTTCGCGGCCGGCCTGCCGATGCGGTTCGGCCCGCCCGGGGGTGGCATGTGAACGGCGACACCCACCACCGCCCCGACCGCCCCGTCGACCCGGCCCTCGAGCCCGCCCCCTACTCCGGACCCGACTCGGGACCCGACACCGAACCCGACTCCGGACCCGACACCGGCCGGCGCCCGCGACGGCGTCGCCGCGCCGCCCGGATGACGGGTCTCGCCCTCGGCGTCCTGGTCCTGGCCGGCTCGGGCACCGCCGCCGGGTACTGGCTCAACGACCGGAACGCCACGGCCGACACGCGCGACACGCCCGCCGGCCCGGCCGACACCGCCGAGGTCACCCGCGCGACGCTCACCGCCACCGACAGCTTCGGCGGCACCCTCGGTCACGGCGGCGCCCACACCGTCGCCGCCCAGGGACCCGGCACCGTGACCGGCCTCGCACAGGCGGACACCGCCCTCGAACGCGGCGAGGAGCTGTACCGGGTCGACGAGCGGCCCGTCACCGCGTTCTTCGGTGAGATTCCGATGTTCCGCGACCTGCGCGCGGGCGACGTCGGCACGGACGTGGAGCAGCTGGAGCACAACCTCGCCGCGTTGGGCTACGGCGGCGAGGGCTTCGCGGCGGACGAGGAGTACACGGCGGAGACCGAGGAGGCGGTGCGCGCCTGGCAGGCGGACCTCGACGTCCCGGAGACCGGCGTGGCCGCCCGCGCCGCCCTCGTGTTCGTCCCGAACGGCGCCCGGGTGGACGGCCTGCACGCGGAGGTCGGCGACGTGGTGGCGCCGGGCACGCCGGTGCTCGACGTCACGGGCTCGGAACAGGTCGTCAGCCTCGACGTCGGGATGGAGGACCGGGACCTGCTGCCCGTCGACGCGGAGGTCACCGTCGAGCTGCCGGACGGCCGGACGGTCGCCGGGACGGTGACGGCCACCAGCGTCTCCTCCCAGGGCGCATCCGGGGCCTCGGGGAGTTCAGGAGCTGCCGGCGCGTCGGGGTCGTCCGGCGCGGGCGGTGGCGAGGAGGCGGCCGGCTCCGACGACGCCGTGGCGCACGTCGAGGTGAGCCTCGCCGAGGAGGTCGACGCCTCCCTGCTCGGCTCGCCCGTCGACGTCGTCGCGACCCTTGAGGAGCGTGAGGACGTGCTGGTCGTCCCCGTGAGCGCGCTGCTGGCGCGGCCCGACGGCGGCTACGGCCTGGAGGTCGTGGCGGCCGACGGCACCACCAGCGTCGTGCCCGTCGAGGCCGGGCTCTTCGCCGACGGCCTGGTCGAGATCGTCGGCGGCTCCGTCGAGGAGGGCGCCGTGGTGGGGGTGGCCGGCCGGTGAACGCCCCGCCCGCCCGCGACGTCGTGCACCTCGACGACGTCCGCCGCGTCTACCCGGGCCACCCGCCCGTCCGCGCCCTGGACGGCGTGAGCCTGCGCATCGACGCGGGCGAGATGGTCGGCATCGTCGGCCCCTCAGGCTCGGGCAAGTCCACGATGCTGAACGTGCTGGGCACCCTCGACCGGGCCGACTCCGGCGAGGTGCGCATCGACGGCCACGACGTGAGCCGGCTCAACGACCGGCAGCTGTCGGCGCTGCGCGCCCGCCGCATCGGCTTCGTCTTCCAGCAGTTCTTCCTCTCGCCCGGCGTGACGGCGCTCGACAACGTCGCCGACGGCCTGCTCTACACGGGCCTGCCGCCCCGGCGGCGGCGCCAGCTCGCGCGCCGGACCCTCGACCGCGTCGGGCTCGCCGACCGGGTCCACCACCGGCCGCACGAGCTCTCCGGCGGTCAGCGGCAGCGCGTCGCGGTGGCGAGGGCCCTGGTGGGCACGCCGTCGCTGCTGCTGGCCGACGAGCCGACGGGCGCGCTCGACTCCGCCTCGGGCGCGGCCGTGCTGAAGCTGCTGCACGAGCTGCACGACGCCGGCACCACGATCGTCGTCATCACCCACGACCACGGCGTGGCCGCCGAGCTTCCCCGCCAGGTCCACATCCGCGACGGCCGCGTCGAGGCCGACGAACGAACGGACCGACCGTCATGAGCCCTCCCCCGCCCCCGCCCCCGCGCGCGGCTGGTTCCC
>NZ_JBQQBZ010000003.1:0-373792 GCF_052245655.1 Streptomyces sp. 4N509B
GAGGCCCGCCCACTGCGGGCGGTCCTCTCCGCCCTGGGCATCGCCGTGGGGATCGCCGCGATGGTGGCCGTCGTCGGCATCTCCGCCAGCAGCCGGGAGGAGGTCAACGACCGGCTGCGGCAGCTCGGCACGAACCTGCTCACCGTCACCCCCGGCAGCTCCTTCAGCGGCGGGCAGGCGGAGCTGCCCGCCGACGCCGTGCCGATGGTGGACCGGCTCGACCAGGTCACGGCGGTCAGCGCCGTGGGCGCGCTGCCGGACACGTACGTCTACCGCAACGACGCGATCGACGAGGCCGAGACCAACGCCCTGGCCGTCAGCGCCGCCAGGACGGATCTCCTCGACACGGTCGGCGGCACCGTCGCCGCCGGGCGGTGGCTCGACGGCGCGGTCGGCGCCTATCCGGCGGTCGTGCTGGGGGCGACCGCCGCCGAACTCCTCGGCATCTCCGAGGCGCAGGCCGACGGCGCGGTCAGCGTGTGGCTGGGCGGCGAGTGGTTCACCGTCGTCGGGGTCCTCGACCCGGTGCCGCTCGCGCCCGAGCTGGACTCCTCCGCCCTCGTCGGCTGGCAGGCGGCCGAGGAGCTGGCCGGAGACGCCGTGCCGCCGTCCACCCTCTACGAGCGCTCCGACGAGGCGGCCGTCGAGGCGGTGGCGGAGCTGCTGCCGGCCACGGTCAACCCGGCCAACCCGGCCGAGGTGTCCGTCAGCCGCCCCTCGGACGCCCTCGCCGCGCAGGAGGCGGCCGACGAGACGCTGACCACGCTGCTGCTGGCGCTCGGTGGGGTGGCGCTGCTGGTCGGCGGCATCGGGGTGGCCAACACCATGGTCATCGCGGTGCTGGAACGCCGCTCCGAGATCGGCCTGCGCCGGGCGCTCGGGGCGACCCGGGCCCACGTGCGGCGGCAGTTCCTCGGCGAGTCGGTGCTGCTGGCCGGCCTCGGTGGGGCGGGCGGCGCCGTGCTCGGCGGCGCGGTCACGGCGGCCTTCGCCGCCAGCCGCGACTGGCCGTTCGCGCTGCCCGTCTGGGTGCTGGTCGGCGCGGCGGGCGCGACGGTGCTGGTCGGCGCCCTGGCCGGGGCGTATCCGGCGGCACGCGCGGCCCGCATGCCGCCGACGGCCGCGCTCGCCACGGCCGCCTGACCAGGCTGGGCGGGCCGGCCGGCGGGTCCCCGTCGCTGAGGGGGCGACGGGGACCCGCCCCGGTCGGTGCCGGGTCCGGTCCCACTCCCGATCCCGGACCCGGACAAGGACCCGGACCCGGACAAGGACCCGGACCCGGACAAGGACCCGGACCCGGACCCGGACCCGGACCCGGACCCGGACCCGGACCCGCTACCAGCCGTACCGCTCTATCAGCTCCCTCTCGCGGAAGAACCCCGGCTCGTGGTGGTGGTGAAATATGCCGACGGCCCACATGCCGCCCGCCCCGTCGCGGGCCGGCGCCAGGTCGTGGATGTAGTGCCCCCGCGCGAGGTCGCCGAAGCCGGGCGCCTTCCCACCGGTCTCCACACGCCACCGCCGCCCGTCGTGGCCGAGGAAGACCGGCGCGTCCTCGTACCCGTCGGGTATGCCGCTCAGCCACAGCGTCCCGTGCCCGTCGCCGCTCATCGAGGTGACGTTCAACCCGGCCTCGGCCTCGGGCACCGGGATCTCCTCCCAGCCCTGACCGTCCCAGTGCAGGAGCACCGTGGCGTTCTCCCGGGAGCTCGCCAGCACGTACACGCTCCCGCGGGACTCCGCGTAGACCATGCTCGGGGTGAGGTCGGGCCTGTCCAGCTCCACCTCGCCCCACTCCCGGCCGTCCCAGTGCAGCACCACCGGGCTCGCCGTGGCCGTGTCGTAGTCCCAGTGCCGGCCCACGGCCCAGGCGTCGCGGGCGTTCCTGGCGTGCAGGTCCCGTATGTTCGTGCCGCGGCCGAGGTCCAGGGTCTCCCAGCGGCCGTGGCGGTAAGCGCTGATCGCGTCGTATCCCGACAGCCAGGTGCGGCCCGGCACGGCGACGACGTCGGTGATCCCGTAGGCCCCCGCGTCCGGCTTCGACGGCGCCTCGACGGTGCGCCACCGCCGCCCGTCGAAGTGCGCGACGACGTACTCCTCGCCCCTGACCCGCCCGTAGGCCCAGACGTTGGACGGGGACTGCGCGCTGACCGACAGCCAGTAGATGACGCGCGGCAGGCCCGGCGCGCCGTCCGGCTGCCAGCGCCACCCGTTCCACCGCATCATCAGCCCCTGCGGCGCCGCGTCCACGAGCTCGTACCCGGCGGCCCACGCCGCCCTCGGACCGGTGGCGGACACCGAGCCGAGATACGCGGAGGTGCCCACCTCCCCGGCCGTCACGACCTCCCACGACCGTCCGTGCCCGCGGTCGCTCTCCGCCGCCGCCGCGCCCGTCGCCGCGGGGGCCGCCCCCAGCGCCACGGTCACCGTCGCCACCACGGCGACCAGGGCGGCGCGCACCCGCCTCGTCCCTCTGCTCCGGCTCGTTAACCTCAGACCCAACCCCACGGCTCTCCCCTTCACTTGCCGGCTGACTCCTCACACAGGAGACTCCCGACCACCCACCCCGGTTGTGGAGGACGGCGCCCCGCCGGGAGGCCGCGCCGCGCCCTCCTCTACTGCACGCAGAGCTCGTTCCCCTCGGGGTCCTGGAGCGTCACCCAGTACTCGCCGTGCTTGCTGTACGCCCGCACCTTCGTGGCCCCGGCCTCGACGAGCCGCGCCGCGTGCTCGTCGACCGCCGCCCGCGCCGCCTCCGGGTCGCCCCCCTCGCCGCGCAGCGGCGCCGTGACGTTCACGTCCAGGTGCACTCTGTTCTTCGCGGTCTTCCCCTCCGGCACCTTCTGGAAGAACAGCCGGGGCCCCTTCCCCTCCGGATCCACCAGCGCGTACGCCGCGCCCCCCTCGATCTCCTCCTCGCTGAACCCGAAGGCGCGCAGCGCGTCCGGCCAGGTGTCGAAGCCCGGGGGCGGGGGCTGCTCCACGTACTTCAGCGCCACCGCCCAGAACGCGCCGAGGGCGGCCGGGTCGTGCGCGTCGAAGCTGACCTGAAAGCCGATCGCCATGCTGCTCTCCATCCCTCGCTGACACGGCGTGCGACCACCTCGCACCCCGTCCTCCCCAGGGATACCAGCAGGGTCTGACACCGCCCCCTCACCACGCGCCGACCGTCACCCGACGCCGCCCGCACGGCACGCGCCCACGCCACAGCGGGATCCGGGAGGGTGTCGGCCACGTCCCACTGCCAGCCCGGGGAGGGCGCCGGGTCACCTCGGCTCCCGGGCCGGCCCGCGCGCCCCGGCTCGACGCCGCTGTGACCGGGGGACAGAGGGAGGGAGACGACATGAGGCCGCGGGATGCCCGAAGTCGACCACGGTGCTGGACGGGGGAACGGACCCGACGGCGGGTCCGGTCAGGCCGCACGGCGCGCGAGGCGCACTGGGACACCACCCGGTACGTGGCCGGCACGCTGGTGCTCTTCGTGCACGTCGCCGGCCCGCTCACCACGCTCGACGGCGTGCGCTGGCTCTACGTCGCGACGTGGGCCCTGCGCGTCCCGGCGTTCGCGCTGCTCGCCGGCTACTTCAGCGACGCGGGCCCGCTGACCCCGCGCGGCCTGCGGGCGTTGATGCTCCCGATCGTCGTGCCCTACCTCGCCGTCGGCCTGCTGCACACCCTCGAACGCCGCTGGGCGACCGGCGAGTGGCGCCTCTTCCTCGACGAGCCGGCGTGGGCCATGTGGTTCCTGCTGTCGCTGCTGTGCTGGCGGCTCGCCCTGCCGTACCTGGCGCGACTGCGTCACCCGCTGGCCCTCGCGGTGGGCGCGGCGCTGTGCGCCGGCTTCCTCCCCGCCGACGTCGGCGGCACCCTCCAACTCTCCCGGACCCTCTGCTTCCTGCCGTTCTTCCTGCTGGGGTGGCGGCTGCGCGAGGGGCTGCTGGCCCGCCCGATGCGGGCCGAGTGGAGCCGCTTCGCCGCCCTCGCCGTGCTGGGCACCGTCTTCGTCGCCGCCTGGCCGCTGCGCGACGAGGTGCGCCCGGCCTGGCTCCAGATGCGCCTGCCCTACGAGACGCCCTCGGAGGTGCTGATCCGCGTCTGTGTGCTGCTGGTGGGCGCGGCCGTGACGCTCAGCTTCGTCCGGCTGGTGCCGCGACGCCGCCTGCCGTTCGTCACCTACCTGGGCGCGGGCGGCATGTACATCTACCTGCTGCACCCGCTGGCGCTGCGGCTGCTGACCCACGCCGGAATCGACTACGCCTGGGTCGGCCCCTGGCCGGAGCAGGCGGCGCTGCTCGCCCTCGCCGCACTGCTGGCCGCCGCCCTGGCCTCCCCACCGGTGCGCCTGCTGACCCGGCCGATCATCCAGCCGGCCCGCCCGAGACGACGGCCGCCGCCCCCGGACCGTCGGGACCGACCCACCGCCCCCACACCGACGACGCCCGACGCCGCCCGCTGAGGGCGGCGCGACCGAGGAGCGGCCGAGGGGCGACCGGCGGCGCGTTCGTCAGAGCTCGACGAGGCCGCGCAGGTCGATCTCGACGGGGAACGGCACGTCCGTCCTCAGCTTGCCGACGTGCGCCGCGCGGTCGGGCGCGGGAGCGAACGTCCCTGCCTCGTGGTGCCACCAGAACTCGTGCACCCTGGGCAGGTCGTCGCTGTCGCGCTCGACCCGCCAGTAGTGCGGAATCCTGGCCTCGGCGAAGAGCGCGGGCTTGACGAAGCGGTCCTCCATGCGCGTCCCCGGCGACACCACCTCCACCACGAGTCTCACCTTGGTGGCCGGGGTGCAGTCCTGGGTGAAGACGTCCTCACCCGTCTTGTCGTAGACCACGACGTCCGGCTTGAGAACCGTGTCGGGGCTGATCATCACGCACCGTTCGGCCGCGACGGAGTACGGCGGACGCCGCGCGCTCCGCAGCCGGAAGTAGACCTCGTTCCGCACCTGGTCGTGCCACAGCTTGGTCTGCCCACGAGGCACGATCCTGCCCGCCACCAACTCCCACTCGAACGGCACGTCCAGGTCTCTGACCCGGTCGTAGGTCCAGCCGTCTGCCGGCGGGAACATCCAGTTCTCCGCGGTGGCCCTCGTCGGCCGCGGTTCCGCCATCAGTGCTCCCATGGACGTCGGTGTGGACGGGGCGACGCGTCACGTCCCGGATACGACCGCAGTCTCACCCGATGGGATGAGCGAGCGCGCCTCCGCCCTCAGGGTCAGGGTCAGGAGCACGGGGCGTACACGGCCTCGGCGCGCGCGGCGTCGTCGTCCACGTGGAAGACGGTGTCGGGCTCGGCCTGGTGGGCCGTCACGATCGTCTCCAGGAGGATGTACGCCTCGCACTCCCACCGGTCCGCCTCCGGCACGCCGCCCGTCGCGCTCAGCTCCGCGTAGGACCGCTCGGCGAGCTCCCAGTCGGTCTCGCCGCCCGCCTGCACGGTGGGACAGACGGCCCTGGCGCCCTCCACGAGGGCGAGGTCGGCGCCCGACAGGCCGTCGCCGCGGATGTTCCCGCAGTCCATGGCCGCGAGGTCGAGGAACCACGCGGGTGGGCCGTCCGCGTCGGAGGCCGTGGCCAGGTCGAAGCCGGGCCAGCTCAGGTACTCGCTGGGACGCTCGGGTGTCGTGGTGGGCGGGAGTGAGCCCGCGTGGGGCGGCGACCCCGGGCCGCCCTCCTCGCCCGTCGGGGAGGAGGCCGCGTCCGAGGCGGCGGAGTGCCCGTGGGCCCCGGGACGGCCGTCGGGCGCGCCGGGTTCCTCCGGGGAGCCGGCGGAACCGGCCGACGCGGCGGAACCGGGCTCGCCGGACGCCCCGGCGCCCGGGTCGCCGGCCTCGGCGGTGGCCCGCTCGTCGTCGTCCGCGCCCGGGGAACCGGTGGTCCCCGGGCCCCCGTTCGACGCTGCCCGTGGCTTGTCGTCCTCGACGCCGGTCCCCGACGCACCCGTCTCGTACGCGGGGTGCCCCTCACCGGCCGCCGGCTCGGCGGGAGTCGAACCACCGGGCAGGCGAACGCAGCCCACCGCCAGCCCCATCAGGGCCACCACACCCACCACCCACACCCATCGAACGCGGCGTCGCACTTCCGTCTCCCTTGGCTAACGGTAAGGAGTCGAACACGTTGGGTGAGTGTCGCGCATCACACCGGGCTACGCAAACCAGCCCTTTCCGCGTGGGTCAGCCGCCACGCGGGGCATACATGATCACGGCCATCCCGGCGAGACAGACCAACGCGCCGACGACGTCGAAGCGGTCGGGCCGGTAGCCGTCGGCGACCATGCCCCAGGCGATCGACCCGGCGACGAAGATCCCGCCGTACGCGGCCAGGACGCGCCCGAAGTTGTCGTCGGACTGGAGGGTCGCCACCATCCCGTAGAGGCCCAGCGCGACGACGCCCGCGCCGATCCAGATCCACCCCCTGTGCTCGCGGACGCCCTGCCACACGAGCCAGGCACCCCCGATCTCGAACAGCGCGGCGACGACGAACAGGGCGACGGAACGGGCGACGAGCACGACGGGATCTCTCTGCGAAGGGGCCGGCGACGGGAAGGAGGGGTCAGACCAAGCACCGTACGATGCTCCAGCCATCGGCTTCACGACATCGCCGACGCGTTCGGCATGCGCTGACGTGGCCCGATGGGCCGCACGGCCGCCACGCCCTGCCGCCCGGCGGGTCGTCGAGGGTGCGGTCCAGGTACCGCCTACCGGGAGGACGGGGCAGGCGTCCGCGCAGCCCGTCGTGATCACGACGTCGGAGGCCCGCGCCACCTCCACGGTCAGCGCCTTCGGGGTCTCGGCGGAGATGTCGACGCCGACCTCGCGCACGGCCTCCACGCGACGGAGTCCTGAGCGAGGACCGGCAGACCAGCTTGTTTCGACAGATCTCTATGTTGACATCCATCTATTCAAGTGCCAGGATCGTCACCACGACATCGGCAAACGTCGAAACAGGAACGGGATCGCGCCTCACGCGTCACGTTCCGGATGGGAGACCGCCATGTCCCGTGTTCAGCTCGCCCTGCGCGTCGCCGACCTCGAAGGCTCGATCGCCTTCTACTCCCGCCTGTTCGGCACCGAGCCCGCCAAGCGCCGCCCCGGCTACGCCAACTTCGCCATCGCCGAACCCCCGCTGAAGCTGGTCCTCGTCGAGGGCGAGGCCGGCGAGGACACCCGCCTGGACCACCTCGGCGTCGAGGTCTCCTCCACGGCGGAGGTCAGCGAGGCCACCGAGCGCCTGAAGGAGGCGGGCCTCGCGACGTTCGAGGAGAACGACACCTCCTGCTGCTACGCCCTCCAGGACAAGGTGTGGGTCACCGCACCCGGCACGGAGCGGTGGGAGGTCTACGTGGTCAAGGCCGACGCCGACACCCTCGCCGAGAGCGCGGGGAACGCCGCACCGGCGGCGTGCTGCACCACCGCCGCCGCGCCCGCCTGAGACGCGGAGACGCGGGCACGCGTAGGCGCGGTCAGTAGGCCTCCTCGACCATGCGGTAGTCGGTGTGGACGAGGTAGTCCGCCGGGTCGATCCCGAGCGCGTCGCGGGCCGGCGACGACCAGTACGCGGCGTTGGCCTCCTCGAACGTGCCGGGTCCCTCGTAGGAGATGAGCCAGATGAACTGGTCCCGCTCACGGTCCACCCACGCACCGCCGATCGTGAAGCCCAGCTCCAGACGGAGCGGAACGATCTCCGCCCGCCACCGGTCCACCCACTCGTCGAGCATGCCGTGCCGAACGGTGTAGGTGCGCAGCTGGGTCGTCCTGGCCATGGGATGGGCCTCTCCTGGCTCGTGTCAGCTCGGTACGGACGGACCCACGCTAGCCGGAAGCCCCACCGATCCCTGTCGTCAGGGACACGGTGGGGCTTCGGCGCCGTGGGCCGGGGCCGGCCGGGGAAAGCCGCGTCAGGCGGTCGGGAGGTGCTGCTGCTTCAACGCGTCGATGAACGGGGACCAGGCGGAGGTCCGGATCAACAGCACAGGACCGTGTGTGTTGTGCTTGGTGTCGCGAACCGGAACGGCCCCCGCGATGCCGTCCGCGACCTCGACGCAGTTGCCGCCGTGGCCGTCACTGTGACTGGAGGTGCGCCAGTCGGCGCGAGTCAGATCGCGCGTGATCATTTCTTGAGTCCTTTCACTGCCGACTCGATCAGCTCCAAGGATGCCTCGGGCGAAAGAGCAGCCCCCTTGATCACATCGTAGGCCCTGAGGCATCGGGCAACGATCGACGGCTCGTCGATCAGCTGCCCCGTAAACCCACCTTCGAAGTACGCGAGAGAGGGCGTGTCCGGGAACGTCATGAGCTCCATCGTGTGGCCCACGGCGGGCGGCACCGTCGCACTCTGCGGAAAGATCTGAAACACCGTACGCCTCGCCCGAACCTGCGCGATGAGGTGGTGCAGTTGTTCCTCCATGACGGCCGGGCCACCGAAGTTCGCGCGGATCACCCACTCCGGCACCACAGCCCAGTAGCACGGCCGGTTCACTTCAGCCCGGTCGAGCAGCTTGGCGCGCTCAAGCCGTGCTGCCAGCAGCCTGTGCCGTTCCTCTTCCGGACGGTACGGGTTGTCACCGTCGATGAGGACTCGTGCGTACGCCTCGGTCTGGAGCATTCCGGGGATGAGCGCTGGCTGGTACTCCGTGATCGTCTCCGCGTGCCGCTCCTGATCCGCGGCGTCCGCGAAGTACTCAGCATGGCCTGTGCTGTTCAGGATGGCCTTCGCGAAGTTCTCGAAGAACTTGTCCTTCTTTCCGTACAGGCGGTCGAGCTGCTCCCCCAACGCCGGCTGGAGGCGGCGCTCGCCGCGTTCGATCATCGCGAGGTACGACTCGCCCTGGAAGACCCGCAGACTGAGATCCGCCAAGGTCAGGCCGGCTTCCTCCCGCGCGTTGCGCATGCACGCGCCGCAGAATTTGATCGGTGACTCTTCCGGGCTGAGGTCCCTTTTGTTGGCCATAGCTTCACGCCCTTTCCGTGCTGGCCCCCTGGGCATTTCCCGAACTAGCCACCGTAGCTGGCGCCGCGTCAGGGTGAGGGCAATTCACCAAACGCACGGAATCCATGAAGGAGGGGCGCCATGATGACGTGGCCGCCGCCGCAGGAAGGGAACGGTGGGGAGCGGGATCTGCGGCGGCTGACGAACGAGGAGTTGTACGCGGTACTCGACGAGTGGAGCCAACGGGTGGACGAGCACTTCGAGGCTCGGGACGGGAAGGGGCGGGAGTCCGGTGGGGAGTGACGAGGACGCGGAGGCAGCGGCGTGGGACCAGGTGTGGATCGTCTCGGAGGCGCTGCGGCAGGCGGCGGAGCTCGCGGCCCGGGAGGGCGTGACGCTCACCCACGGCGGCGGCTTCGAGGGGTACCAGCGTGCGTTGACGCGGCTCTCCGACGAGACGCTGACGGAGATCCTGGCGCTGGTGTGCCACACCACCGCCAGTCTGGAACACCTCGCGGGGACGTGTGAGGCATGGGGAAGAAGCGAGCAGGTGGACTGGAATGGCGACCTGTCGAGCCCAGTGGGCTCGTCGACATCGGCGATCACTCGAGGGGCCGACGCTGGAGAGTCGGAGCAGTGACCTCACCCGTTGGCACGTGGTGAGGCCCTTCCAGCAGCCCCCGGGGTGCGTACAACATCGTTGTACGCTAGACCCGTGTCCTCTCAACGCAGCATGATCACCATTGCGACCGATCCTGAGACCAAGGAACGGATCCGCCACCACGCCCGCGCAGCCGGTGTGGATCTGAGCACCTACGTGTCCGTCGCGATCCACGAGGCCATGCGGCGCGATGAGGAGGTGGCGCGTTCCTTCGCGGTGCTCGACGCCATGATCGAGGAAGCGGAGGCCGACAGTGGGAGCGAGGACTCCGTGAAGGGCGACTCCTCGCCGCCTGCGCCGGGCGCCCCTGCCGAGGAGAGCGCGTCCATCGCCCGTGCTCTGGATGACTTCTTCGCCGGACAACACAGGGGGCGGGACGCTGCCTGATGGCGGTCATCTACGACACGGGCATGCTCATCCACTTGGACCAGGGACGTTCTCGTGCCCGCGAGCTGCACCGGAGAATCCTCGAACGAGGCGGGCACCGACCCATCGTGTCGGCGCCAGTTCTCGGCCAGGCGTGGCGTCCCGGACGGGGCAGCTACACCAAGCTCAAACCGTATCTGGCTGGGTGCACTGTCTACGCTGCCCGTGACTCACGGCCACCGTATGCCGACTCGCGTGGATGGGACGACACCGCCGCCTCATGCCTGCCGTGCCTGGCGGGTCACACGGAGCAGGATGCCAAGCGCATCGGCGCTCTCGCCGCACGTGTCAAGCTCCCGGCCAAGAAAGCCTTCGACGCGGTTGACGCGCTGGTCATGATCATCGCTCTCCATCACGAACGCTCCCTAGTTGTCACCACAGACCTGGAGGACATGCTGGCGTACCGAGAGGCGCTCGACGTCCATCACGTCGGAGTCTGCCACCCTGACCAGCCGGCTCGGATCTACTGACTTCGCTGGTTGGTCAGCGGTTGACGTGCGACGCCCCCGCGTCCGCCCCGCGGGCTCTACGACTGGGGGCTCTACGACTGGGGGCGGGGGCGGCGGGCGCGCCAGAAGAGGAAGGCGGCGGTGGCGAGGGCGGCGGTGCGCAGGAGCCAGGGCCAGTCGTCGGACAGGGCGTCCTGGACGGGGCTGTTGGTCGCGGCGTCGCCGCTCTCGTCGCTGATGCGGGACAGCAGCCAGAGGCCGTAGGCGCCGGCGACCAGGGCCGGCATGCCGAACGTGGCCCACTGGGCCTGGGCGCGGCTGAGGCGGGGGGACCAGTACGACAGCACCCAGCCGAAGATCATCGGGACGAGGGAGCCGATGACCGCGCCGACGGCGAGGAGGGCCACGGCGAGGAACTCGAAGACGCCCCCGACGCGGCGGGTCGTCAACGCGCGCGTCACGGCGGGGGCGACGCGTTTCCTGGCGCGGAGGGGGAGGGGGGCGGCGGGGGCCGTCGGGGCGGCGGGCCCGTCGGGCCCACCGGGCGCGTCGGACCCGTCAGGTGACGGTCCGTCGGCCGCCTCGACGCCCTCGCCGGTCCCGTCTGCCGCCTCACCACCCTCCTCACCCTTGTCGAGCGTGTCGGGCTTCCTGGGATCGCGGCGGACGAACGCCTCGGGCAGCAGGCCGCCGACGAAGCGGCCGATGTCGCCGTCGGGCCACTCGCGGTAGCGCTCCGGGTCCTCCCCGCGCCGCGGCGCGGGCGGCGGCAGGGTCGACGGGGGTTCGCCCTCGTCGCCCGGGGCGCGGGGGCCCGGGACCGGCAGCGGTGAGGGGGCGGACGGGCCGGCGGTGGGATCTGACGGCGGGTCCGCCGAGGGCGACGGGCGGGCGGCCGGTTCCGAGGGGGCGTCCGTCGCGGCGGCGACGACGTCCTCGGGGCTGCCGATCCTGCCGAGGATGCGCCTGACCTCGGACCTGCTCTCCGCGCCACCCGCCGCCGCCCGCCGTTGGCTGATCTCGTCCCGCAGCCTGTTGACGAGCTGGCGGCGTTCGACGGCCGACATGTCGGTGCCGTGGGCCAGGTCGCCCACCCGGCTGAGATAGTCGAAAACCAGCTTCTCGCCCTCGATGCCCATGGCAGCCCTTCGACGCGCCCCTGGCCCCCGGAACGCACGCCGGGAGAGCCCTCCCGATGCTATCCACGTGGGGGGAGGGTCGCGCGCCGTTCGCGGAACACCTGAGGGAACGCCGTTGTTCATCACGGGTTCACCGAACGCCGAACAACGCGCTACCCACGGCTCGTTTCATGGTGAACGTCCCTGCCGGACACCCCACTCATGCCCCCAGGGAGCCGGACCATGGCAACGAGCCCATCGACATCCCTCGCGACATTCGCCGCGGATGCCGACGCGGGTGACGGCCTGCTCCCGGGCGCCCGGGTCGCCGGAGGCGTCGACGCCGCGGGCCCGACCGCAGGCCCCGCCCCCTCCCCCGCGCTCATCCCGCTGAGCTCGAACCCCGTCGTGCTGCTGGCCGACGCCGACGAGCGGATCCGGCAGGGCCTGACCGCGCAGCTCGCCAAGTACCAGGTGTCCGTCGTGCACTGCGCCGACGGGGCGACCGCGCTGCTGGAGGCGGGGCTGCGCAAGCCCGACGTCCTGCTGGTCTCGGCCGAACTCCCGGTGATCGACGGGGCGACGGTGCTGCGCCTGGTGCGGCGGCGCCTGTCGATCCCGGTGGTGCTCGGCGTCGGGCCCGACGACACCGACTCCGTCGGGCCGGCGCTCGCGGCCGGCGCCAGCGCCTGCGTGGCCAGGCCGTACCGGCCGCGCGAGGTGGCGCAGCTGCTGAGCCTGGCCGACCGGGGCCAGCGCGGGTGGGACCAGCCGCTGGTCTGCGGGCCGCTGTCGTTGGACCCGAGCACCTACGAGGTGCGGATGCACGGCGTGGCCACGGCGCGGCTGCCGCTGCGGGAGTTCCAGCTGCTTCACCTGCTGATGGTGCACGCGGAGAAGGTGATCACGCGTGACCGGATCCGTGCGGAGCTGTGGGGGGACGGCGCGCGGCGGTCCAACACCATCACCGTTCACATTCGGCGCCTCAGGGAGCGGCTGGGCGACGACCCGCACCACCCGGAGATCATCCAGACGGTGCGCGGCGTCGGGTACCGGCTGGTGCCGCCGGGAAGCTGAGGAAGGCCGAGGGAGGCTGATCAGCCGGGCCTGGGGGCCGCCACAAGGCGGCCGCAGGCGCCGCTTTCGGATCTGCCCTCGATGTGTACGGGACGAGACCCGTCCCTTAACGATTACGACTCTTTTTGTGAAACGGTCGGTTCCGCCGAACCTATCTTTCTGTTCACCTTCCCGCCCTCGCGACGTCGCTGGCCGCGCCTACGTTCTCCTCGACGCTTTCAAGTCATCTCTACTTACCAGCCGCCTGGCTGGCGTTCGACAAGGAGCATTGGCCATGCGCAACTGGCGCGCCAAGACCGCCGCGGTAGCCGTGGTGTCCGCCCTGGCCCTGGTCACGGCATGCAGCAGCGACAACGAGGAGAGCAACGGCAACGGTGGGGGCGGCGGCAACGGCGGCGGCTCCGACCTGTCCGGCACCCTGACCGGCATCGGCGCCAGCTCGCAGCAGGCGGCGCAGGAGGCGTGGCAGGCGGCGTTCAACACCCTCCACCCGGGTGTCACCGTCAACTACAGCCCCGACGGCTCGGGCGCCGGCCGAGAGCAGTTCGTGGCCGGCGGCAGCGACTTCAGCGGCTCCGACGCGTACCTGACCGACGAGGAGGGCGAGCTCCAGGGCGCCATCGACCGCTGCGGCGACGGCGAGTTCGTGGAGATCCCGGCCTACGTCTCGCCGGTCGCGGTGATCTTCAACCTGCCGGGCATCGACACCCTGAACCTCCAGCCCGCCACGATCGCCCAGATCTTCAACCAGGAGATCACCAACTGGAACGACCCGGCCATCGCCGAGGACAACCCCGACGCGGACCTCCCCGACCTGGCGATCACCCCGGTCAACCGCTCCGACGAGTCCGGCACCACCGAGAACTTCGTCGAGTACCTCGCCACCGTCGCCCCCGACGACTGGCCGCACGAGGTCAGCGGCGACTGGCCCGTTCCGGGCGGTGAGGCCGCCCAGGGCACCTCCGGCGTCGTCGGCGCGGTCGAGGGCGGCGAGGGCACCATCGGCTACGCCGACGCCAGCCGCGCCGGTGAGCTGGGCACCGTGGCCGTCGGCGTCGGCGACACGTTCGTCGAGTACTCGCCGGAGGCCGCCGCCGCCGTGGTCGAGGCGTCCTCCCCGGTCGAGGGTCGGGGCCAGTACGACTTCGCCTACGACATCGCCCGCGACACCACCGAGGCGGGCGTGTACCCGATCGTCCTCGTCTCCTACCTCCTGGCCTGCACCACCTACGACGACGCGAACACCGCCGAGCTGGTGCGCACCTACCTGGACTACGTGATCAGCCCGGAGGGCCAGCAGGAGGCCGCGGAGAAGGCGGGCGCCGCCCCGATCTCCGACTCGCTCCGCGAGCAGGTCCAGCCGGCGATCGACGCGATCGGCGCCGCCAGCTGACGGAACGGCTCTGACGCGAACGGCACCGGAGCGCTGAGGTGCCGGGACAGCGAACGGTCCGGGTGGCCGGCCCCCTCGGGTCACCACCCGGGCCCTGGCCGTCCGCGCGTCCCGCACCTCCCGGCCGGCACGCACCTCCCGCGCGTCCCGCACCTCCCGCGCGCCCGGCACCGAACGGGGCCACGGGCCCGTGAGGGGGCAGCCGACAGCCACGACACCCCACAAGAAAGGACGAGAGAGAGTGCCTCCCACGAAGGAAGCGGTGCGCGCCCCGAAGAAGGCGCGCAGCCGGGGAGCGCCACAGCGGCCGGGGGACCGCGTCTTCTCCGGTGCCGCGACCGGGGCGGGCGTGTTCATCCTCGTCATCCTGGCCGGCGTCACGCTCTTCCTGATCACCGAGGCGTGGCCGGCCCTGTGGGCCGACCCCTCCGAGATCGGGGACGACGGCGACGGCCTCCTGCTGTACGTCTGGCCACTGCTCTTCGGCACCCTGTGGTCCGCCGCGCTCGCGCTGCTGATCGCCGCGCCGATGGCGGTGGCCATCGCGTTGTTCATCACGCACTACGCGCCGCGCCGCGTGGCCGCCGTCCTCGGGTACCTGATCGACCTCCTCGCCGCCGTGCCGAGCATCATCTACGGCCTGTGGGGCATCGCGGTGCTGGCGCCCCGGACGGTGGACATGACCCGCTGGCTGGAGGAGAACCTCGGGTTCGTGCCGCTCTTCGACGGCCCCGCCTCGGCGACGGGCCGCACGATGCTGGTCACGGCGATCGTGCTGGGGATCATGATCCTGCCGATCGCGACGGCCGTCATCCGGGAGGCGTTCCTCCAGACGCCGCGCCTCCACGAGGAGGCGTCGCTGGCGCTGGGCGCCACCCGCTGGGAGATGATCCGCATGTCGGTGCTGCCGTTCGGCCGCTCCGCCATCGTCGGCGGGTCGATGCTGGGACTCGGCCGCGCGCTCGGCGAGACGATGGCCGTGGCGATCGTGCTGTCGCCCGCGCACCTGGTCTCGTTCGACCTGATCAGCAACGGCAACCCCTCGACGATCGCCGCCAACATCGCGCTCGACTTCCCCGAGTCCTCGGGCCTCGACATCAACACGCTGATCGCCTCGGGTCTCGTCCTCTTCCTCGTCACCTTCCTGGTCAACATGGCCGCCCGCGCGGTGATCAACCGGCGCCGTGAGTTCTCGGGAGCCAACTGATGTCCACCACCTCCCCCTCCTCCCTCGACGAGAAGCCCCAGGACCGGCGGCCCGCGCCGGCGCTGGCGGCCGTTCCGCTGACCCACGGCTCCCTGCCGCGTGCCGGCGCCCCCGTGACGCTCGTCGGCTCCGTGCTGCTGGGGCTGCTGCTGTACTTCGTGGGCCTGAACACGGCCCTGTGCGCGATCCTGGCCGCCGTCGGCTACACCGTGACGATCTACGTCTGGTCCCGCTCGGTCGAGGGCCGCCGCAAGTCGTTCGACCGCCTGGTCACGGCGATCGTCACCACGGCGTTCCTGCTGGCGATGCTGCCGCTGGTCTCCGTCGTCCTCACGATGGTCGACCGGGGCCTGGCCCGCTTCGACTCCGACTTCTTCAACAACTCGATGCTCGGCATCTCGGGCGCCGGCGGCGGCGCCCACCACGCGCTCTTCGGCACGCTGATCATCACGGCCCTGGCCGCGGCGATCTCCGTCCCCCTCGGCCTGATGACCGCGATCTACCTCGTGGAGTACGGCCGCGGCAGGCTCGCCCGCGCCATCACCTTCCTCGTGGACGTGATGACGGGCATTCCGTCGATCGTCGCCGGCCTCTTCGCGTACGCCCTCTTCCAGCTCTTCCTCGACCCGGGCGAGAAGACGGGCGCCGCCGGTGCCGTCGCGCTGAGCGTGCTGATGACCCCGGTGGTGATCCGCTCGGCCGAGGAGATGCTGAAGCTGGTGCCGAACGAGCTGCGCGAGGCGTCCTACGCGCTGGCCGTGCCGAAGTGGCGCACGATCGTGAAGGTCGTCATGCCGACGGCGCTGGCCGGGATCGCCACGGGCGTGACGCTGGCGGTCGCCCGCGTCATCGGTGAGACGGCGCCGCTGCTGATCGCCGCCGGCGTGACGACGGCGGACAACTTCAACCCGTTCGAGGGACCGATGATGACGCTCTCGGTCTTCTCCTACAACAGCTACGCGCACCCGAGCCTGGACGTGCAGGCGTACCAGGACCGGGCGTGGACGGCGGCGCTGCTGCTGATCCTCATCGTGATGGCGCTCAACCTCGTCGCGCGCCTCATCTCCCGGCTCTTCTCCCCCAAGACCCGCGGCTGACGGCGCCGCGCCGACGACCCGAGCCTGAAGAAGGAAACACTGTGGCCAAGCGCATCGAGGTCAAGGGCCTCGACATCTACTACGACAAGTTCCTCGCCGTGCAGGGCGTGTCGATGACGATCGAGCCGCGGGCGGTGACCGCGTTGATCGGCCCGTCCGGCTGCGGCAAGTCCACGTTCCTGCGCACCCTGAACCGGATGCACGAGCTGGTGCCGAACGCCCGCGTCGAGGGCAAGGTCATGATGGACGGCCAGGACCTGTACGGGACGAACGTCGACCCCGTGAACGTCCGCCGCCACATCGGCATGGTCTTCCAGCGGCCGAACCCGTTCCCCACGATGTCGATCTACGACAACGTGGCGGCGGGCGTGAAGCTGAACGCGCGGCGCATGAAGAAGGCCGACCTCGACGAGCTGGTGGAGCGTTCGCTGCGCTCGGCCAACCTGTGGGAGGAGGTCAAGGACCGGCTGGCCAAGCCGGGTTCCGGCCTCTCGGGCGGGCAGCAGCAGCGGCTGTGCATCGCCCGCGCCATCGCCGTGGCGCCGGACGTGCTGCTGATGGACGAGCCGTGCTCCGCGCTGGACCCGATCTCCACGCAGGCGATCGAGGACCTGATCCTGGAGCTGAAGTCCGACTACACGATCGTGATCGTCACCCACAACATGCAGCAGGCGGCGCGGGTCAGCGACACCACGGGCTTCTTCAACCTCCGCGCGATCGGCGAGCCGGGCGTGCTGGTCGAGGTCGACGAGACCACGAAGATCTTCTCCAAGCCCAGCAACCAGGCGACGGAGGACTACATCTCGGGCCGGTTCGGCTGACGCCGGACGGCCGTACGGCTCGGCGACGCGGCTGCTCGGCGACCGGACGGTCCTCGGACCGGGGGGTTTGAGGACCGGGCGGTCGGGCGGGCGGCGACCTCGCCGGCGGACGGGACGAAGCACATGCGGACAGGGCAACGGCGCGGGCAGCGGGGCGGACAGCGGCGCGGGCGACAGCGCGGGCCACGGCACGGACAGCGCCGCCGGCCCGTCGTCCCGGCCAGGGTGGCGACCCTGGCCGTGGTGGCGGTGGCCACGGCGACGGCGACGGCGGGCTGCCAGATCGGCCAGGACGACGGCCTCACCCTCACCCGGGGCACCCTCTCGGGCGACGTCACCGGGGCGGGCGCGACCTTCCCCGAGCCCGTCTTCCAGGAGTGGGTGCGGTACTACACCTCCGCCGTCGAGACGGGCGTCAGGATCGACTACGAGGCGATCGGCTCGGGCGGCGGCATCGAGCAGTTCCTCGAACAGGCCGTGGACTTCGGGTCCTCCGAGCGGTACCTGGAGGCCAGCGAGCTGGCGGTGGCCGAGGAGGTGCGGGGCTGCCCCGCGGTGCAGTTCCCCGTGATCTTCGGCTCGGTGGTGATCGCCTTCCACGACGAGGCGCTGGACGGCATGGTGCTGACGGCCGAGACGATCGCCCGCATCTACGACCGGGACATCCTCTACTACGACGACCCGGCGCTCGTCGCGCTCAACCCGGACATGGACCTGCCGCACCAGGAGATCCGCCCCGTCCACCGCTCCGACGGCTCCGGCACCACCTACGTCCTCAGCCACTACCTGGCGACCGAGGTCCCGTTCTGGGCCGAGCGGTACGCGGAGGGCACCGACATCGGCTGGCACGAGGACACCCTGGCCGGCGACGGCAACGACGGGGTCACCGCCACCGTGCACGGCACCGAGGGCGGCCTCGGGTACGTCAACCAGTCCTACGCGCTCCAGAACGGGCTGGCCACGGCGCGCGTCGTGAACGAGGACGGCGTCGCGATCGAGCCCGACCTGGCGGCGACGACCGCCGCCTCGGACGAGGCGGAGATCCCGGGCGACTTCCAGTTCAACCTCGACGACATCGGCGGCGAGGGGTACCCGATCGCGGGCGCGAACTGGATCCTCGCCTACGAGTGCGGGTACGACGAGGAGGTCGCCGCGTCCCTGCGGGACTTCTGGGACTGGGCGCTCACCGACGCGCAGGCCACGACCGTCGCCACCGACCTCGGCTACGCGCCGATGGGGCCGGAGCTGACGGCGCGCGTCCGGGACGAGATCGCCCGCGTCAACGCGACGCCGTAGAACGCGGTGCCGTGACGCGCGGTTACGTAGCGCGCGGTGCCGGCGGCGCCGGCGGCGCCGTGGCACCGGGGCCACGACGCCGCGTCGGCGTTCGCCGGTCGGTCAGGTCCGCCGGGTCGGCGACGTCCCGCTCAGTGGCGTCCAGCCCGCCTCGTTCAGCGCCGGCGCCACCACGACCACGTCGAAGTGCCCGGCGCGGACCGCGTCCATCAGCGCCGCGAGCCGCGCGGCGCTGGTGCGCAGCACGGCCGCGAACGGCGCGTCGCTCTCCCGGAACAGCAGCGACTCGCCGTGGCGCGCGACCTCCAGGCACCCCTCACCCGTGGTGCCGGAGAACGTGGACCGCTGCCATGACCGCCAGATCCCACCCGTTCGTGTCATGCTCCCCCCTCTCAGTCGTCACATCTCTCGTGCGATGTGGTGAATCAGTTGTCGGGACTCGTTCTCGTCCAGCGAAACGCTCCCCGTCTTCGCCAGGAAGTCCCTGTATCCAGCAATCTGTTCGTCGTTGTCGATGTACCGGCCGCCGATGGGGCCGTCAACCTGGACGGTGTCGAGCTGCGGCACCACGCCATCCGCGTAGATGACGGCCTGCGTCATCTCGTAGAACTGCTCGTTCGTGAACGGCACGACCCGCACGGTGATGTGCGCGCGCTCGCTCGCCGTCATCAGGTGTTCCAGCTGCTTGCGCGCGACCTGGCGCCCCCCGAAGCGCATGCGGAGCGCGGCCTCGTGGATGGTGGCCTCCAGCAGGGGAGGCTCCTCCCGGTCGAGGATGCCCTGCCGGCGCATCCGGTGCTCGGTGCGGGCGTCGACCTCCGCCGAGGAGAGGTCGTCGGCGCTGCTGAACAGCGCCCGCGCGTACGCCTCCGTCTGGAGCAGGCCGGGCATCGTCACCGTCTGGACCGTGCGCAGCGAGACGGCGTGGTGCTCCATCTCGGCGATGTCCAGAAATCGAGGGGCAAGGATGCTACGGTACTCGTCCCACCAGTGCTGACCCCGCCGCTCCCGCGCGATGGCGCACAGGGCGCTCAACAGCGCCTCGTCGGCGCACGCGTAGAACGCCGCGAGCCTCCGCACGCGCTCCTCGCTGACGCCGATCCGACCCGACTCTATGTGGCTGATCTTCCCCTGGTCGGTGCCGAGCATCTCCGCGGCCTCACGCGCGGTCCTGCCCGCGCGTTCCCGCAGCTTGCGCAGCTCCGCGCCCAGGCGCGCCTGTCGGACGGTGGGGTGCTCCCTCGGCGGCATCCTGTCTCTTGTCCTTCCGTCGACCGGCTCCAGAGTCTGCCGCTCCATCACCCCCCGCGTCCACTCGACCTGATGGCCGTACATATGCCGTGAGGTACGGACAATCCAGCGCGATACCCGCGTGACACCCGCCGCGCCGGGCGACGGCGGGAAGACGCCAGGTAGGCGTCCGGTGGGCGTGCGGCGGGCGTCGGGCGGGCGGACGGAAGGCATCCGAGAGGCGTCGGGCGGGGGCCCCGTGGAACGCCCGCGGGGCAGCGGAGGGCCCCCGGACACCCCCTCACCAGCGCCGCGACCCTCCGTAGCAACGTTATCCCTCACGGTGAGCCTGTCGTCGCGCTCCGTCCGGGACTCCGCTGTGCGCGACGTCTCCTTACACACATCTCCGCACGGAAGGCGCCGCCCGGTACCGTGGAGCGGATGACCCCTGGGACCAGCGGCCGCAGCGGCAGCGGCGGCGGGAGCGCCACCACCACACGGACGGCCCCCCGCACCCTCGCCGACGAGCTGCGCGCCCGCGCCGACGACGAGCTGGCCGGCCTCCTCCGCCACCGGCCCGACCTCCTCTCGCCGCTGCCCGCGGACCTCTCCCAGCTCGCCACCCGCGCCGGCACCCGCGCCTCCGTGCTCCGCGCCCTCGAACGCCTGGACACCTTCACCCTCCAGACCGCCGAGGCCCTCGCCGTCGGGCCGCAGCCCTGCCCGTACGAGGAGCTCGCCGCCCTCCTGCCGGGCGCCGACTGCGCCGAGCGGCTGCCGCACGCGCTGCGCACCCTGCGCCGCCGCGCCCTGCTGTGGGGCCCGCCCGAGGCGCCGCGCCTCGTCCGCACCGCCCGCGAGCTGTTGGCCCCCGCCCCCGACCGGCCCAGCTCGACGGGCCTCGGGCCCACCCTCGCCGAGGTCGCCGGCCGCCTCTCCCCCAGCCGCGTGCAGCAGCTGCTCACCGCCGTGGGGCTGCCCGCCACGCACGACTCGGTCAGCGCGGCGAGCGCGCTCGCCGCCCTGTTCACCGACCGCGAGCGGATGGCGGCCCTGCTCGACGAGGCGCCGCCGCGCTCCCGCGCCGTCCTCGAACGCCTCACCTGGGGCCCGCCCTACGGCTCCGTGCCCGCCCAGCCGGGGGCCGAGCTGCGCTGGCTCCTCGACCGCGGGCTGCTCGTGCCGCACACGGCCGGCACCGTCGTGCTCCCGCGCGAGGTCGCGCTCCACCTGCGCGGCCCCGACGGCGGCGCCCACCGCGAGCCGCGGCCGTTCCCGCCGGAGCTCACCGTCCGCGCCGAGCACACCCCCGCGTCGGCCGACGCCGCGGCCGGCACCGCCGCGCTCGCCGCGCTCGGCGTCGTCGACAAGCTGCTCACGGCCTGGCAGACCGACGGACCGCCCGTGCTGCGCGCGGGCGGTCTCGGCGTTCGGGACCTCAAGCGCACCGCCGTGACCCTCGACGTCCCGGAGCCGGAGGCCGCCTTCTGGGTCGAACTGGCCTACGCGGCCGGCCTCCTCGCCTCCGACGGCCAGGTCGACGAGCGCTACGCCCCCACCCCGGCCTACGACGCGTGGCTCGCCGAGCCGCCGCACCGCCAGTGGCTGGCGCTGGCCAGCGCCTGGCTCGCCACCACCCGCGTGCCCGGCCTCGTCGGCGGGCGCGACGCCAAGGGCCGCCTCCAGGCCGCCCTCGGCCCGGGACTGGACCGGGGACCGACCACCGAGGTGCGGCGCCGGGTGCTGACGCTGCTCGCCGAGCTGCCGCCGGGCACCGCGCCCGAGCCGGCGGCCGTGCAGCGGAGCATCCGGTGGGAGCTGCCACGGCGCATGCCGGAGGAGCTGCGCACCCTGCTCACCGGCGCGACGCTCGTGGAGGCCGAGCACCTGGGCCTCACCGGGCGCGGTGCGCTGGCCTCCTTCGCCCGCGCCCTCCTGCCCCCGCCGGCCTCCGACGCCGATGCCGACACTGGTACCGACGCCGGCACGGGCGCCCACAAGGGCCCCGACACCCGCCGTGGGCGCGAACCGGGCGCCGGGGCGGCCGTCCCCGACGGCCAGGACGCACAGACCGGGGAGGGCGGCCAGGACCCGCACGACGCGCAGGCGGCACGCCACGCCCGCGAGGCACGCGCCGCCGAACTCCTCGCGCCCCTCCTGCCCACCCCCCTCGACCACTTCCTCCTCCAGGCCGACCTGACCGCCGTCGCCCCCGGCCCCCTGGAGCGCGAGCTGGCCCAGGTCATGACGCTCGCCGCCGACGTCGAGTCCACCGGCGGCGCCACCGTCTACCGCTTCACCCCCGGCTCCGTCCGCCGCGCCCTCGACGCCGGCTGGAGCGCCGCCGAGCTCCACACCCTCCTCGCGGAACGCTCCCGCACCCCCGTGCCGCAGCCCCTGACCTACCTCGTCGACGACGTGGCCCGCCGCCACGGCCAGCTCCGCGTCGGCGCCGCCGGCTCGTACGTGCGCTGCGACGACGAGGCCACCCTCACCCAGGTCCTCGCCGACCGGCGCGCCGAGTCGCTGCGGCTGCGCCGCATCGCGCCGACCGTGCTCGTCTGCGACGCCGCCCCCGACACCCTCCTCGACCGGCTCAGGGACCTGGGCCTGGCCCCCGCCGCCGAGGCCGCCGACGGCGCGGTCCTCACCCTCGACGCCACCACGCGCCGCACCCCGCACCGCACCCCACCGCAGCCGGCACCCGACGCCTCGGGCACCGACCTCGAACCGACGCTGCTGGCCGCCGCCGTCCGCGCCATCCGCGCCGGCGACCACGCCGCCACCGCCGCGCCGCCCGCCCCGGCCGGCCACCGCACCGCGGAGCCCCCCAGCGGGCCGCCGCCGCGCACCACGGCCGCCGAGACCCTCACCACCCTCCAGTCGGCCGCCCGCGACGGCTCCCTGGTGTGGATCGGGTACGTCGGCGCCGACGGCATCGCGGGCCAGCGCGTCCTCGCGCCCGTCCGCGTCGAGGGCGGCTTCGTCACCGCCTTCGACCACACGGCGGAGGAGATCCGCACCTACCCCCTCCACCGCATCACCGGCACCCACCCCCTCCACGCCTAGGCGGTGACCCGAGCATCGTGATCAGCGTTCCCCCGGCCCTCGTCAGGCTGCACCGGCAGTGGAACGGCGACGCGGGCCTGGCCTGGGTCGACGCCCTCCCCGCGCTGGCCGCGACCATGCTGGAGCGCTGGTCCCTCACCCCGGCCGGCCCCACCCGCCACGGCGCCGTCGCGCTCGTCCTCCCCGTCACCAGGACCGACGGCACCCCCGCCGTGCTCAAGCTCCAGCCCATCGACGCGGAGACGGCCGGCGAGCCCGCCGCGCTCCACGCCTGGAACGGCGACGGCGCCGTCCGGCTCCTCGCCCACGACCAGGACTCCGGCACCCTGCTGCTGGAGACGCTCGACCCGGGCCGCGGCCTCGACCACGTGTCCGACCTCGACGAGGCCGTCACGGTCATCGCCTCGCTGCTGGCCCGCCTCACCGCCGTCCCGCCGCCGCCCGGCCTGCGCCACCTGCGCGACATCGCCGCCGGCCTGCTGGCCCGCACCCCCGCCGCGCTGGACCGCCTCCTCGACCCCGACGAACGCCGCCTGCTCGCCGACTGCGCGGCGGTGCTGCGCGAGGTCGCCCCCGAGCCGGGCGCGTCGCTGCTCCACTGGGACCTGCACTACCAGAACGTGCTCGCCCCGTCCCCCGCCGCCCTGGCCGACGGCCGCGAGCCGTGGCTCGCGATCGACCCCAAGCCGCTGGTCGGCGACCCCGCGTTCGAGCTGATGCCCGCCCTCCACAACCGCTTCGTCGACGACCCCGCCGACGTGCTGCGCCGCTTCGACCTGATGACGGACGTCCTCGCCCTCGACCGCGCCCGCGCAGCCCGCTGGACCATGGCCCGCGCCCTCCAGAACTCCGTCTGGTCCCTCGAGGGCGGCGCCGACGCCCTCGCCCCCGACCAACGCGTCATCGCCGCGACCCTGCGCGACCACCGTCTGGCCGGATGAACGCCGCGAACGGCGCACCGGCCCTGCTCAAGGGGAAACGCCCAGGCCCACACCGGGCCTCGCAACGGCGGCAGGCCGCTGGGCGGCCTCACCACTCCACCTGGTCGGCCGCCGTCACCAGCGCGTCGGTCACCGGCGGCGAGGGCTCGGTGTCGCCGTGGAACGCGGTGATGCTCGCCACCGTCCGAATCTGCCGGGCCTCCCGAACCGCACTACAGCACAACCCGACGGGTGCGCGGGCGGGACGGACCAAGCCGCCCGCGAGGTGCCACACTGGAGGCTTGGCCCACGTGAGCGGCCACGACCGATCCGCCAGTCCTGTGAGGAGGGGCGCACGTGCCAGGACCACTCATCGTGCAGAGCGACAAGACGCTCCTGCTGGAGGTGGACCACGAGGGGGCCGACGAGTGTCGGCGGGCGATCGCTCCGTTCGCCGAGCTGGAGCGGGCCCCCGAGCACATCCACACCTACCGCGTCACCCCGCTCGGCCTGTGGAACGCGCGGGCCGCCGGGCACGACGCCGAGCAGGTCGTGGACGCCCTCGTCACGTACTCCCGGTACCCGGTGCCGCAGGCCCTGCTCGTCGACGTGGCGGAGACCATGGCGCGCTACGGGCGGCTCACCCTCACCAAGCACCCCGCGCACGGCCTGGTGCTCTCCACCACCGACCGGCCCGTGCTGGAGGAGGTGCTGCGCTCCAAGCGGATCAAGCCGCTGGTCGGCGCCCGCATCGACGCCGACACCGTGGCCGTCCACCCCTCCGAGCGCGGCCAGATCAAGCAGACCCTGCTGCGCCTCGGCTGGCCCGCCGAGGACCTGGCCGGATACGTGGACGGCGAGGCGCACCCGATCGAGCTGGCCCAGGACGGCTGGTCCATGCGGCCGTACCAGACACAGGCCGTGGACGGCTTCTGGCACGGCGGCTCGGGCGTCGTCGTGCTGCCCTGCGGCGCCGGCAAGACGCTCGTCGGCGCCGGCGCGATGGCCACGGCGAAGTCCACGACGCTGATCCTCGTCACCAACACCGTCTCCGCCCGGCAGTGGAAGTCCGAGCTGGTGCGCCGCACCTCGCTCACGGAGGACGAGATCGGGGAGTACAGCGGGTCCCGCAAGGAGATCCGGCCGGTGACGATCGCCACGTACCAGGTGCTGACCACCCGCAGGAAGGGCGTCTACCCGCACCTGGAGCTGTTCGACTCCCGCGACTGGGGCCTGATCATCTACGACGAGGTGCACCTGCTGCCCGCGCCGGTGTTCAAGTTCACGGCCGACCTCCAGGCCCGCCGCCGGCTCGGCCTGACCGCCACGCTGGTGCGGGAGGACGGCCGGGAGTCCGACGTGTTCTCCCTCATCGGGCCGAAGCGGTACGACGCGCCGTGGAAGGAGATCGAGGCGCAGGGGTACATCGCGCCCGCCGACTGCGTCGAGGTGCGGGTGGACCTCACCGAGTCGGAGCGGCTGGCGTACGCCACGTCCGAGCCGGAGGAGCGGTACCGCTTCTGCGCCACGACGGACGCGAAGCGGCGCGTGGCGGAGACCCTGGTCAGGCGGCACGCCGGGGAGCAGACCCTCGTGATCGGCCAGTACATCGACCAGCTCGACGAGCTCGGCGAGCACCTCGGCGCCCCCGTCATCAAGGGCGAGACGAGCAACGCGCGGCGCGAGAAGCTCTTCAACGCGTTCCGCTCGGGGGAGATCAGCGTGCTGGTGGTCTCCAAGGTGGCGAACTTCTCGGTGGACCTGCCGGAGGCCACCGTCGCCATCCAGGTCTCGGGGACCTTCGGGTCCCGGCAGGAGGAGGCGCAGCGGCTCGGCCGCGTGCTGCGGCCGAAGGCCGACGGGCACGAGGCGCGGTTCTACTCGGTCGTCGCCCGCGACACCATCGACCAGGACTTCGCCGCGCACCGGCAGCGTTTCCTCGCCGAGCAGGGCTACGCGTACCGGATCATGGACGCCAGCGAGCTCGCGGACACCGGCGCCGGCCCCGTCGGCCCCGTCACCGACGCCGCCGACGAGGGCGAGCTGGACGGCGTGTGACGCCCGCGCCCGCCGCCACCTCCTGTCACGCGGGGTGACGGTCGGACGGGCTCCTGACGGGGCGGCGGTCGTGGACGCGCTCCTCCTCGACGCGGCCGAGCACGACGACCTCGAACACCACGCCCGCCATGACGCGGGCGGCGCGCAGCGCGTTACCCCACAGGTGCCGCGCGTGAGGGTTCGGTTCTCCGGCGGCGGCCGCCGAGGCCGTCGCGCCCGACATCGGGTTGACACTTACCGCACTCATGTGGTCAAGCGTGCGCCTCACCTGCGCGTTCCGGCATCGGTCGATCGGCCGATTCCTCCCTTACGGGACAGGACCGTCCGGGGGCAGGGTCGGGTAGGGGAAGTCCAGGAAGCCGTCGTCGAGCCCGCGCGGGTCACGCGGCAGCCAGCGGGCGGCGAGGGCCCGGACCTGGTCGGTGGGCAGGGGCGGGTTGAGCCGCTCCAGGTCGGGGTCGGCGTGGAGCTGGACCGCGCAGGCGAACGCGTTGACCGGCGCCAGGCGCGCCCAGCGGGCGGCGTCGATGCCGTGGCACGTCATGGCGCGGATGACGGCGTGCCAGATCGCGTAGCCCACGGGCGGGCGGCCGGTCATGACGTGCAGCGCCTCGGTGCGGGGGTCGTAGAGGACGCCCTGCGCGAACCACGAGAAGGCGCGGACGAGCCGGGTGTCGAGGCGCGGCACGGCGGGCGTGGCGTGGGGCGGGTAGACGGCGTCGAAGACGTCGAGCTGGACGCGGGACATCACCGCGAGGGGCTCCCGGACGGGCGCCGTGTACCGGGCGAACTCGCGCTCGTAGCCCGGGGTGACCGCGAGTCGACGCCAGGTGTCGAGGACGGTCAGGTCCCAGCCGACGCCGTAGTGGTCGATCATCGCGTGGTAGGCGTCGGTGAACTCCTGCGAGGGGTGGTGGAGGGTCGCCTCGTCGAGCAGGTACCACAGCTCGTTGGCGCGCCGGTCGCCGTGCATGCCGGGCAGCGGCGGGAGCACGGGCTGGTCCGTGGGGGACGGGGCGGGGGAGGCGGCGCGGGCCGTGCGGCCCGCCGCCGTGAGCAGGCCGGTCGCGGCCAGGGCCGCCGCCGCGCCCAGCACGGCGCGACGCGGGGTGGAGGAGGCGGGCGGGGTGGACGAGGCGGGCGGGGTGGGGCGGGCCATCAGCTCATACCCTCCGGGAACGGGAAGGACCGGAAGTCCTCATCGAGGCGGGTGACGTCCTTCGGCAGCCAGATCCTGGCCAGCTCGCGCACGGTCCGGCGCGGCAGCCCGGGGTTGGGCCGGTCCTGCGCCGGCCGGGCGGCCGTCTGGAGGGCCCAGGCGAAGGCCAGGGCCGGGGCGAGGCGCGCCCAGCGGTCGGCGTCGACGTCCAGCAGGATCATGGCCCGCATGTAGGCGAACCACGTGTGGTACCCGGGCGGCGGCTCGTCCCGCACGGTGTTCATGGTGTGGACGAGGAACGGCGCGTGGCCGCGCGGGTCGTAGAGCACACCCTCGCCGAACCAGCCGAAGGCGCGGGCGACGTCGTGGTGCCGCCAGGGGGCGTAGTAGCGGTCGAGGACGCCGAGTTGGAGGCGGGAGAGGGTCACCAGGCCCGCGCGGACGGGCCGCATCAGCTCCACGAAGCCGCGCGGGTAGTCCGGCTCCGCGGCGAGGGCGAGCCACTTCAGGCGCATGCCGCTCTCGATGTGGCCGATGTGGTCGGTGATCATGTCGTAGGCGGCCTGGGTCTGGTGGCTCGGCTCGTAGAGGGTGGCGAGGTCGAGCTGGTACCAGAACTCGTTGGCCACGCGGTCGCCGCTCATGCCCGGCACCTCGGGGAGCTCGGGCGGCCGGGGCGCGGCGGCCACGGGTCCGGTGCCGGCGAGGGCCAGCGCGGTGGTGGCGGCGGTCGCGGAGGAGAGCCTGACGAGCTGTCGTCGCGTGAGGGATGCGGTGCGTGATCGCACGGGGCGTCGCTCCTTGCCGTGTCGGAGGGGTGGTTCTCGCGTCGTTCTCGGAAGCCGTTCTCCGGGCGTCGCGGCTGCTCGGGCCGCGCGTCAGACGGTCTCGGGGAGGTCGTGGCGCTCGGGCTCCCGGAGCGCCGCCGTCACGTCGTAGCGGTGGATCCAGGAGACGTCGGCCATGACGCGCGAGACGCCTCCGCCGCCACCACCGGTCCCGCCCATCCGCTGCGAGCCGCCGCCGCGCGCGCCGCGCTGGACGCGGGCGGTGTGCGGGCGGCGCACCCGCTCGTAGCGCCGCAGTGCCGCCGGGCCCTCGCCCGGCGCCGACCCGGCGACGCAGTGGGCCAGCGCCACGGCGTCCTCCAGCGCCTGGCCCACGCCCTGGCCGTGGTGCGGCAGCATCGGGTGGGCCGCGTCGCCCAGGAGCGTGAACCGGCCGCGCCCCCAGCGGGCGAGCGGCTCGCGGTCGTTGAGCGACCAGCGCCCGACGGGCGCCCCCGTGGCGGCGGCGGCCGTCACGACGGCCCGGGCCTCGCCGGACCAGTCGGCGAAGACCCGTCGCAGCGTCGCGAGGTCCCCGGCCGCGTCCCAGGACTCGCGTTCGGGCCGTGACTCGGGGACCACCGCGACGAAGGTGAACGAGCGGCCGGCGTCGATGGGGCAGCACAGCAGGCGGGCGTCGCGGCCGGCCCACACGTGGAGGGTGTCGGGGGCCAGGTGGGGCAGCGCGTCGGACGGCACGGTGCCGCGCAGCGCGCACGAGCCGGCGAAGACCGGCCGCTCGCCGGGCGCGACGGAGCGCCGCACGACCGAGTGGACGCCGTCGGCGCCGACGAGCAGCTCGGCCTCGGCCGTCGTGCCGTCGGCGAAGCACAGCCGCACCGGGGCGTCGCCGGCGCCGCCGGGGGTGTCGTGGAACGCGACGAGGCGGGCGCCCAGCCGCACCACCCCGTCGGGGAGCCGCGCGGCGAGCAACGCGTGCAGCGCCGGCCGGGCGACGGTCAGGTGCGGCGCGCCGTACTCCTCCTCCCAGGCGTCACCCATGGGCGCCCGCGCGATCAGGCGGCCCGCGTGCCCGTCGCGCAGCTCCAGCGCCTCGGCGCGCACGGCCGTGCGGCGCAGCGGCTCCTCAAGGCCCCAGCCGCGCAGCACGCGCGTGCCGTTGGGCCCCAGGTGCATGCCGACGCCGGCCTCGCGCAGGCGGGGCGCCTGCTCGTAGACGCTCACCTCCACGCCCGCGCGGCGCAGCGCCACGGCGGCGGCCAGGCCCCCGATCCCCGCGCCGACGATCGCGACCCGGGGGCCGGGTCCGACGGCCGTCGCGTCCTCCCTGGTGGGCACGGTGGCCTCACTCCCTCCCTCGTCCCTCACGGTGACCCCTCACGGTGACCCTCGCGACGGCCCGGCTGGCGGCCGTCGCGGCGTCGCGGTCCCGAACCCGCCGTGACCAGGCCCGACTCGTAGGCGACGACGACCAGCTGGGCGCGGTCGCGGCAGTCGAGCTTGGTCAGCAGGCGGCTGACGTGGCTCTTCACGGTGGGCATGCTCAGGTAGAGGCGGCGCCCGATCTCGGCGTTGGACAGGCCGCGCGCCACGAGGGTCAGCACCTCCCGCTCGCGCGCCGTCACCCCGCCCAGGTCGAGGGTGAGGGGCGGGTGCGGCGGCTCGGGGCGGTTGGCGAACTCCTCGATGAGCCGTCGCGTCACCGACGGCGCCAGCAGCGCCTCGCCGGCGGCGACCACGCGGATCGCGGCGAGCAGCTCCCCCGGCGGCGTGTCCTTCAGCAGGAAGCCGCTGGCGCCCGCGCGCAGCGCCGCGTACACGTACTCGTCGAGGTCGAACATGGTCAGCATCAGGACCCGGACGCCGGCCGACGCGGGCGAGGCGTGGATGAGGCGGGTGGCCTCGATGCCGTCCATGTCGGGCATCCGGACGTCCATCAGCACGACGTCGGGCGCGAGCCGGAGGGCGGCCTCGGCGGCCTCGCGTCCGGTGGCGGCCTCGCCGACGACGCTGAAGCCGGGCTCGGCCTCGATCAGGACGCGGAAGCTGCCGCGCAGCAGCGCCTGGTCGTCGACGACGAGCACACGGATGCCGGAGCCAGGGCCGACGCCGGGGCCAGGGCCGGGGCCCGCGGCGGTGCCCGGCGTGGTGCCGGGGGCGGTGTCGGGTGGCGTGGCGGCGTCGGCACGCGTCTGGTGCGTGGTCATGGGCGGGGCTCCCGGGTGTCGCTGACGGGTGCGGCCCCGGTCCGCGCCGTGGCGTGCCCGCCCGGCGGGTCGGGCATGGCGGGCGGCTCCGGCGGCGTCGCCCGGGGGACGACGGGGGAGGCGGGCGCCTCGTGCGGGATGCGGGCCAGGACACCGAAGCCGCCGCCGGGGCGTGGTCCCGCGGCGAACTCCCCGCCGAAGACCGCGATCCGCTCCCGCATGCCGACGAGCCCGAGGCCGCAGCCCGGCTCCCGAGGCGGCGCCTCCGCCCGGAGCCGACCCTCCCGCCCCCGGTCCCGGTCCCGGTCCCGATCCCGGTCCCGGCCGTGGTCCCTGCCGTCGTCGGTCACCTCGATCTCCACCTCTCGCCCCGTCCGCCGCACCGTGACCCGGCAGTCCGTCGGCGCGGCGTGCCGGGCCGCGTTGGTCAACGCCTCCTGCACGACCCGGTACACGGTCAGGCCGACCGACTCCGGCAGCCCCTCCGCGCCCCGCACGTCCATCGACACCCGCAGGCCGGACGCGGTCGCGTCGCGCGCGAGGGCGAGCAGCCCGTCCCGTCCCGTCGTGGGCCCACGCGGCGCCGTCTCCTCGCCGCCCGGCAGGTCCCCCGACCGCAGCAGCCCGAGCACGTGCCGCATCTCGCGCAACGCGCCCCTGCTCGTGTCCTCGATAACCCGCAGCGCCTCGCTCGCCTCCTGGGGACGGGTGGCGACCACGTGGTTGGCGATCGCCGCCTTCACGGCGATGACGCCGATGCTGTGGGCCACCGCGTCGTGCAGCTCCCGCGCGATCCGCAGCCGCTCGTCCGCGACCGCCCGCTCCGCGAGCCGTTCGGCGGCACGTGCCGCGTACGCCTGCCGTTCCCGCACGGCCGTGCCCAGGGCCCAGCTGCCGGCCAGCAGCGCCCAGCCGATGACGATCACCCCCGGGCCCCGCGCCCACCAGGCCTCGGGCAGCACGTCCGGCTGCGGCCCGACCAAGCCCGCCGCGGCCAGCAGACCCGCGCCCGTCGCCGGCAGCCACGGGCCGGTGGGGCGCGCCAACGCCACCGGGTACGCGGCGAACGCCACGGCGAGGAACGGCTCCCGCACCGTCCACAGCAGCACGCCGACGACGGCCGCCGCCAGCACGACGGCGAACACCGGCCGCGGCCACACACGGCGCACGGCCAGCGGCAGGCCCCCCGCCAGGATCAGCAGGTCCGCCACCGCTCCCGGCACCTCGCCGCGCGGGCCGCCCGCCTCGGGGTCGGTGTGGCGCACCACCAGCAGCAGCGTCGCGTAGGCCAGCGCGAGCAGGCAGTCGAGCGCGACGAGCTGGGCGTCCGTCAGCCGGCCGCCGGACCACGGGCGCACCCGCGCCAGGTCGGCTGTGAGGTTCATCGTTCGACCCTAGAAGGGCCACGGGGCCCTCCGCCTCGGTCCCGGGTACCCCGGACCAGGGAACGAGCAGCGCGGCCACCGCCCTCACGCCCCCTTCGCGAAACGACGCGCCGCCACGGTGAGCGCCAGCGTGCCGAGGGCGAGGACGAGGCCGAGCTCGACGAGGACGGGCGGGGTCCACCCCCACCACTCGGGGCTGGCCATCCGCTCGCCCCCCGCCGCCGTGGCGGCGGTGCCGGTGCCGGAGCCGGAGTCGGGCAGCGTGCGGCGCAGCGCGTCGACGGCGTAGGTGAGGGGGTTGAGCCGCACGACGAGGCCGAGCCAGCCCGGCAGTCCGCTGGCGGGGAACATCGCTCCGGAGAGGAAGAACAGCGGCATCATGCAGAGGTTGACGACCACCTGGAACGTCTCGGGCCGCCGGATGCAGACGGCGGCGACGACGCCGAGGGCGGTGAAGGCGAAGGCGGCCAGCGCGAGTTCGAGGAGGACGAGCAGGAGCGCGGGGTCGTAGCGGACGTCGGCGGCGGGCGCGAGCACGAGGACGAGCGCCCCGTAGAGCGCGCCGGAGGTCGCCCCGCCGAGGCAGACGCCGAGGAGGATCGCGCCGCGCCGCACGGGCGCCACCAGCATCTGGCGCAGGAAGCCGGAGGCGCGGTCCCACACGAGGGAGGCGCCGACGGCGACGGCCGGCGCCTGCACCGACATCAGCAGCACCCCGGGGAAGAGGAAGGCGCGGAAGTCCCGCAGCGCGTCGTGGGAGCTGTCGGAGAACGCGGCCTCAAGGCCCGTGCCGAGCACCAGCAGGAACATCAGCGGCGTCACCAGGCCCATGGCCAGGCGGACGCGGTTCCTGCCGAAGCGGATCGTCTCGCGCCGCCACAGCACGGCGACGGTGCGCAGCTCGTGGGCGAACGGGACACCGCCGCGGGTGGCCGGGACGGTGACGGCGTCGGCGGTGTCCCCACTCGTGGGGGCGTCGGTGGCGTGGGTGGTGCCGCTCCTGGTGGTGCGGCTGGGACTGGCCATGGTGGTCGCTCACCTCCCGGGGGCGGGGTCGGCCTCGCGGATCGTGCGGCCGGTGTAGTGCAGGAACACGTCGTCGAGGCTCGGCGGGGTGACGGTCACGGCGTGCACGGGGATGTCGCGCGCGGCCAGCTCCGCGACCAGCCGGGGCACGAGGCCGGCGCCGTCCGCGACGCGCAGCCGCAGCCCGTCGGGGCCGGGGGTGGCGGCGGGGGCGGGTTCCGGCCCGTGGCCGAACGCCTCTTGCACGGCGCGGGCCGCCGCCTCGTCGTCGCCGGTGCGCACCACGACGCGGTCGGCCCCGACGACCGTCCTCAGCTCGGTCGGCGTGCCCTCGACCACCAGGTCGCCGTGGTCCACGATCGCCATGCGGTCGCAGTGCTCCGCCTCCTGAAGGTGGTGGGTGGTGAGGAAGACGGTGACGTCCCGTTCCCGCCGCAGGCGGTGGAGGTGTTCCCAGATGGCGGCCCTGGTCTGCGGGTCGAGGCCCGTGGTGGGCTCGTCGAGGAAGAGGACGCGCGGCGCGTGCAGCAGGCCGCGCGCGACCTCCAGCCGGCGCCGCATGCCGCCGGAGAACGTGCGGACCGGGACGTCGGCGCGGTGGGAGAGCTCGACCATGTCGAGGAGTTCGGCGATGGCGGCGCGGGCCCGGGGCCGGGGGATGCCGAAGAGCCGCGCCTGGAAGGTGAGGTTCTCGACGGCGGTGAGCTCGCCGTCGAGGGTGGGCTCCTGGAAGACGACCCCGATGTTCCGCCGCACGGCGTCGGGCGCGCGGCGGACGTCGTGGCCGGCGACCTCCGCGTGGCCGGAGGTGGGGCGCAGCAGGGTGGCGAGCATGGCGATGGTGGTGGACTTGCCGGCGCCGTTGGGGCCGAGGAAGCCGTAGACCTGGCCGGAGTCCACCGCGAGGTCGAGGAGGACGACGGCCTCGTGGCGGCCGTAGACCTTGCGCAGTCCCTCGGTGAGGACGGCGTGGGGGGCGCTCACGGCCGGGCCTCGCCGGAACCGCGCGGCTCGGTGCCCTGCGCGGACTCCTTTGCATCGCGGGGTTGGGAGGGCTCGCCGACCTCGCCACGTTCGACGCGTTCGCCGCGTTCGCCGCGTTCGACGCGCTCGACGCGCTCGACGCGCTCGACGCGCTCGCCACCGTCCTCCGCCTGTCCGGAGGCCGCGAGCGCGGCGGCCTCGGCGAGCACCTCCGACGCCTCCGTTCCGTCCGCTCGGTCGGACCCGTTCGCCGGACCCGTCACGCTCCCCCCGCTCAACGGGTGACGGACGCTCAGCAGCGTGCGGTAGAGGGACGTGTCGCCCGGCTCGCCGATCGGCCGGCCCTCGGCCTCCACCCAGGCGTGCGCCCGGAACGGCCGGATCCGCACCCCGGTGCACCAGTCGGGCCAGGCCCCGTGGAGCCGCACCAGCAGGGCGGTGGCCACGGAGCGCTCCAGGCAGCCCTGGCCGGCGCAGTGGACGCTGACGGTGACGACGGCCGTCCGCGCCCGCAACGTGGCCGTCGCCGTCGCGGGCCTGGCCCCGCGCGAGAGGAACCGCAGCGCCCGCCGCAGCCGGCTCGGCCGCAGCCGGGTCAACAGCCGCGCCGCGCCGACCGCGCAGCGGGCGACCAGCCGCTCACGCCGGCCGAGGCGGTCGTCGCCCTCCTCGGAGACCACGGGCATCGTCATGAGTGCACCACCAGCCGGGCCTTGAGCAGGGCCGCGACCAGGTCGAGCACGTCCGCGCGGGCCCGGTCCCTCACGTCCTCGACGCGCTCGTCCCGAGCGACGCCGTCACCGCCACGAACACCGGGAGCGCCAGGAACGCCAGGAGCGCCGTCACCGCTAGGAGCGCCGGGGACACCGGGGCGGTGACCCGCGCCCGCGGCGCCCCCGGCGCCCTGGGTGAGGGCGACGGCGACCTCGTCGAGCGAGGCGCCGTCCAGCAGCCGCCGCAGGGCGACCGCCCCCGTCCTGTTGAGCTGCCAGTACCGGCCGCTGCGCTGGTCGAGCAGGACCAGGCCGTCGTCGACGTCGGTGGTGACGACGTCCGGTCCGAGGGCGAGCGTCATCGCGGTCCTCCCACGGGCGAGGCGGCTCGGGCGGTGGCCCACGGGGGCGCGGCGCCGCACGCGCGCAGCCAGCTCTCGCAGGCCAGGGTGTTCTCGAACGGGCTGATGTGGCGCGTGTCCGGCAGCAGGCCGTGGAGCGCCGAGCGCAGCGCTCCCGCGTCGACGAGGCCGCGCTCGGCGAGGCGCAGCTCGTCGCAGAGGCCGGCGAGGCGTTCCCGGTTTCGGCGCAGGCCGTCGTAGGCGTCGCGGTCGAAGGCGCCCTTGTCGCGGCGGTCGAGCACCCCGTCGGGCACGACGCCGCGCAGCGCGGTGGTGAGGACCGGCTTGTAGCGGCCGGGCCGCATCCGGTCGGCGACGCGGACCGCCAGGGCGGTCTCGACGACCCGGTCGTCGAGGAAGGGCAGCTCGAACGTCACGCCGAGCGGCGCGAAGGCGCGGTTGAGCAGGCGCGCGGCGTGTCCGGCGTGGACGACCATCTCCATCGTCTGGTGCTGGGCACGGTCGGGGTGCAGGGGCCGCGGGCCCTCGGCGGCGGCCGTGCCGAGCAGGCGGCGCGTGGCCGCGACGGCCTCGCCCGTCGCCCACGCGGGCATGCGGGGGTCGCCCTGCCCCCAGCCCGTGGGGGGAGCGAAGCGGGGCGGGAGCGGCGCGTCGATCGTGGTGGCGAGGTCGGCGAGGGTGCGGGCGAACGTCCTGCGGTCGGCGACGAAACGGAGCGTCGCGCCGCGCGGCCAGCGGTTGAGGGCGCGGAAGCGCCGCGTCATGCGCCCGCCGTAGACGGGGTCGCTGCGCACCAGCGACCACAGGAAGAGGGGGGCGACGCCGAAGAGCTCGTCGCCGCCGACGCCCAGCAGGTGCCGGCGGGAGCCGTCGGCGGCGACGAGGCGGGCGACGTACGCCAGGTGGGCGCGGTTGCGGGCCCAGTGCTGCGGGCCCTCGGCGTCCTCCAGCGCGGGGACGGCGCCCGCTGCCGTGGACGACTCCTCGTCATGCCGTTCGTCGTACCGTTCCTCGTCCCACTCGTCGTACCACTGGGGCGCGTCGGCGGTGTCGGTGACGTGGTGGCGCGCCCGCGGCAGGTGGGCGGCGGCGCGACGGGCCCAGGCGAGGTCGCCGTTGCCCGGGTCGCGGGGCCGCCAGTGGTGGGTGACCAGCGGGGTGCCGGTGGCGTCGGCGAGGAAGCACAGGCTCGTGGAGTCGAGGCCGCCGGAGAGGTCGCAGCTGAGGGCGCGCTCGCCTCCGGCGCGGGCGGCGACGGCCTCGACGAGCGCGTCGCGCAGCGGCCCCGCGGCCTCGGCCAGCGGAACGTCGGGGTCCGGCGGGGTCCACCAGCCGACCTCGCAGGACCCGCCGTCGGGCCGAAGCTCCAGCCAGTGCCCGACGGCGAGCGCCGCGACGTGGGACCACAGGGGCTGGGGGAAGAGCGGCCAGGGCAGGGGGAGCAGGAGGTGCGCGGCGAGGAGGTCCTCCCGCAGGCGGGCGGCGGCCAGCAGGGGCGCGAGGGTGACGGGGCTGTCGGCGGCCAGGGTGACGCCGGCGACCCGCGCGTGGAAGACCTGGCGGGCGGTGGAGAGGGAGCCCTGGACGCGGACGTGGCCGTCGAGCGAGGCGACGAGGTGGCAGCTGCCGGCGAGGCGGGACGCGGCGGCGTCGAGCCCGTGCGGAGTGGTGACCCGCTCCAGCGCGCGGCCGAGGGTGTGCCGGGTGGGCTCGTCGAGGCGGGCGGACCCGCCGACGAGGGCGAGCTGGTGCGTGCCGCGACGTATCAGCGTGACGTCCTCCTCGGCCCAGGCGCCGACGAGCCAGGGCCGGCCGGAGGCGTGGAGCACGGTCCGCCGGGCGCCGGGGGTGGAGGCTGCCAGCCGGGCGGCCGGCTCGGCCGCGGGCGTGTCGGGGAACACGAGGAACGCGGGGTACGCCACCTGCGCGTCCCGCGCGGACGACGCGTTCTCCGGACTCCACGGACTCCACGGACTCCGCTGGTCCTGCCGGTGCTGCTGGCTCTGCGGGGCCTGCTGGCTCTGCCGTTGCTGACTGTGCTGCCGGTTCTGCGGGGACGACGCCATGGCCGGGCTCCTGGGGGTCGGTCGCGAGCGGTCGGCGGATCCGACGGAGGGGCGGAGGGCGGCGGACCGTCACGAGCCGCCCCTCCCCCGGGGTTCAGCAGAACCAGGCGTCGCCGCCCAGATAGTCCTGGCAGTTGGCGGGGCCGAGGCCGAGCGTCAGCTCGGCGAAGCCGCCGGCCTCCACCAGCATCGGACGCTCGTAGACCTCGGTGGCCCTGGCCTCGACGGCCGACTCCTCGCGTGGTGCCATGGTGCGCACCATCCCTTCCGTTACGCGGTGTGACAGCGGATGAGGCACACCGTAGGCGGCCCCCGGTCCCGGGTGCGCGGGCCCTGAGTCCCGGCCTGGTCCCCACCACCGCCCACCGACGCGGCCCGCCCGCGCTACACGTCCCGGTTCCGGAGCGCGACGTACCCGGCGGCGACGGCGAGCGCGGTCCACGCGGCCAGCACGGCCATGCCGGTCCACGCCGTCAGGACGGTGCCGTCGGGCGGCTCGGCGTCGAGGATGATGCCGCCCGCCACGTCGGGCAGGAACTGGGCGACGGTCCGCACGCCGGGCAGGTTGCTCAGGATCTCGGAGACGATGAAGAAGAGCGGCACCAGGACGCCGAGGGTGACGGCCGGGCTGCGCAGCACCGTCGCCAGGCCCATGGAGAAGGCGCACAGCAGCGTCATGTAGAGCACGGCCCCCACCACCGCCCGCGCGACGCCGGGGTCGGTGAAGGAGGCGTTGTGCTCGCTGCCGATCGCCGCCTGGGCGGTCAGGAACGTGACCAGCACGACCACGACGGACACCGCGAACGCGATCGCCGTCCCCGTGGCGACCTTCGCGCCGTAGAGCAGGCCCCGGCGCGGCACGGCGGCGAGGGAGCCGTTGATGGTGCCCGTCGCGAACTCGCTGGTCACCGTCGTCACGCCGAAGACGACGAGGGCGACCATGCCCAGCCGCAGCCCGTTGAAGCCGGAGCCGACCGGGTCGAAGCTGGCCTTGCTCTCCGCGCTCATGTCGTCGTACGAGCCGCGCAGCACGTAGCCGAAGAGCAGCGCGATGACGACGCTCACGAGGAAGCAGAGGGCGAGGCTCCAGAACGAGGAGCGCAGCGTGCGGATCTTCGTCCACTCGAAGGCGACGGCCGCGCCCGCGTCCGTCAGGCCGCCGCTCGGTGACGCGGCGTGGGCGGTGGGCGTCGGCGCCTGGATCCGTGTCGTTCCGTCACTCATGTCAGCGGCTCTCCTCGACGCTGGCCAGGCGCAGGAACGCCTCCTCCAGGGAGGCGGTGCGCGGGCTGATCTCGTACACGGTCACGCCGTGGCGGGCCGCGAGCTCCCCCACGGTCTCGGGCTCGACGCCCACGGCCTCCAGCGAGCCGTCGTCGCCGGCGCCGGTCTCGATGCCGGCGCCGAGCAGGGCCTCGCGCATGCGCTGCGGCTGCGGGGTGCGGACCAGGACGAACGAGCGGGAGTGGCGGGCGATGAAGTCCTTCACCGAGGTGTCGGCCAGCAGCCGGCCACGCCCGATGACGATGAGGTGTTCGGCGGTCAGCGCCATCTCGCTCATGAGGTGGCTGGAGACGAAGACGGTGCGACCCTCGGCCGCGAGGGTCTTCATCAGGCCCCGGATCCAGAGGATGCCCTCCGGGTCGAGGCCGTTGACGGGCTCGTCGAGGACCAGCACGGGCGGGTCGCCGAGGAGGGCGGCGGCGATGCCGAGGCGCTGTGCCATGCCGAGCGAGAACCCGACGGTGCGGCGGTGCGCGGCCTCCGTGAGGCCGACGGTGTCCAGCACCTCGTCGACGCGGCGGGCGGGGATGCGGTTGCTGCGAGCGAGGGCGGTCAGGTGCCCGTGGGCGGTGCGACCGCCGTGGACGTGCCGGGGGTCGAGCAGCGCGCCGACGGTGCGCAGCGGGGAGCTCAGCTGGTGGTAGCGGCGGCCGTTGATCAGGGCGTGGCCGGTGGAGGGCCGGTGCAGGCCGAGCAGGACCCGCACGGTCGTGGTCTTCCCGGCACCGTTGGGCCCGAGGAACCCGGTGACCCTGCCCGGCTCGACCCGGAAGGAGAGCCGGTCCACGGCTCTGACGCTGCCGTAGCTCTTCGTCACGTCGTGTAGCTCGATCATGACCTCACCGTGGTACAGGCGAGGTGGGCGCCACATCGGGCCAGGGGATGTCATCCCCTGGTCGGGGGCGCGCCTCGTCGGAGGCGCGGGAGCCCACGCACGGCACCCGCGCACGGCACCCATCCACGGCCGGGCGCGGCGAGAGGCAGCCGGGGGTGAGCGCAGATGCGACGATCGCGACAGCGTGCACCTCATGGTTCGTGTGACGGTTGGTATGATTCCACGTATGCCGACCAGAGAACGGGTCACCGTCACCCTCCCTCCAGACCTCCTCGCCACCGCCAAGGCCGCTGCTGGAGGCAATCTCTCCGCCTACGTCGAGCGAGCCATCAGGACGCAGGCGTTGCATGAGGCAGCCGAGGCCGTCACCCGCTGGCGCGGCGACACGAGCAGCGACATGGAAGAGGTCGCGGATGTCTTCGGTGAGGACGTCGCGTGACCGTTGCTCGGGGCCAGGTCTGGCGGGTTCGGCTCGCCACCACGACTCGCGCGGTGCTCGTGGTCGAGTCCGACGCCGCTTTGTCCGCCTTTCCTGACACCGCCCTGTGCATGATGATCGACGAGACGGGAGGCGCACCCGACACCGTCGTGACCGTCCCCGTCACCTCACCTGTTCAGGGCGCGGCAGTCGCGGTTGATGTCACCGCTCTGACCACCAAACGCATCACCGCCGGCACTTTCCTCGGCACCGTGAACGACACCGTCATCGCCCGCGTGGCCTCCGCACTGCGTGTCGTCCTCGATCTCCACGACTGAGCTGGCGAGGTGGAACGGCTCACGTGATCCTGCGGGGCGCGGCGTTGAGACTGTGCGCGGAGCAGGCGGCGGAGGCGCCGGACGCGTTGTACCGGGTGGCGCTGGGCCGCACCGAGGAGCGCGGGCCGCACCACAACCAGTTTCGCGTCACCACGCACCGGTACTGGCGGGTGGATCCCGTGCACGCGCCGGTGGGCGCGGCGCCCTGGCCGCCGGTCCGCCGTCTCGAGCCGGTTCTCCCCGCCGATCCGGCTCCTGGCGGGCGGTCCGTCGCGGCGACGCCCCGCCGTGCGGGGACGCACGCCCGGCAGCGGCAGCGCAGCGGGCACGCACCCGCGTCGGGCGAGGCGAGGGACGGGGCCGGAGACGGAAGCCGGCATGGCACGGCCCCGCGGCCGTCGCACGGCCACGGGGCGTGGTGAGCACGCGTCGGGCCCGAGCGGGCCCGCCCGGGAAACGGATCGGTCAGGGCACGTACACGGTGCCCCACCCCGTCCAGTCAGTGGTCAACCCCACCGTGTTGCCGAGGGTCAGCTCCGCGAAGCTCCCGACCTCGACCAGCAGCGGGGTCTCGTATCCGAACATCCGTCACCTCCCTTCGCCCGCGTCGTCGCCGCTCGCACGGCGGTCCCCACGCGACGGCGCGGGAAGGTCGCGTGGGGTCGTGCCGTGTGGCGAGCCGTGTGGCGAGCCGTGGGTCAGCAGACCCAGGCGCCGCCGCCGAACCAGTCCGTGCACTGGTGGTCCCAGCCCAGGGTGAGCTCGCTGAACTCGCCGATCTCGACGAGCTCGGGCGCCTCGTAGGAAGCGATGGAAGCCATGTGATCACCCCCCTTCGTCCGTCCGCGCGTCCGTCGGTGACTTCGGCGAGCGTAGGTTTCCCACCGTCCCGGTCTCCTGAGGTCCACGCCCCCACCTGGTCCCTCGACGAGGCGGGACGACCAGGGTCGGGACGGGCGGACCGAAGCGGAGCCCGCGTCTCCGGAACGCGCGCCGCGCGGACTCGGTGGCCCGCTCCACCGACGCGCACGCGCTCACGTCTGGACAGTGGAGCCCGTGGCGCCCACGGCGCGCGCTCGTCTGTCCGCCGTGCTTCCGACACCACGCCGTGGCCGCCTACCCGAGCGGTGGGCGCGTCGCTACGGTCGGCGGGACACACCAGCGGGCGAGGAGGAGCGCGACATGGCAGGCCAGCACGGCGACGGCAGCGGCGGCATGGGACCCGACAACCTTCCCGGGCAGCCTTTCCCCGTGCCCAAGGAGGAGCCGAACCCCGACAGCCCTCCGCCGAAGGGGGACGGCGCCCACCGCAAGGACGACGACGAGAAGTGACGCTCCAGGAAGGCGCGGAACACCGGGAAGGGCCGGTCCCGGACGAGGCGACGCCCGCGTGGGAGGCCGCCTTCCGCGAGGTCCCACGCTCGCGGTTCCTGCCGGACCTGATCTGGCCGTTCGACGCCGCCACCGGCACCGCGACGGAGGCCGTCCACCGCGCCGCCGACCCCGCCGCCTGGGGCGAGGCCGCCGCCTCCGACGCCCCGATCGTCACCCAGTGGGACGACGGCCATCACGAAGGCGACGCGCCGGGGGAGCTGGCGACCAGCTCCGCCTCCGCGCCGTCCCTGGTCGCCGGCATGCTCGCCGATCTCGACGTGGAGCCCGGGATGCGCGTGCTGGAGGTCGGCACCGGCACCGGGTGGAACGCCGCCCTGCTGGCCCACCGCCTCGGCGAGGAGAACGTGGTGACGGTGGAGGTGGACCCCGACGTCGCCGAGCAGGCCCGCGCGAACCTCGCGAACCTCGCGAACCCGAAACGGGTGCGGGCCGCGCCCCGCGTGGTGACCGGCGACGGGTTCGAGGGGTGGCCCGACGGCGCGCCGTACGACCGGGTCATCGTCACCTGCGGGATGCGCCGCATCCCGGCGGCGTGGATCGAGCAGACCCGGCCTGGCGGGGTGATCCTCGTCCCGTGGGGCACCCGCTACGTCGCCCACGACGCCCTGGCCCGCCTGACCGTCCGTTCCGACGGCACCGCCAGCGGACGGCTCCTGCGTCTGCTGGAGTTCATGAAGCTCCGTGCGCAGCGCTCCACCAGCCGCCCCACCTTCCCCCACGACCTGCCGCTGAACGACACCACCGTCCCCACCCCGCCCCCGCCACACGACCGATGGCACCCCTTCACCTTCGTCGCCGGCCTGTTCCTCCGCGACGCCGTCCACGCCGTGCAGCGGCACGACGACGGGCACACGCTGTGGCTGTACAGCCTGGCGGGAGACGCCTGGACCGCCGCCGTCCGTCGTTCCAGCCTCGGCGGGGACACCGTGGTGCGCCGTGCCGGTGACCGCCGCCTGTGGGACGAGGTCGAGGCCGCGTGGCGCTGGTGGCGCGCGAACGGCGAACCCGGCATCGAACGTTTCGGCCTGACCGTCACGCCCGAGGGCGAGCGGGTGTGGCTCGACGAACCGGGGCGGCCGGTCCCATGCTGAGGGCGCGTGACGCGCCCTCAGCATGGGACGGGCGATCGGCTCGGCGCCCTCGGCTCAGCCCTCGCGTCAACGCCCCAGGCCCGCGTCGCGGGCGCGGACGACGGCGGCGGTCCGGGTGGTGACCTGGAGCTTGGCGAAGACGTGGGAGACGTGGTTGCGGACGGTCTTCTCCGAGAGGACCAGCTGGCGGGCGATGCGACGGTTGCTGTGGCCTCGGGCCATCAGGTCGAGCACCTCCCGTTCCCGCTCGGTGAGCTGAGGGAACGCCAGCCGGCCCGGCAGTTCGTGGACGGCGGAGAAGTACCGGCTCATGCGGGCCGCGACCGCCGGGCTGAAGACCGCGCCGCACCGGGCGACCGTGTGGACGGCCCGCACCAGCTCGTCCTTGGGCGCGCCCTTGAGCAGGTACCCGTGGGCACCGGCGCGGAGTGCCGCGACGATGGAGTCGTCGTCCTCGCTGACGGACATCATCAACACGCGCGGGGGCACCCGCCCCGGCTGGTCGGGGGCCCGCAGCGCGGCCTCGCTCAGGGCGGCCAGCACGGCGGTGCCGGAGCCGCCGGCGGCCAGCCGCAGGTCCATCAGGACGACGTCGGAGGGGACGCGTTCGTGGACCAGGGCGCGTATCGCCTCCTCCTCGGTGGCGGCCTCGCCGGCTATCTCGATGTCCTCCTCGTCCTCCACGGCCAGCCGTACGCCGGCGCGGAAGAGGGAGTGGTCGTCCACGAGGAAGAGCCTGATCACGGTCATCGTCTCGGTCCTCGTCTCGTCGGTCACGCCGCCTCGCCCTCCCGCAGCTCCCGCAGCTCCCGCAGCTCCCGCAGCTCCCGCAGCTCCCGTAGCTCCCGCACGGTCGCAGCCAGGCCGCGCCGTTGCCGGCTCACCAGGTGCCGCACACCCCTCGTGCCCTCCGGTTGGCGGCCGGCTGCGGGCGGCGTTCCCGTCGTGCCGGGTCCGCCGCGCCAGCTCCTCCCGTCCTTCGGGACGACGGCGCGGACGACGGTCCCCCGCCCCCGGGCGCCCGGGCAGGGCGCGACGCGGCAGTGGCCGCCGGCCTCCTCCGCGCGGCGGGCCATCGACCGCAGGCCGACGCCGCCGCCGACGCCGCTCTGGTCGCGGGGCTCGGCGGGCACGCCGACGCCGTCGTCGACGATCTCCAGCACGAGCCACCGCCCCTGGTCGAGGAGACGGAGCGTCGCGGTGCGGGCGTGGGCGTGGCGCAGGACGTTGGACAGGCCCTCGGAGGCGATGCGGTAGACCGCGACCGCCGTCGGGCGGGTCGGCTCCGGATCGAGGGGACGCTCGGGCAGTTCGGCGCGGAGCGTGAGCGTCGGGCCGACGTCGAAGCGGTGGAGCAGGCCCCGGAGGGAGTCGACGAGGCCGACGCCGTCGAGGGCGGGCGGGTGCAGGTCGTCGAGGACGCGACGCATGCCGTCCATGGCGCGCGAGGTCTCGTTGGCCGCCTCCAGTATCAGCCGCCGCGCCGAGGGGTGGCTGACGCGCGCCGCGGCGACGTCGAGCCGCAGCCTGATGCCGGCGAGCGCGGGCAGGAGGTCGTCGTGGAGGTCGAGGCGGAGCCTGCCGCGTTCGGCCTCGCGCGCCATGGCCACGCGGTGACGTGGGTGGAGCGGGCGCAACGGCCGCAGCGGATGGAGTGAGAGCAGGTCGGGGAGGGGGCGCAGCCAGCGGTGCGCCAGGATCGCGAGCAGCGTCACCGCCGTCAGCGCCGCGACGGGGCCGGGTATCTGGCTCGGCCTGGGCAAACCGCCGACGACGAGCGTGGCGGTCAGCCAGAGGGTGGCCACGACCGCCCGTACGCGCGTCCCACGGGTGGCGGACGGTCGGTGGTCGGACGGATGGTGGTCGGACGGATGGTGGTCGGATGACAGCCGTCGTTTCACGCACGTCTTCTTCACGTACGTCCCCCGCTTTCCGGGTGTCATGAGAAAACCGCTACATCACGCACACACCGCCCCAATCACGATGCATGGCCAACGGATTTCGCATAACCCACTAAAAAAGACCATGTGACCCTAGCGAGGGCGCCTGTGGGCGGTCAACGGAAAACCGGTTTGCGTGCTCTCATGCGACCCACCTAAGCTTCCGTGCTCTGCCTCCTCGCCCCCCTTCATCCCCCGTGTGAGGGACAAGGGCGGCCACGAGGAGCCGGCCGCACGGCAACCGGTCGGCGTCACTCCCACCCGACCCGTACCGACCGGTGACCACCGGCAGGAGGCTGAGCCGTGCCCGCGTCCTCCGACGCCCCCGACGCCGTGGAGACGACCACCACCGCGCCCGCACCACCCGACGCCCGCCCCGCGCCCCCCACGCAGAACCCGTTGGAGGCCGAACGGGCCCACCTCACCGCCTCCCGCGCCGCGCTGCGCGCCATGCGCGCCGACGCCGAGGCCCTGAGCACCCTCGACCTGGCCGGCCTCACCTCCAACTGGGTCAACGCCGAGGTGCTGGCCGGCGACATCCAGCTGCGCATCAAGGCCCTCGCCGACCTCGCCAGCACCCCGCTCTTCTTCGGCCGCCTCGACTACGCCCACGCGCTCCAGGACGCCGGCCACCGCTTCTACATCGGCCGCCGCCACGTCCACGACGCCGACGGCGACCCCATGGTCATCGACTGGCGTGCCCCCGTCTCGCAGCCGTTCTACCGCGCCTCCAAGCGCGACCCGCAGGACGTCGCGCTCCGCCGCCGCTTCGGCTACGACGGCGGCGAGCTGACGGCGTACGAGGACGAGCACCTGTCCGACCCCGCCGAGGCCGCCCTGGACGCGCAGGCGTCCGCGCTGCTCCAGCGGGAGATCGAACGCCCCCGCGTCGGCCCCATGCGCGACATCGTCGCCACGATCCAGCCGGAGCAGGACGAGATCGTCCGCGCCGCGCTCTCCGGCACGGTCTGCGTGCAGGGCGCGCCCGGCACGGGAAAGACCGCCGTCGGCCTGCACCGTGTGGCCTACCTGCTCTACGCCCACCGCGAGCGGCTGGCGCGCAGCGGCACCCTCGTCATCGGGCCGAACGACTCCTTCCTGCGCTACATCGAGCAGGTGCTCCCCGCCCTCGGCGAGCTGGAGGTGCGGCAGACCACGGTCGACGAGCTGGTGCGGCAGTCGGCGGGCGTCGAGGTGCGGGGCACCGACACCACGGCCGCCGCGCTGGTGAAGGGCGACGTCCGGATGGCCGAGGTGCTGCGCCGCGCGGTCCGCGCGGGGGTGCGGACGCCGACGGAGCCCGTCGTGGTGGTGCGCGGCTCCCGCCGCTGGCGCGTGCCCGCCTACGAGCTGGAGGAGATCGTCCGGGAGCTGCTCGGCCGCGACATGCGCTACGGCGCCGCGCGCGAGGCGTTGCCGCAACGGATCGCCCACGCCGTCCTGGTCCGCATGGAGCAGGCGGGCGAGGCCCCCGACGACCGGGTGCAGAACGCCGTCGCCCGCACCCCGGCCGTCAAGGCGGTCGTGAAGGAGTGCTGGCCGCCGGTGGACCCGGCCCGGCTGGTGCTGCGGCTGCTGTCGGACGCGGACTTCCTCGCCGAGCAGGCCGAGGGCGTCCTCACCCCCGACGAACAGCGGGCGATCCTGCTGGAGCGGCCGCCGCGCGGGCCGAAGTCGGCCCGGTGGACGACCGCTGACGCGGTGCTGGTCGACGAGGCGGCCGACCTGGTGTCGCGCACCGGGTCGCTCGGCCACGTCGTGGTCGACGAGGCGCAGGACCTCTCGCCCATGCAGTACCGGGCCGTCGGGCGCCGCTGCTCGACGGGGTCGGCGACGGTGCTCGGCGACATCGCGCAGGGCACGACGCCGTGGGCCACGCCCGACTGGGCCACCGCCCTGGCGCACCTGGGCAAGCCCGACGCGGTGGTGGAGGAGCTGACCCAGGGGTTCCGCGTGCCGCGCGAGGTCATCGCCTACGCCTCCCGGCTGCTGCCGGCGATCGCGCCGGGCCTCGCGGAGGCCACCTCGATCCGCGCCTCGGCCGGCTCCCTCACGGTGCGCCACGTGCCGACCGGGCCGGCCACGCCCGAGGAGCCGTCCGAGCTCGACGCGGCCACGGTCGCGGCCTGCCGTGAGGCGTTGCGCAACGAGGGCTCCGTCGGCCTGATCGCCGCCGAGCCGCGGCTGGCCGCGCTCACCGTGGCGCTGCGCGCCGCGGGCCTGCCGTACCTCGCGCCAGGGCAGGAGACCTCGCGCGAGATCCGGCTGACGCTGGTCCCCGCCACGCTCGCGAAGGGTCTGGAGTACGACTACGTGGTGCTCGACGAGCCGGCGGCCGTCGTCGACGCCGAGCCGGACGAGCGCACCGGGCTGCGCCGGCTCTACGTGGCGCTGACCCGTGCCGTCTCGGGGCTGGCCGTCGTCCACTCCGCGCCGCTGCCGGCGCGGCTGGCGGCCTGAGCGCCGGGCCGCCATGCTGGAGACGCCCGGGGGCGTGGCCGCGCCCGGGGGGCGTGGCCGTGAACCGCGGGCGTGACCGGTGACCGTGGCCGTGAACCGGGCCGTAGCCGTTGGAAGGGGTGGAAGGGTGAAGGAGCCGGCGACCGCCGAGCAGGGGCTGGTGGACCGCCTGACCGGCCCGTTGGGGCCCACCGCCGGGCCCGCCCTCGGCCGCGAGCTGCTGGCGCTGTGGTCGGAGCCCCACCGGAGGTACCACACCGTCGCCCACCTGCGGGCCGTCCTCGACCACCTCGCGGAGCTCGGCGCCGCCACGTACGCGGTGGACCCGGCCGCCGTGGAGCTCGCGGCCTGGTTCCACGACGCGGTCTACGACCCGCGCGTGCCCGACGCCGAGAACGTCGAGGCCAGCGCCCTCCTCGCCGAGCGGCTTCTCGCCGAGGGCCCCCTGCCGCCCGCCCGCCGAGCGGAGGTGGCGCGGCTCGTGCGCGTGACCGCCGGCCACGACCCGGACGAGGGGGACACCAACGCCGCCGCCCTCTGCGACGCCGACCTGGCGGTGCTCGCGGCCTCTCCCAGGGAGTACGCGGCCTACGCCGCCGAGATCCGGCAGGAGTTCGGCTTCGTGCCCGACGACGCGTTCCGCACGGGACGCGCGGCCGTGCTGCGCCACCTGCTGTCGCTGCCCCGCCTCTTCCGCACCCCGTACGGCGCGGCGCACTGGGAGGAGACCGCGCGGTACAACCTCAGCGGGGAGCTGCGTCTCCTGACGACGTAGCCGACCGGGCGGCCTCCCCGGCCAGGGAGCCCGCGGCTCCCGAGGCTCCCCCGGCTCCCGCGGAGCCGGCCGCGTTCGCCACGACGCGGGAACGGCTCGCCTCCCGCGCCTGGAGGAACGTCGTCACCAGCGCGCCGCCCACCAGCAGCGCCCCGGCCCACGCCGTCCACACGTAGCCGAGGCCGCCTCCGATCACCAGGCCGCCCAGCCAGGGCCCCGCCGTGTTGCCGGCGTTGAACGCGGCGGTGACCGTGGCGCCCGCGAGGGTGGGGGCGGTGACCGAGGCCAGGTTGAAGATCCGGGCGTTGAGGCCGGGGGCGGAGAGGAAGGCGCCGAGACCCAGCAGACCCGAGAGGGCGACGACGGCGACGGGCACCTCGACGGTGATCGCGATCAGCACCAGCATCGCGGTCGCGGTGACGAAGGAGACGTAGAGCGTCCCGAACATGTGGGCGTCGGCCAGGCGCCCGCCGACCATCGTGCCGAGCAGCGCCCCCGCCCCGTAGAGCACGAGCACCACCGGCACCCAGCCCTCACCGAGGCCGGTGACGTCGGTGAGCAGCGGTGCGAGGTAGGAGAAGAAGCACATGGTGCCGGCGGCGAACAGCGCGATCGTGGCCATGGCGAGCCACACGGAGCGGTCGCGGTAGATCCGCAGCTCCGAACGGATGCCGGGCCGCCCGTCGCCCGTCTCCTCCCGCGACTCCCCCGACGCGCCCCGCTCGGCGCGCGGCACGAGGAACACCACGCCCGCGAGGCTGACGGCGGTCAACGCCGCCACCGCCCAGAACGAGGCCCGCCACCCCAGGTGCTGCCCGAGGAGGGCGCCGCCGGGAACGCCCGCGATGTTCGCGATGCTGAGGCCGCCGATCATCACCGACAGCGCCCGCGCGCGTGAGCCGTGCGGCACCAGCGAGACGGCCACGGCCGCACCCACGGCCCAGAAGCCGGCGCAGGCCAGGGCGCTGACGACGCGCGAGACGAACAGGACGGCGTAGTTCGGCGCGACGGCGCCCATCACGTGGCCGACGCCGAAGACGACGAGGAGGCTGATGAGGGTGAGGCGGCGCGGCAGCCGCTGCGTGGCGACGGCCAGGCCGGGCGCGCCGACCACCATCCCGATCGCGAACGCCGATATCAGCAGGCCCGCCGTGGGGATCGAGACGTCCATGTCGTCGGCGACCTCGGGCAGCAGCCCGGCCAGCATGAACTCGCTGGTCCCCAGCGAGAACGTGGCCCCACCCAGCACGTAGACCGCGACCGGCAGCCGACCCCGAGGGGACGGGGGGCGCGACCCCCCGGCGGGGGCGCGGGAGGCGCGGGCGGCGGCGCGGGAGGAGCGTGGCATGGTACGAGTGAACACCCACCCGCCCACACTCATTCCTGAGGGGCGCGTCGTCTTCCTCACGCCCCGGTGCGACGACGGCGGCGGCGCAGGCCGGCGGCGGTCAGGCGGCGGACGAGTTCGCGGCTGTCGACCTCCACCGCCCCCAGGCGCACGGCCTCGCCGTAGCGCTCGGCCGGGATGTCGTAGTGGTCGCGGTCGAAGGCGCGGGGCGGTGCGCCGAGGCGCGCGGCGAAGGCGTGGAGTTCCGCGAGCGAGGCGTCGCTGACGAGGTGGGACCACATCCGGCCGTGCCCCGGCCAGGTGGGCGGATCGATCAGGACGGTCATGCGCCGGGGTCGTCCCACTCACCGGGGTCGCCCCGCTCACCGGGCTCGTCCCGCTCACCGGGCTCGGAGCGCCGCCCCGCCCCGCCGAGCCGCCCCAGCGGCGCGACCACCCGCCCCGTGACGCCACACACCCAGTGCGGGTCCTCGCCGAGCTCGGGCTCGACCTCCAGGCGGTGCGTCTCGGGGTCCGGCTCCTCCGGCGCGCACTGCCGGCAGACGGGCCAGCGCCCGTGGCGTGCCAGCAGCGCGTCCTGCATGTCCTGCGCCAGCAGGCCCGGCACGAACACGGCCCCCTCCGGCCACTGCTCGACCCACCAGCGGCGGTGGGCGACGGCCTCCTCCAGCAGCGAGACCTCCCCGGGGCCCGCGACCCCCTCCGCCGCGAGGTCGGCCAGCACGAGGGCGCGCCCGCGATGTATGGCCTCTTCCGACATGTGCCGCTCCATGGTCACCATTGCACCAGAGACCGGCCGGTGGGGTTGACGGGCAAGGGGCCCGAAAATACCTTTCACCCGTGAGGAAGGTCATGAAGGAAAATTTCTCCCGACGCGCCGCGCGGCCCCGGCCCGCGCCCCTTCCGCCACGGCCCTCTCCCCCCGAGCCCGGCGCGCTCGCCGCCAAGGTGCGCACCATGGCCCCCTCGATGACCCGTTCCATGCAACGCGTGGCGGAGACCGTCGCCGGCGACCCGGCCGGCTGCGCCGCGCTCACCGTCACCGGCCTCGCGGAGCGCACCGGCACCAGCGAGGCCACCGTCGTCCGCACGGCCCGCCTGCTCGGCTACCCCGGATACCGGGACCTGCGGCTGGCGCTCGCCGGCCTCGCCGCCCAGCAGGCGTCGGGCGCGGCCCCGGCCGTGACGGCCGACATCTCCGTGGACGACCCGCTGCGGGACGTCGTCGCCAAGCTCGCGCAGGACGAGCGGCAGACGCTGGCCGACACCGCGGCGGCCCTCGACCTCGCCCAGCTGGAGGCCGCCGTCCTGGCCCTCGCCTCCGCCCGGCGGATCGACGTCTACGGCGTCGGCGCCTCCTCGCTCGTCGCCCAGGACTTCGCGCAGAAGCTGCTGCGGATAGGTCTGGTCGCCCACGCCCACACCGATCCGCACCTCGCGGTCACCAACGCCGTGCAGATGCGGAGCGGCGACGTCGCCGTCGCCGTCACCCACTCGGGGCGGACGGTGGACGTCATAGAGCCGTTGCAGGTCGCCTTCGACCAGGGCGCCACCACGGTCGCGATCACCGGCCGCCCGGACGGCGAGGTCACGCAGTACGCCGACCACGTGCTGACCACCTCCACGGCCCGCGAGAGCGAGCTGCGCCCGGCGGCGATGTCCAGCCGCACCAGCCAGCTGCTGGTGGTGGACTGCCTGTTCATCGGCGTCGCGCAGCGCACCTACGAGACCGCGGCGCCCGCGCTCCGCGCCAGCTACGAGGCGCTGGCCCACCGCCACGCGCCGCGCGAGCGGTAGCGACACACCGCCCGACACCGTCCGAGCACCGCCCGGCCGCCCCGGCCACCGCCGCACCGCCCGTTCCACCGCCCCGCCCCCCGGCACCACCCCGCTCGCCGCTCCGCCCCGCTCCACCCGCACCTCACGTCGTTCCGTCCTTTCGTATCGAGAGAGCCGCTCCACGATGCCCACTAGCCCCTACGACGCGCTGCGCTCCGAGCTCGACACCCTCACCACCGAGGCGTACCGTCCCGAGCTCGCCGAGATCGACCGGCGCCCCACCCTCGACATCGCCCGCCTCATGAACGAGGGGGACGCCCTCGTACCCGCCGCCGTGGCCCGGGAGCTGCCCCGGATCGCCGCCGCCATCGACGCCACCGCGGCACGCATGGCCCGCGGCGGACGCCTGCTCTACCTCGGCGCGGGCACGGCCGGCCGGCTCGGTGTGCTCGACGCCAGCGAGTGCCCGCCGACGTTCAACACCCGCCCCGAGGACGTCGTCGGCATCGTCGCGGGCGGACCCGACGCCATGGTGACGGCGGTGGAGGGCGCCGAGGACAGCGAGGAGATGGCGGCGGACGACCTCGACCGCTGCCGCGTCGGCGCCAGCGACGTGGTCGTGGGGATCTCCGCCTCGGGCCGCACCCCGTACGCGGTCGGCGCCGTTCGCCATGCCCGGACGCTGGGCGCGCTCACGATCGGGCTGTCGTGCAACGCGGGCTCGCCGCTGGCCGCCGCGGCCGAGCACGGCATCGAGGTCGTCGTGGGCCCCGAACTCATCGCGGGCTCGACGCGGCTGAAGGCCGGCACCGCGCAGAAGCTGGTGCTGAACATGATCTCGACGATCAGCATGGTGCGGCTCGGCAAGACCTACGGGAACCTCATGGTCGACGTGCGCGCGTCCAACGAGAAGCTGCGCGCCCGCTCGCGCCGGATCGTGGCGCTGGCCACCGGCGCCACCGAGCAGGTCGTCGAGGAGGCGTTGACGGCGACGGACGGCGAGGTGAAGAACGCGATCCTCGCGATCCTCGGCGGGGTGGACGCGCCCACCGCGGCCCGGCTGCTCGCGGAGTCCGACGGCCACCTGCGGGAGGCGCTGGCGACGGTCGACGGAGACGCGGAGCCCGCCTGAGACCTCGTGCCCGCCCGGGATCCGGGCCCGCCCGGGCCGATCCGGCGCCGATCCGGAGCCGATCCGGAACGGAGCGGAACAGCCGCGAGGGGCGGCACCCCTTCCGGGATGCCGCCCCTCGTTGGGTTCGGCTGGCCGCCGTGGGCGGCCGGACGAGGCTGGACTCAGAAGTCCATGCCCCCACCCATGCCGCCGGCGGCGTCGGCGCCCGCCTTCTCCTTCTCCGGCTTGTCCGCCACCACGGCCTCCGTGGTGAGGAACAGACCCGCGATGGAGGCGGCGTTCTGCAGCGCGGAACGGGTCACCTTGGCCGGGTCGATGATGCCCTCGGCCAGCATGTCCACGTACTCGCCGGTGGCGGCGTTCAGACCCTGACCGGTCGGCAGGTTCCGGACCTTCTCCGCCACGACGCCGCCCTCGAGGCCGGCGTTGACCGCGATCTGCTTCAGCGGGGCCTCCAGCGCCAGCTTCACGGCGGCGGCACCGGTGGCCTCGTCGCCCTCCAGCTCCAGCTTCTCGAAGACGCTGGAGGCCTGGAGCAGGGCCACGCCACCACCGGCGACGATGCCCTCCTCGACGGCGGCCTTGGCGTTGCGCACCGCGTCCTCGATGCGGTGCTTGCGCTCCTTCAGCTCCACCTCGGTGGCGGCACCGGCCTTGATGACGGCCACGCCGCCGGCCAGCTTCGCGAGGCGCTCCTGGAGCTTCTCGCGGTCGTAGTCCGAGTCGGAGGACTCGATCTCGGCGCGGATCTGGTTGACCCGGCCCTGGACGCCGTCGCTGTCGCCGGCACCGTCGACGATGGTGGTCTCGTCCTTGGTGATGACGACCTTGCGGGCGCGGCCCAGCAGGTCGAGCGTGGCGTTCTCCAGCTTCAGGCCGACCTCCTCGGAGATGACCTGGCCGCCGGTGAGGATGGCGATGTCACCGAGCATGGCCTTGCGCCGGTCACCGAAGCCGGGGGCCTTGACGGCGACGGAGCGGAAGGTGCCGCGGATCTTGTTGACCACCAGGGTGGACAGGGCCTCGCCCTCGACGTCCTCGGCGATGATCAGCAGCGGCTTGCCCGACTGCATGACCTTCTCCAGCAGCGGCAGCAGGTCCTTCACCGCGCTGATCTTGGAGTTGACGATGAGGATGTACGGGTCCTCGAGCTCGGCCTCCATCCGCTCCATGTCGGTGGCGAAGTAGGCGGAGATGTAGCCCTTGTCGAAGCGCATGCCCTCGGTGAGCTCCAGCTCCAGCCCGAAGGTCTGCGACTCCTCGACGGTGATGACGCCTTCCTTGCCGACCTTGTCCATCGCCTCGGCGATCAGCTCGCCGATCTGGGTGTCGCCGGCGGAGATGGAGGCGGTGGAGGCGATCTGCTCCTTGGTCTCGACCTCCTTGGCCTGGCCGAGCAGGGCCTCGGAGACCTTCTCGACGGCGGCCTCGATGCCACGCTTGAGGGCCATCGGGTTGGCGCCGGCCGCGACGTTGCGCAGGCCCTCGCGAACCAGGGCCTGGGCCAGCACGGTCGCGGTGGTGGTGCCGTCACCCGCGACGTCGTCGGTCTTCTTCGCGACCTCCTTGACGAGCTCCGCGCCGATCTTCTCGTAGGAGTCCTCGAGCTCGATCTCCTTGGCGATGGAGACACCGTCGTTGGTGATGGTGGGGGCGCCCCACTTCTTCTCCAGCACGACGTTCCGGCCCTTGGGACCCAGCGTGACCTTGACGGCGTCGGCGAGCTGGTTCATACCGCGCTCAAGGCCCCGCCGCGCCTCCTCGTCGAACGCGATGATCTTGGCCATGTGAAGTGGTCCTCCCAGATACGGGGGTGGATTGCTCCGGACCGCGATGGCGCCCGCGACGGACGGCCCACGGCCGAAGCGGCTTCCTGCACCACCTGGCCCGCAGACCTCACCGAACCGGTCCTGGGTTGGGTTGTAGCTGTCACTCTCACCTGTCGAGTGCTAACGCCCATGATTAGCACTCGACCCCCCTGAGTGCAAGCCTGCCTGCCCGGAGGGCAGACGTTGAGGGGTGGCGGTCGGGGGCGCGGCGGGCGCAAGCCTGCCTGCCCGGAGGGCAGTCGTTGAGGGGTGGCGGTCGGGGGCGCGGCGGGCGCGGACGTGTGAGGGCCCCGCTCCCGGTGGCCGGGGGCGGGGCCCTTGATCAGAGTGAGACGGTTGGTGTTTCGGTGTAACGAAGGCTGTGGTGCGGTCGGCGGTCAGGCCGTGACCCGGACCATGTCGGCCTGTGGACCCTTCTGTCCCTGCGAGATCTCGAACTCGACCCGCTGTCCCTCCTCAAGGGTGCGGTATCCGTCCATCTGGATCGCGCTGTAGTGGACGAAGACGTCCGCACCACCGTCTACCGCGATGAAGCCGTAGCCCTTCTCCGCGTTGAACCACTTGACGGTGCCCTGAGCCATTCCTAACTCCCCTATTGCTGGCCCTTTCACGAGACCGCACCTCGCGGACCCGGGTCACACTTCGCAGACCTCACCCCCGGGCGTGGGGGGTGTGCGCCGGAACGCTCGACCGCCGCTGAATGTATCTGGACGTACGCCCAGGGCAACAGGTCATTCGGTCGAGAAAATAGGAATCCTCAGATCGGTCAAATGGCCCATTCTACATGAAAGTTGAACCATTCGATCTGCCAGATCGACGCCAAAGGGACAATCGTTGCGACCATTTTCAGCCCCACTGTTCGCGCGATGTGTCGCGAATTCATATGTGTGTGGAGGCGTGTGACGAGGTATGGCGAGTGTGGCCACTGTATCCCGCTCCACGACAGCACCGTGCCCCGAGGTGGGGGTACCTCGGGGCACGGTGGGGTGGGACAGGGGGCCGGACCAGGGGTCGGCCGGAGGGTCCGGCCGCCGGTCGACCGAGCCGTCGACCGAGCGGTCGACCGACCGGTCGGCGCGCGGTCAGCCGCCGGCGACGGCCGGGATGATCGAGACGCCGGCGCCGTCGGGCGTCGGGGTGTCGAGACCCTGCTCGAAGCGGACGTCGTCGTCGTTCACGTACACGTTCACGAACCTCCGCAGCTGGCCCTGGTCGTCCAGCACGCGGGCGCCGATGCCCTGGTGGTTCTTCTCCAGGTCGGCCAGCACCTCGGCGAGGGTGCCGCCCTCGGCGGTCACCTCGGCGCTGCCGCCGGTGTACGTGCGCAGGATGGTCGGGATGCGGACGGTAACGCTCATGCGAGGCCAGCCTCTCGGAACGACTCCAGGGTGGGACGGATGGTCGCGGTCACGCCCGCCGTCGGGGCCACCGCGTCGAGGGTCTTCAGGCCGTCGCCCGTGTTCAGGACGACGGTCGTCAGCGTGGGGTCGAGGGCGCCGGACTCGATCAGCTTCCGGGTCACGCCGAGGGTCACCCCGCCCGCCGTCTCGGCGAAGATGCCCTCGGTGCGGGCCAGCAGCCCGATCGCGTCCACGACCTGCTCGTCGGTGACGTCCTCGACCGCGCCGCCGGTGCGGCGGGCGATGTCCAGCACGTAGGGGCCGTCCGCCGGGTTGCCGATGGCCAGCGACTTGGCGATGGTGTCGGGCCGCACCGGGCGGACCACGTCGTGGCCGGCGCGGAAGGCCTGCGAGACCGGGGAGCAGCCCTCGGCCTGGGCCCCGAAGATCCGGTACGGGCGGTCCTCGACGAGGCCGGTCGCTATGAGCTCCTTCAGACCCTTGTCGATCTTGGTGAGCTGGGAGCCCGAGGCGATGGGGATCACCAGCTGGTCGGGGAGGCGCCAGCCGAGGGCCTCGCAGATCTCGAAGGCGAGGGTCTTGGAGCCCTCCGCGTAGTACGGGCGGAGGTTCACGTTGACGAAGCCCCAGCCCTCGCCGACCGGGTCGCCGATGAGCTCGCTGCAGAAGCGGTTGACGTCGTCGTAGACGCCGTCGATGGCGACCACCTGGCCGCCGTAGACCGCCGCCATCACGACCTTGCCCTGCTCCAGGTCGCTCGGGATGAAGACGCAGGAGCGCAGCCCGGCGCGGGCCGCGGCGGCGCCGACGGCGCCGGCCAGGTTGCCGGTCGAGGAGCAGGAGAGGGTGGTGAAGCCGAAGGCGCGGGCCGCCTCGACGGCGCAGGCCACGACCCGGTCCTTGAAGGAGTGCGTGGGGTTGGCGGAGTCGTCCTTGACGTACAGCTCGCCGGTGACGCCCAGCTCCGCGGCGAGGCGGTCGGCCCTCACCAGCGGGGTGCCGCCGGGGTTGAGGTTCGGCCGCTCGGCGACGGTGGCGGGCACGGGCAGCAGCGGGGCGTAGCGCCAGATGCTGTGGGGTCCCGCCTCGATCCGCGCGCGGAGCGCCTCCGGGTCGCCGGTGGGCAGCTCGTAGGCGATCTCCAGCGGGCCGAAGCAGGCCGCGCAGGCGAAGTCGGGACCGAGCGGGAAGCGTTCGCCGCACTCCCGACAGGAGAGGGCGACGGCGGGTCCGAGGTCGACGCCGGAGGCGGCGGGGTCGCTGGAGCCGGCGGACGCGGTGGAGTCGGCGGCGTCGGGCGTGGAGGCGTGCGTGGTGAGCACAGACATGGGTGCGAGGCCCTTCTCTCCTCATCTTCCCCGCGGCGGCTCTCGCCACGGGACGGAATTGGCACCTTCCCCACCGGGAGCCTCGCGTCGTCACGAGAACCGGCGGAAGGGTTGCCGGGGCTTCAACGGGCCGTTCCCTCTGCCCCTCTGGATGAGCGGTATGCGGTTGTACGTACGGTGGCACTGCCGTTGCGTGTCCGGCCGTGCGCGCTGGGTGTTCACGGTCTCCGATATGCGGAGGACACCTACGCTGCCCGAGACTGTAACGGACGCCCCGCACAATATCCCGGGCCGTCCGATACGCGAGACGGCGCGGAGCCGCGTTCCGGCCAGGAAGGGCCATTTTCCAAGCAGCGAGAGGACGAGCGGGGAACTCGGCGAAAAAATGCGGTCCGGGTGGGTTCGGACACCACCCATAAGGGGCAGACACGGCCATACGGGTTATAAGTGGCCATATGCGAACAGGAGCGACTTTCGTGCTGGAAGAGGCAGAGGAGTGGCTGAGCCGCCGGTCCTGGATTGCCGCTGACCGCTCGCTGGCGCGGTTGCTGGACGCGAAGCGTGAGGCGGGGGCGGCGGCCGGCGTCAGCGTGGTCCTCCCCGCGCTGAACGAGGAGGCGACCGTCGGCGCCATCGTGGAGACGCTCCGGCGCGACCTGATGGAGGCCGTGCCACTGATCGACGAGCTGCTCGTGGTGGACTCCGGCTCCACCGACAGGACCTCCGAGGTGGCCGCCGCCGCGGGCGCCAAGGTCGTCCACCGGGACGAGATACTTCCCCGCCTGCCCAGCGTGCCGGGCAAGGGCGAGGTGCTGTGGCGCTCGCTGCTGGCCACCAGCGGCGAGATCATCTGCTTCGTCGACGCCGACCTGCGGGAGTTCGACTCCCGCTTCGTGTCGGGCATCCTCGGGCCCCTGCTCACCGAGCCCGAGGTGCAGATGGTCAAGGCCGTCTACGACCGGCCGCTGGGCGACCAGCCCTCCGGCGCCCACCAGGGCGGTCGCGTCACCGAGCTGGTGGCCCGCCCGCTGCTGAACCTGCACTGGCCCCGGCTGGCCGGCGTGGTGCAGCCGCTGGGCGGGGAGTACGCGGCGCGCCGCTCGCTGCTGGAGCGGCTCCCGTTCCCCGTCGGGTACGGCGTGGAGCTCGGGCTGCTGATCGACACGCTCAACGTGGCGGGCCTGGACGCCCTCGCCCAGGTCGACGTGGGCGTCCGCAGGCACCGGCACCAGGACGGGCAGGCGCTCGGCCGGATGGCCGCGGCGATCATGCGGACGGCGGAGAGCCGCATGCCGGGCCCGAAGCCGGTCCAGACGGGGCCCGGCGCGGGGATCACCCAGTTCCAGCGGACCGAGGAGGGCGGCTTCGCGCCCCAGACCCACCCGATCCACACCGAGGAGCGCCCGCCGATGACCAGCGTTCCCGAGTACGCCGCCCGCTGGGGAGCCGGGGCGCGGCGCGGGGGACACCACGGAGCGCGACGGGACGTGACGGGAGACACGCGCGGGAGGCGTTTCAACGCTCGCGCGGCGGGCTAGACCTCGCGCGAGCGCTCGCGCCGCTCCCGGCACCCCACCACGCCGCACCACGCCGACGCGCCCGCGCTCCGCGTCACCCGTTCGACCGCACCCGTTCCACCGCGTCACCCGTTCCGTCACGCGTCCCCCACCCCGTCAGGGAGGCCCCCGATGACCACCGACGTCGTCCGTCCCGGCGTGGTGGTGGCGTCCAACCGCGGCCCGGTCAGCTACGCGCTGGCCGAGGACGGCTCGCTCTCCGCGCGGCGCGGCGGCGGCGGGCTGGTCTCCGGCCTCAGCGCGCTCGGCGACGAGGCCGGGCTGTGGGTCTGCGCGAGCCTGGGCGACGGCGACCGCGAGGCGGCCCGCCGTTCCCCGGTCCGCCTGGACGCCACCGACACCGCCGGCCAGGCCGTGCGGATGCTCGACATCCCGGCCGCCACCTTCCACGCGGCCTACAGCGAGGTCGCCAACTCCGTCCTGTGGTTCGTCCACCACCTGCTGTACCAGACGCCGCTCGAACCGGTCTTCGACGAGACGTTCGAGGCGCACTGGGCCGCGTACGAGGCGTACAACGCGGCCTTCGCCGACGCCGTCGCCGAGGAGGCCGCCGAGGGCGCGGCCGTCCTCGTGCAGGACTACCACCTCACGCTCCTGCCGGGCCTGCTGCGCGAGCGCCGCCCCGACCTGCGGATCGGGCACTTCTCCCACACCCCGTGGGCGCCGCCCGAGCTGTTCCGCGTGCTGCCCGACGGCATCGCCCGCCAGCTGCTCACCGGCATGCTCGGCGCGGACCGCGTCGCGTTCCTCACCCGCCGCTGGGCCCGCGCCTTCGCCGACTGCTGCGCCGCGGTCCTCGGCGCCGAGGTGTCGCCCGAGGCCGTCACCCACGCCGGCCGCGCGGTCGGGCTCGGCGTCCACGGCCTCGGCACCGACGGGGACTTCCTGCGCGAGCGCGCCGCCCGCCCGGACGTCGACGAGCGCCTCGCGGAGCTGCGCGCCCAGATCGGGGGCGCCCAGATCGGGGGCGGCCAGGCCGGGGGCGGGGCGGGCGAGGAGCGCAGGACCATCGTCCGGGTGGACAGGACCGAGCTGTCGAAGAACATCGTCCGCGGCCTGCTGGCGTACCGGCGGCTGCTCACCGACCACCCCGAGTGGCACGGCCGCGTCGTCCACCTCGCCTTCGCCTACCCCTCGCGGCAGGACCTGGCCGTCTACCGCGACTACACCGCCGAGGTCGCCCGCGTCGCCGAGGAGATCAACGCGGCGTTCGGGCGCCCCGGCTGGACGCCCGTCATCCTCCACGTCAAGGACGACTTCGCCCGCTCGCTCGCCGCGTACCGGCTGGCCGACGTCGCGCTGGTCAACCCGATCCGCGACGGCATGAACCTCGTCGCCAAGGAGATCCCGCTGATCTCCGAGCGCGGCTGCGCCCTGGTCCTCTCCCGCGAGGCGGGCGCCGCCGAGGAGCTCGGCGAGCTGGCCCTGCTGGTCAACCCCTACGACATCGCGGCCACGGCGAGGGCCCTGCACCAGGGGCTGACGATGCCGGCGGAGGAGCGCGCCCAGCAGTCCAAGCGGCTGGCGGCCGCCGCGACGGCGCTGCCGCCGAAACGCTGGTTCCTCGACCAGCTCGCGGCGCTCCGCCCGTAGGGCCTCGTCACGGCCGCCGCCCCCTCCCGGCGCGGCGGCCCGCCGCGCGCCCGGACACCGGACGAACCCGGCTCGGGGAACTCCGGGCCTTGTCCGGGTCGTCTCTCTGGACGGAGGATGGGGACAATCCGGTGCGAGGGGTGGGGAGGGGCTGGCGATGTCACAGCATGGCTGGCGGCCGTACGGGCCGCCGGGAGGGCCACCGTACGGGCAGCCGCCGTACGGTCAGCAGCCCTACGCTCAGCCGGCCTTCGGGGCCCAGCCGTACGGCGCGCAGCCGTACGGCCAGTCGTCGATGATGCGGGCCTCGGACGCGGACCGGGAGCGGGCCTCGGACGTGCTGAAGGCCGGGTTCGCCGAGGGGCGGCTGAGCCAGGACGAGCTGGACGCGCGGCTGACCCGCGTGCAGGAGGCGGTCACCTACGGCGAGCTGCAGGCCGTCGTCGCCGACCTGCCGCAGGGGCCCGTGCCCCAGCCGCAGCCGCAGCCCTCGACGCAGCTCCAGCCGTACGTCCCGCCGCCCCCACCCATGGCGTACCAGCGGCCGTACAAGCCCTACCCCCTGGTCGTCCCCCCGCCGACCAACGGGAACGCCACCGCCTCGCTCATCTGCGGCCTGCTCACGCCCGTCACCTGGGGCCTGACCGCGATCCCCGCGATCGTCCTGGGCCACAAGGCCCGCACCGAGATCCGCCAGCGGCACGAGCAGGGCGACGGCCAGGCGCTGACGGGGCTGATCTTCGGTTACCTCGGCATCGTCGGCTGGATCGTCCTCATCCTCGCGATCGTCGTCGCCGTCTCCTCGTCCTGAGCCTCCGGCGGCCCGGCCGCCGGAGACCGCCCGGCCGTCTCCGTCACAGGGCGTCGCCCAGCGCCGCCAGCAGGGCGGCCACCCCCTCGGGGCCGTCGACGGTGAGGTCCGTGGCCTCGGTCAGCTCGGCGACCTCCGCGCTGCCGCTGCACACCCGCAGACCGGCCACCCCGGAGGCGCGGAGCGCGGCCACCGCGTCGAACGCCGCCAGGTCGCCGAGGTCGTCTCCCGCGTAGAGCACGGCGCGGGCGCCGACCTCGCCCACCAGCGCCGTCAGCGCGCCGCCCTTGTCCATGCCGGGCGGGCGCAGCTCCAGCACCAGCCGGCCGGGCTCCAGCGCCAGCCCGAGCCGGTCGGCGAGCCGGGCCAGCGGCTCGCGCAGCGCCGCGAAGGCGCCGGCCGGGTCGGGGGCGCGGCGGGTGTGGACCGCGAGAGCGCCGCCCTTGTCCTCGACGGCCGCGCCGGTCCCGCCCACCAGGGCGGGCAGTTCCTCGCGCGCCACGGCCACGCCCGGGTGGGCGGGCGGGCGGCGCAGCGTGCCGGTGGCGGCGTCCCACCGCTCCGCGCCGTACGCGCCGAGGACGACGAGGCCGGCGAGTTCGGGGTGGCCGGCGAGGCCGGCGAGCCGCACCGCCACGTCGGCGGGGCGACCGGTGATCACGGCGACGGCGGCGACGCGGCCGGCCAGCCGGGCGAGCGCCGGCACGGCGTCGGGGTGGGCGCGGGCCTGCTCGGGGTCGGGGACGATCGGTGCGAGGGTGCCGTCGAAGTCGACGGCGACCAGGGCGCGTTCCGGTTGGGCGAGCAGGGCGGCGAGGCCGTCGCGGCCCGCCTCGGTCCTGGGAGTGGGCAGTGTCTCGGAGGAGGCCGGTGAGGAGGGAGAGCCCATGTGCCGGACTCTACCGCCGGCCCGGCCTCGCCCGGCCGAAGGACCGGCGGGTCCCGGCCACCTCGGCCGCCGCCCCGGCCGACCCCCGGCGCCGCGTCAGGGGCGGGGCGGCTCGTCGGGCCGGGTGAGCCCGCCGCGGCGGGCCTGGCGCAGGCGGCGCAGGCGGTTGACGGTCACCGGGTCGTGGGCGAGGGCGCGCGGGTCGTCGAGGAGGGCGTTGAGCAGCTGGTAGTAGCGGGTCGGGGACATGCCGAGGCGCTCGCGGACGGCGCGTTCCTTGCTGCCGGCGCCCGGCCAGCCGCGGCGCTCCAGGGCCAGCACGGCCCGCTCCCGTTCCGTCAGCTCGCCCGGCCCTGACGTGCCCGCGGCCCCGGGCCGTTCCGACGGCTCGGGCGGGTCCGGCGGCTCCGCGGGCTCGGGCGGCTTCTCGGGCTCCGCGGGTTCGGGCTGCTGGCTCACGTCCGCAGTGTAGGCCGGGCGGCCCCGGGCGGCCCCGGGCGGCCCCGGGCGGCCCGGGGTGGGCTCACCGCGCGGGCCGACGGCTCACTGCGCCCCGTCGAGCTCGCGCGCCTCGTCCTGGAGCCGGCCGAGGATCCGCGGGATGTCGCTGTCGGGCCGCAACGTTTCGCCGATGCGCTCGGAGAGCCAGACCCCGACCGTCGTCCAGGAGACCTTGCCGATGGGGAAGAACGTCGCGGTGTCCAGCTCCTCGATGAACGGCACCAGGCGCTGCCGCTCCGGGTCCTCGCTGCCGCGCACGTCGTAGACGCCGGGGGTGGTCACCGGCAGGAAGTCGTAGCGCTCGTGGAGGCTGGCGACCGTGGTGTTGGTGTACACGAAGTCGAGGAAGGCCGCTATCTGCTCGCCGTGGCCGTGGGTGTTGAACCCCATCACCCACGAGGCCTGGCCGAGCGCGGACGGGGTGGGACCGTGGCGGCCCGGCACCTGGATGACGCCGTAGTCGACGCCGCCGACGTCGGCCTGGCGCAGCAGCAGCGAGTCGGCCATGACCATGCCGACCTCGCCGGCGGAGAAGTCCACGTAGGAGGTGGCGCGCTGGGTCTCGGCCGGAATGCCGGAGCCGGCGAGCCCCTTGGCGACGACCTCGTCCCGCAGCCAGGTGAACGTCTCGATGTTGGCCTCGTTGTTGATCGAGTAGACGCCCGTGTTGTCGGTGAGTCCGCCGCCGCCGGCCAGCATCCAGGCCATGGCCTCGATCTGGCCCTCCTCCGGGGCGAACGGCAGCGCGATGGGGGTGGGGACGCCCGCGTCGCGCAGCGCCACGGCCGCTTCGAGCATCTCCTCCCAGTTGGTCGGCGGCTGCTCGTCGTCCAGGCCGGCGCTGCGGAAGAGCTGCTTGTTGTAGAAGAGGCGGAAGACGGTGGAGGCGAAGGGCAGCGCGTACTGCACGCGTTCCAGCTCGCCGGCGACCGCGATCTGGGGCACGAAGTCGGCGATCACGGGGAGCGTCAGCAGCTCGCTGGCCGGGTGGAGCTGGCCCGCCTCGGCGAACTCGGCGAAGGCGAAGATCTGGGCGATGTCCGGGGGGTTGCCCTCCTCCGCCAGGCGGGCGACCTCGCTGTTGGCGTCCTGGTACCGGATGACCGAGACATCGATGAGGATGTTCGGGTTCTCCTCGCGGAACTCCGCGACGAGGTCGTTCCAGTACGCCTCGGTCGACCCGCTGTCGGCGGCCTCGCCGTACTCGGTGGCCAGCAGGCGGAGCACCACCTCCTGGTCGCCCGAGTCGCTCCCACAGGCGGTGGTGGTGGCCGCCACGGAGACGGCCCCGGTCAGGCCCGCACCCATCCCCAAGAATCGGCGACGTCGCACGTTCACATCCCCTTTGCCCTGACTCGCTACATGCTGTCGCCCGGTCTGATCCGTTCGTGTCAGCCGGCGATCCTGTCGAGTTTCCCTCCCCACACGGGTGAGCTCAGCACTCAGAGGTATATCGGTTTCACAACAGCCGCTCCATCGTGACGATTTCGCCACCCCCATCACATATGGGCCTGCCGAGGACGGTGGCGGGGAGGGGAGTTCGGCCTGACGGACCGGCGATCGACGACACCGCGACGGGAGGAACCGCCCGCGTCCCGAGGGCCGGGGAGCGGCGGTCGCGGGGCGTCGGAGGGCGTCAGGGGGGCGCCGTCGGGGCATCGCGACGGCGTCGCGGGGGCATCGTGAGGGCGTCGCGGGGGCATCGTGAGGGCGTCGAAAGGGGCGGCGTGAGCCCGTCCGGGGGCAACGGGACGGCCCTCGTTGGTCGCCACCTCGAAAAGCCACCGGCGGACGAGTGGACTAGTCCTCTGTGCCGAGGGTGCGCGAGACTGTGGGCATGACGCCCTCTCACGCCTCCGACGCCCCTGCCCTCATCGTGCTCGCCGGGGCGCGGGTGGTCCGCCCGCACGGTGTCGTCGAGGGCGGCCGGGTCACGGTCACGGACCGCAGGATCGTCGCCGTGGGGCGGGGCGAGGCACCCAGGGCGCCGTCCCCGGCGGACCGTCCGGACGGCGGTGGCGCGGCCGTCGTGGACCTCTCGGGCCACTGGCTGGTCCCCGGCTTCGTCGACGCGCACGTCCACGGCGGCGGCGGCGCCTCGTTCTCGGCCGGGACCGTGCCCGAGGCGATGACCGTCATCGAGACCCACCGCCGGCACGGCACGACCACCATGCTCGCCTCCACCGTCACCAGCGCGCTGACGGACCTGGCCACACAGGCCGGCGTGCTGTCGGAGCTGGTGGAGGAGGGCGAGCTGGCCGGCATCCACTTCGAGGGGCCGTTCATCTCCGACCGCCGCCGCGGCGCGCACGACCCGGCGCTGCTGCGCTCGCCGGACCCCGCCGAGGTGGGGAGGCTGATCGACGCGGCGCGCGGCACGGCCCGCATGGTGACCCTCGCCCCCGAGCTGCCCGGCGGGCTCGACTCGGTGCGGCTGCTGCGCGAGCGCGGCGTGATCGCCGCCGTCGGGCACACCGACGGGGACTACGACACGACGCGGGAGGCGGTGGAGGCGGGCGCGCGGGTCGCCACGCACCTCTTCAGCGGGATGCCGCCGCTCGGGCACCGGGCGCCGGGGCCTGTGACGGCGCTGCTGGAGGACGAGCGGGTCACGGTCGAGCTGCTCAACGACGGCGTCCACGTGCACCCGGCCGTGCTCGGGATGGCCTTCCGCACGGCGGGCGCGGCGCGGGTGGCGTTCGTCACCGACGCGATGGGGGCGGCCGGGATGGGCGACGGGGTCTACCCCCTCGGCCCGCTGCGGGTCCGGGTGACGGACGGCGTGGCGCGGCTCGACGCGGCGGGCGAGGGCGACGGACCGGGGGCGCTGGCCGGGTCGACCCTGACGCTCGACCGGGCGTTCCGGCGGGCGGTGACGGTCGACGGGCTGCCGGTCACGGACGTGGTGCGGGCGGTGTCGCAGACGCCGGCGCGGCTGCTGGGGATCGACGACCGGGTGGGGTCGGTGGAGGAGGGCATGGACGCCGACCTCGTGGTGCTGGACGACGGCTTCCACGTGGTGGGGGTGATGCGCCGCGGGCGGTGGGTGGTGCCGCCGCCGGCCACGGGGGGCGCGACGGCCGGCTCGTAGGCCGGCGCCCCGTCGGCGGGCTGGCCGGCGGCCCCTTGCCAGCCGACGTTTGCTAGCCGACGACCTCTTCGGTGAAGTACAGCTGGTCGATCAGGACGTCGCAGGACTCGGGGCAGCTGAACTCGAGGGTGTTCGATCCCTGTTCGAGGTCGACGTAGTTGTACGTGTTGTACCAGCTCTCCTCCCACTCGTCGCTGCCGCCCCCGTTGAAGTCCCGGAGGTTGATCCGGTCGTCGCGGGGGGTGCCGTTGACCGAGAAGGCGAGGGTCTGGTCGTCGCTGACGGTGGCGTACGTCGTGTACAGCACGTACTGCCCGGGGTCGCCCTCGAAGTCGAAGGTCCACGTGATGGTGGAGCCCTGGACGAGGCCCGAGACGTAGTTCCCCTCGGGTGAGCTGGCGCCGGCGATGCCGGACTCCAGGCGGGCGCCCCCGCCGAGCTGGAGCGCGGCGAGGTCCGCCACGGGAGGCTCCCCGGCCCCGGGCGGGCTGGACTCGCCGTCCCCGGGGTCCTCGTCTCCCGGCTCGCCGTCCGAGCCCTGCGTCTCCGAGCCCGTCGGGTCCCCGCCCGCGCTCGGCTCCGTCTCGTCACCGCTGAAGAGGATGGCCGCGCCGACGCCCACGACGACGGCGACGACCACGGCGATCGCGCCGATCAGCAGGCCGTTCCGCCGGGGCGGCTCGGGCGGCGGCATGCGGCGGCGGCCACCGGGAGCGCCGGCGCCGCCCTGCGTCTCCGGCGCCGCGTAGTGCGCGTCGGGCTGCGGCGGCTGGCCGTATCCGGCGGCGCCCATCGGCTGGGTCCTGGGGCTGCCCTGCCCCCCGCCGTACGTGCGCCCGCCGACGGGACGGACCTGGTGGTACGACTCGGGCTGCCGGGGCGGCGGCGCCTGCTGGCCGTCGGCCTGGGGGCCCTCCGGGCGGTAGAGGTACGCGAAGGGATCGTCGTCGGGTGCGTGGTTGGGTGGCATCCCCGCGCCGTTGTTCCCCGCACTCATCGAACTCGCTCCTCGGTTGGCCCTCGTCAGGCGTCGTGGTTCCCCGACCCCGCCCGCTCCCCCGGCTCCCAGACGCCGGGGGCTTCAGGCGCGAGCCTACCCCGTTCGACTGACACGGCCGGTCCGTCCCGGTCAGCCCGCGCGGCGGCGCGCCTGTGACCTCGAACGCTTCTCCACGTACATCCGCTGGTCGGCGGACTGGAGGATCTCCCCGGTGGTCATGCCGCAGGCCGCCCAGCCGATGCCGAAGCTCGCACCCACCCGCACCGACCTGCCCTCGACGCGGATCGGCGGGATGATCGCGGAGCGCAGCCGGACCGCGAGGTCCGAGGCGTCGGCCGGGCCGAGGCCGTCGGCGAGCACCACGAACTCGTCCCCGCCGAGGCGGGCGACCGTGTCGTTGTCCCGCACGCCCGCCTGGAGGCGGCGGGCGACCTCCACCAGCACGGCGTCGCCGCAGAGGTGCCCGAAGCGGTCGTTGATCGACTTGAAGCCGTCGAGGTCGCAGAAGAGGACCGCGAGCCCCTTGCCGTCGCCGCCGGGCGCCTCGGGCGGGCGGACGTGCTCGTGGTGGTCGTACCCGCGCGGGGGCGGGGTGCCGAGGCCGGTGAAGGCGTCGGTGGAGCTCGGCGGCTGCGCCGACGGATCGTCGAGCCGGTCCTGCGGCACGTCGCAGATGCGGGCGCCGAGGCGGGAGCGGAGCTCCGCGCTGTTGGGCAGGCCGGTCAACGAGTCGTGGCTGGCGCGGTGCGCCAGCGCCAGCTCGTGCCGCTTGCGGTCCTCGATGTCCTCGACGTGCGTCAGCAGCACCTGCGGGCCGTCCGTGACGTCGGCCACGACCGAGTTCCGCAGCGAGACCCAGACGTAGGAGCCGTCCCGGCGCAGCAGCCGCAGCTCGGCGCGGCCGCCCTCGGCGGCGGTGCGCAGCAGCACGGCCGTGTCCTCGGGGTGGACCAGCTCGGCGAAGCTCATGCGGCGCAGCAGGGCCGCCGATCGTCCCAGGAGACGGCACAGCGCGTCGTTGACGCGGATCAGGCGGCCGTGGTTCTCGCCCCCGATCTCGGCTATGGCCATGCCGCTGGGCGCGTACTCGAACGCCTGCCGGAAGCTCTCCTCGCTGGCGCGCAGCGCCTGCTGCTCCTGCTCCAGGCGGACGAGGGCACGCTGCATGTTGCCCCGGAGGCGGGCGTTGGAGATGGCTATGGCGGCCTGGGAGGCGTAGAGCTGGAGCGCCTCGCAGCCCCAGGGCCCCGGGCGCTTGCCGTTGCGCGGCTTGTCCACCTCCAGCACGGCGAGCAGCTCGCCGTCCGAGGCGTACATCGGCGCGAAGAGCCGGTCCATGGGGTGCCACTCGTCCGGGGTCCTGGGGGCCGGTCCCGTGATGTGCCACTGGGGGACGTCGTCGTGGTCGAGGACCCAGCCCTGCGTGTACGGGATGAAGCGCAGCTCCCCCCAGCGCTCCCCCATCGCCAGGCGGCGCTCCCAGGACTCGCGCGATCCGGTGCGGCCGGCCAGGGCCGCCTCGGCGTTCTCGCTGCCGGCGACGGCGGCGACGAGGAGGTCGCCGTCCGGGGTGACGAGGTTGACCGCGGCGAGCTCGAAGCCGAGGGCGGCGACCGCGCCGTCGGCGATGGTCTGGAGAGTGTCCGCCATGCTGCGCGCGGTGTTCAGCTGCGCGACAACCTGGTGCAGCTCACGCAGCGAGGCGAGGCGCACGTACGGCTCAGTATCCGTTTCCATCACTCCCCCGGCCCGGATGCACGTGCAGATACCAAGGCCACTGAATCACAGGGAGCTGCCCGCTAGGTACACAGGGTCAGTGATTATTTGGTAACTGTGAGCTATGTCACACTGAGAGAGGGTTCGATAGCGGGACGTAGAAGGATTTCGGCCGGTGGCGTCGGCGGCGGACGCCGTGAGCGCCCTCCGGCCCCCGGCGGGGCCTCGGTCCTCGCCTCGGCCCGCGCCCCACCTGCCCGTTCTCTCGGGCGGTCCTCCCCCGCATCCTCTCCCGTCCGCCCTCCGGGCCGCGATCCGCCCCCCACCCGGGGCGACGCGACCCGACCAGGGGCGGCGCGACCGGGCCGGGCGGCGGGGTCCGGCCGCCGGGGCCGCCGGCCCTCCGCGGCCGGCTCCCGTCCTCCGGCCTCGTCCCGAGGTCCCGTCCCGTCTCGGACCGGACACGGCGGGTCCTGGTTCCTCCGCCCGATGCGCGGCGGGCGGGCGGGCGGTTAGCTTGCTTCACGTGTCCCTCCCCACGAGAACCGGTCAGCCCGGCGAAGCCACCGTTCCGCGTCCCGCGCATCCTGAAGGGGTGACCGAGGACGAGTTCCGCGCAGCCATGGCCCGACTCGCGGCCGGCGTGGTGTTGGTGACCGCGCACGACCCCGAGGACGGACCGAACGGCGCGGCGGCCGGCATGACGGCGACGGCGTTCCTGTCGGTGTCGCTCGACCCGCCGCTGGTGCTGGTCAGCGTCCGCACCGGCTCCCGGATGGACGAGCTGCTGGAGCGGCAGCCGCTGTGGGCGGCCTCGCTGCTGACCGAGGAGCAGCGGACCCTCGCCGGCCGGTTCGCGATGAAGGGCCGGCTGAGCGACCGGCTCCTCTTCCAGGAGGTGCCGCACCGGCTGGGCGAGGTCAGCGGGGCGCCGCTCGTCGAGGGCGCGCTGGCCGCCGTGGAGTGCCGGACCGAGCAACGCGTCGCCGCCGGCGACCACACGCTGGTGGTGGCCAGGGTGCTCGCCACCAGCCTCCAGGCCACCACGGGCGGCCCGCTCACGTACTACCTCGGCGCCTACCGCCGGCTCGGCGAGCGCTGACCGCCCACCTCAGCCGTCGGGGTCGCCGCCCCGGCCCGCCGCCCGGCCGCGCTTGAGCTCGGAGCGGTGCCGCTTGGTCCGCAGCCGCCGCTCCTTGGCGGCGCGCGGCGTGCGGCCCTGCCGGCGCTCCGGGGCCGGCGGCGCGGCGGCCTCCTCCAGCAGCCGCGCCAGGCGGAGGGCGGCGGCCTCGCGGTTGCGCCACTGCGAGCGGTGCCCGGACGACCGCACCACGAGCACGCCGTCCTCGGTCAGCCGGCCGGCGAGCCGCTCCAGCGCCCGCCGCCGCCACGCCTCGGGCAGCGCGCGGGTGGCGGCGAGGTCGAAGAGGAGCTCGACCTGGCTGTCGGTGGTGTTGACGTGCTGACCGCCCGGCCCCGAGGAGCGCGAGAACCGCCAGCGAAGCTCGGACTCGGGCAGGCGGATCGAGCCGCGGATGACATGCCCGCGGCGGGCGGTGTGACGGGACATGCGTTCCATGATCCTGAGCCGGGCGACGGAACGCACCCTGGTTTTTCCCGGAAGTGCCAGCGGAACCACGCGACCCCCTGACATCGTTGGGAGCGGTGAGAGTAACGTCAGCGTCATCGCAGTCGTCATCGCAGTGCGGTCCTACGCGACTGACCGAGCTGAGCAACGAAACAAGGGGATCCAGACCATGGGTGTGAGCCTGAGCAAGGGCGGCAACGTCTCGCTGAGCAAGGAGGCGCCGGGCCTGACCGCCGTCACGGTCGGCCTCGGCTGGGACGTTCGGACGACCACAGGGGCGGACTTCGACCTGGACGCCAGTGCCCTGGGGCTGAACGCCACTGGCAAGGTCGTCTCCGACGGGCACTTCATCTTCTACAACAACCTGACCTCCCCCGACGGGGCCATCCAGCACACCGGTGACAACCTCACGGGTGAGGGCGAGGGCGACGACGAGCAGATCAACGTCAACCTCGCCGGCCTGCCGGCCGAGATCGACAAGATCGTCTTCCCCGTCTCGATCCACGACGCCGAGGCCCGTGGCCAGAACTTCGGCCAGGTGCGGAACGCCTTCATCCGCGTGGTGAACCAGGCCGGCGGCGCCGAGATCGCCCGGTACGACCTGACCGAGGACGCCTCCACGGAGACCGCCATGGTCTTCGGCGAGATCTACCGCAACGGCGCCGAGTGGAAGTTCCGCGCCGTCGGCCAGGGGTACGCCTCCGGCCTCGCGGGCATCGCCCAGGACTTCGGCGTCAACGTCTGAGCGGACCGGCGCCGAACCGGAGCAGGGCCGGAGCCGGCCCGTCCGCGGCAGGCTCGTCGCTCGGCGGTTGACCCACGCGAAGACCCCCCACCGTTCCGGCGGGGGGTCTTTCGGCGTTGGCGGTGACGCGCCGCCGTCGCGGACGCGCCTCGGGCGCGGGGTCTCTGGCGCGGGCCGCCGCGCCCGCGTCACGCGGCGTCGCGGTGGTGGCGGCGCTGCCGCACGGCCTCGTAGAGCGTCACCGTCGCGGCGCTCGCCGCGTTGAGGGAGCTGGCGGAGCCGGTCATCGGGATGCGGACCATGGTGTCGCACAGCTCGCGCCACGCGGCGCTGAGCCCTGCCGTCTCGTTGCCCACCACCAGCAGCACCGGCCCGGTCAGGTCGGCCTCGGCCAGCTCCGTCGCGCCCGCCTCGTCGGTCCCGACGACCGTCACCGGCTGGCCCAGGCGCGCCGCCTCGCCGTCCAGCCAGGCGGCGATCTCGCGCGGCCCCGGGCAGCGCACCACGGGGAGGGCGAAGAGCGAGCCCGTGCTGGCGCGCACCGCCTTCGGGTCGTAGACGTCGGCCGCGTGGCCCGTCACGATCACGCCCGAGGCGCCGAAGGAGTCGGCCGAGCGGACCAGCGTGCCGATGTTGCCGGGGCTGACGGGCCGGTCGAAGACCACGCCGAGGAAGTCGGGGCCGACCGGGACACGGTCGAGCCCGTCCGGCGGCATCCCCACCACGGCCACCAGCTCGGCGCCGTCGCCCTTCTCCCCCAGCTCGGCCAGCAGCTCGGGCGCGAGGGCGTACCGCTCGGCGGCCGGGCAGTCGCGCAGGACGCCCGTGGCCCAGCGCGACGGGGCGCGTTCGGCGTCCATCAGCAGCGCTCGGACCGGCCAGCCGCGCTCCACCGCGAGGGTGATCGGACGGACGCCCTGCACGAGGAACTCCCCGAGCCGCTGCCGCTTCGTCCGGTTCGACAGCAGCGCCTGCCACTGCTGGAAGCGCGCGTTGCGCGTCGTCACTGGTCGGGGGGCCTGCCGCGTGGTCACGCGGGCGAGCGTAGTGGACCGTCGACGGATTGTGCCGTCCGGGTGGGTCTGGCCATGATGGGCACCATGCACGAGGCCCGGCACAGCGAGGAACGCGGCTGGTACGTCGTCGATCCCTGGGGCCACATGGTCCACGTCCACCAGCCCAACGGCGAACTGCGCGCCGCCTTCTTCGAGGAGGACCGGGAGGCGGCCGAGGCGCTGGCCGAGCGGCTCGACGAGCACCCGGAGGCCTGAGCCCGACGCCTCCGGGCGGCGACATCCCCGAGAACGTCCCCGTGGGGACAGCTCCTAGCGGATACGCCAGCGGTGGTCACAGTCCATGCAGTTCCAGTATCCGTCGAGGGCACCGCTCGGGGTGACGTTGGTGCTGCCGCAGGATGGACATTCCATCGAGGATTCCTCTCAGAACGCGAACACGCTCGTGTCCAGCTCGAAACCAAGCGGCTCGGGAAGTGCGAGCCTCTCTGCGACGGGAACCGTCCGGCGACGCTGGAACACTCCTCCGGCAGGCTCGCTGAACAGCGTCGCAGTCCACATCTTGCGATCCACCAGGAGGTAGTGGGGGATGTCCACGCGGGCGTACGCCCGAAGCTTCATGCTCCGGTCCTTCTCCTCCGTGGACTTCGACGTGATCTCCGCGACGAGGACCGCCGGCGCCGGATCGTGCCATTCCTGCGCCGACGCGAAGCTTCCCCGGGGGGCGACGACGAGATCAGGAATCACCTTGTCCTGCGGAGTCTGACCGGGCAGCCGCAATCCGATGCCGGTGAACAGCCGCAACGACGTGTCCGCGGCGTGGAGAGTCACCTGACGCAGCACTTCGGACAGGATCGACTCGTGTTCTCCGTTGGCCGGTGGCACGACGTGGATGCCCCCTTCGATCAGTTCGACGCGCCACCCTTCCGGGGCTGTCGCGCTCAATCCCTCGAAGTGGTCCTCCAGCGCAGCGCTGGTCTGCCGCTCCTCCGTGTCGGCATTGAGCTCGTGCTCCGCAGCCGTCAGTGCCATGGCGGACCCTCCTTCGTACGAGAGCGACACTCCCAGACTAGGCCAGCCCGGGTACGCGGAGGAGGCGGACGATCACCCGGACGTGTGACGTGCCCGGGGGTGCCGCCCGGGGCCGGCCCGCCCGGCGCTACTCGGGCTCCGCGACGCGAACGCCCAGGTGAGCGGCGAGCTGCGGCGCCAGGTCCAGCAGCTGGGAGGTGGTGATCGCCGAGCCCGCCAGGCGGTCCACGCCGCGCGCGACCTCCAGCAGGGCCACGCCCCGCAGGTCGACCTCGCGCAGCGTCGCCTGGGTGAGGTCGACGCCGCGCAGCTCGCAGTCCTGGAACGACACCCGCTCCAGCGTGGCGCCGCCGAAGTCCGGCTCCACCAGCACGCAGCCGACGAAGGCGACGTCGGTCAGCCGGGACTGCCGCAGGTTCAGAAAGTCGATCTTGCCGCCCCGGACCAGGACGCGGTTCAACGTGGCGCCGCTCAGCTGCACGCCGCCGAGCCGCGCCTCGCGTATCTCCACGTCCCGCAGCTGGGCCTCGCCGAGGGCCGTGCCGACCCCGCAGGGCTGCTCCAGCAGGCAGTCCACGAGCCGGGCGCGCCGCAGCTCCGCCTCGGACAGCACGCAGCGCCGCAGCGCGCAGTCGAGGAAGCTCGCGCCCCGGCCGTCGGCGCCGGTCAGCTCCACGTCGGCGAACTCGACCCCGTCGTAGTCCCCCTCCGGCTCCAGCGTGCCGCCGTCGAACGGCACCAGCTCCGGCAGCGTGAACTCCGGCGGACGGGGCGGCTTCACCACGCGCCTGGCGTCTCCTCGTGCTCTCACCACGCGTCCCATGCTGCACCGGACCACTGACAGCCGGAGGCTCGCGCTCTTGACCTCAGGTTCGCTTGAGGTTTGAGGATGGGTGGCGCGCGCCCGGACACCGGGCCACACGGGCGGGGCCGTCGCACCCGTACGACACGGCACGGCGGCCCAGCGACACACGAGAGGGAGTGTCCCCATGCACGCCGTCAGACTGCACGCCTTCGGACCGCCGGAGAACCTCCGCCACGAGGAGGTCCCCGACCCCGAGCCCGGCCCGGGCCAGGTGCGGATCGCGGTCGCCGCGGCCGGCGTGCACCTGGTGGACACCGCGCTGCGGGAGGGCGTCGCGGGCGGCCCCTGGCCGCTGCCCGAGCTGCCCACCATCCCCGGCCGCGAGGTCGCCGGCGCCGTCGACGCGCTCGGCGAGGGCGTCGACGCCTCCTGGCTGGGCCGCCGCGTCGTCGCCCACCTCGGCCAGGCGCCGGGCGGCTACGCCGAGCGGGCCGTCACCGGCGTCGAGCGGCTCCACGCGCTCCCCGACGGCCTCTCGCCCGACCACGCCGTCGCCATGGTCGGCACGGGCAGGACGGTCATGGGCGTCCTCCGCTTCGCGGACCTCACGGCCGCCGACACCGTCCTCGTGCTGGCCGCCGCGGGCGGGATCGGCTCGCTGCTCACGCAGTACGCGCGGCACGTCGGCGCGCGGGTCGTCGGCGCGGCCGGCGGGCCGGCCAAGACGGCCGCCGTGGCGGACCTCGGCGCCGACCTCGCGGTGGACTACACCCGGGGGGACTGGGCCGAGGTGGTCCGGCGCCGGCTGGGCGAGCGCCCGGCCACGTACCTCTTCGAGGGCGTCGGCGGCGAGCTGGCCCGCACCGGCCTGCGGCTGCTCGCCCCAGGCGGCGTCCACCTCGCCTACGGCTGGGCCGCCGAGGGCGTCCGTCCGCCGAGGAACGGCGGCGGCGCGGGCAACAGCGGCGGCGCGGGCAACGGCGGCGCGGGGAAGGCCGTCGACCTGGTCGCCCGCCTCCCCGAGGCGGAGGCGGCCGAGCGCGGCGTCACCACGCGCACCGTCCTCGGCCCGGCGCTCTTCGAGAGGATCGGCGGCATCGAGAACCTCCGCACGCTGGAGGAGGAGTCCCTGGCACACGCCGCCGCCGGCACGCTCACGCCGCTGGTCCACCACTTCCCGCTCGCCGAGGCCGCCCGCGCCCACCGGGCCCTGGCCGAGCGCGCCACCATCGGCAAGGTGGTGCTCATCCCCTGACGAGGCCACCACCGCCGGCCACGGTCAGTCAGTCCGTGACGCGCCGCGCCTCCACCAGCACCAGCCGCTCCGGGTGTTGGACCGGGGCGCGGACCCCGACCGCGCCCAGCACGCGGCCGGTCAGCGTGACGCCCCCGTCGCGCCACCACGGCAGCGGCGTGTAGGCAGCCCCCTTCAGCCGCGCCCCCGGCGGCAGCGGCTCCACCCGGTACTCCGCCTCCGGGTCGAGGCCGGGCAGCCGCACCAGGCCGGGCGGCGAGGCCACGCTCGTCGCCATCTGGACCAGCGCGTACACCGCGTGGGAGCCGTCCGCCGCGACCACGCCGTGCACCCACAGCGCCGGGTCGGGGTGGTCGCCGCGCACCACGCGGCCACCGTGGAGCAGCGGGCGCAGCTCCTTGTGGAGCGTGATCCACCGCGCGAGCGCGGCGCGGTCGTCCGGCGTGGCCCGGGTCAGGTCCCACTCGATGCCGAAGTGCCCGAAGAGCGCCGTCCCGGCCCGCATCGCCATGCCGTGGGTGCGCCCGGTGGTGTGCGCGGTGGGCGCGCCCACGTGCGAGCCGATCAGCTCGGGCGGCAGCAGCAGCCCGGTGTAGCGCTGGATCGTCTGCCGCTCCAGCGCGTCGATGCAGTCGCTGGCCCAGACCCGGTCGGTGCGCTCCAGGATGCCGAGGTCGACGCGCCCGCCGCCCGAGGAGCAGGACTCGATCTCCAGCCTGGGGTGGCGGGAGCGCAGCTCGTCCAGCAGCCGGTAGACGGCCTCGGTCTGGGCGTGCACGCCCGCGCGCCCGGTGGGGCTGTGGCCGGCCTCCACGAGGTCCCGGTTGTGGTCCCACTTCAGGTACGTCAGCTCGTACTCCGAGACGATCGCGTCGAGCCGCTGGAGGATGTACGCGTACGCCTCGGGGTGGCCGAGGTCGAGGACCTGCTGGTGGCGGGACTCGGGGGGCATGCGGTCCCCGGTGGCGAGAATCCACTCGGGGTGGGCGCGCGCCAGGTCGGAGTTGGGGTTGACCATCTCGGGCTCCACCCACAGGCCGAACTCCAGGCCGAGGCCGCGCACGTGGTTCACCAGCGGGTACAGGCCGTCGGGCCACACGTCCTCGTCGACGTACCAGTCGCCGAGGCCCGCCTGGTCGTCGCGGCGGCCGCGGAACCAGCCGTCGTCGAGGACGAAGCGCTCGGCGCCGACCTCGGCGGCGGCGTCGGCGAGGGCCGTGAGGCGGGTCAGGTCGTGGTCGAAGTAGACCGCCTCCCAGACGTTGAGGGTCACCGGGCGCGGGCTGTGCGGGTGGCGGGGCCGGGCGCGCAGGTGGTCGTGGAAGCGGGTGGCGAGCTCGTCGAGGCCGTGGCGGCCGTAGCTGCCGTAGACCCAGGGGGTGGTGTACGACTCCTCCGGGCCGAGGGCGACCTCGCCGGCCAGCAGCAGCTCGCCGCCGCCGAGGAGGGCGACGGAGGTGTGGGTGCGCTCGGCCAGCGAGCGGTGGTTGCCGCTCCAGGCCACGTGCAGGCCCCACACCTCGCCGTGGCGGAAGCCGAAGCCGGCCTCGCCGGCGACGTGCACGGTGGCGGCGTCGGTGCCGGTGCGGCCCTTGCGGTTCTCCCGCAGGTGCGTGCCGATGGTGAACGCGTGCCGCTGCGGGGTGCGTTCCCGCAGGTGGCGGCCGGTCATGTCCAGCAGCTCCGTGGCGCGCTCGGGCACCGGCAGGGTCAGCAGCACGCCGGAGAGGGAGAACGGCGCCTCGCCCGGCTCGGCCCGGCTGGTGAGGGTGGCCCGCTGCCGCACGAGCCCGGAGGCGGTCAGCTCGATCTCCAGGCGCAGTTCGAGGCCGGCGGTGACGTCCTCGGCGGTGACGGCGAGGGCCCGGTCGGTGGGCTCGACGGCGGTGACGGAGAAGGAGGTGGAGAAGTCGGCGCCGGCGCGGTGGCCGGTCAGTCCCGGGGTGCCGAGCCAGCCGGCGGCCTGCTCCGGCAGCACGCTGAGGGGGACGACGACGTCGACGTTGTTCGAGCCGATCTGGGGGACCTGGACGTGCGCGAGGGCCGCCAGGGCGGCTTCCGACAGGGCCCCGAGGTCCTCGCCCCAGTGCACGACCCGGGGGAGCCCACGTCCCGAGCAGTCCACCACCAGCGAGACGCCGGCGGAACGGAGGTGGTGGAGGGTGCCGTTGCTCATCAGCGTCCTGTCGATCGATTGTGTGCGGAGTTGCGCGATATTTCTATGTTCTGGCCTCGGGCCGCGTCAACACTCCTTCGCGCCGGCTCCTCCCCGCCCGCGCCGGAGCCCTCGGCGCCGCCCCCGGCACCGCCCCGGCACCCGGATTGCCGGGCGGTTACCGCGGCCTTGGCGACCGGTTTCCGCCGCCTCCTAGCATCGAAACGCCATCAAAGCGCCGGAAGACCAGCCGAGTCAGTTGGGGAGCGGCACGATGCTCAACGTATTCCAGCCCAGCCTTGGCGCCGAGGAGCTCAAGGCCGTCGGGGAGGTGTTCGAGAGCAACTGGCTCGGACACGGCCCGCGGACCAAGGAGTTCGAGGCGCGCTTCGCCGACCACCTCGGCGTCCCAGCCGAGCACACCGTCTTCATCACCTCGGCCACCGCGGGGCTCTTCCTGTCCACCGAACTGCTGGGGCTCGGCCCCGGCGACGACGTCGTCCTGCCCTCCGCGAGCTTCGTCGCCGCCGGCAACGCCGTCGCGGCCTCCGGGGCCCGCCCCGTCTTCTGCGACGTCGACCCCCGCACCCTCAACCCGAGGCCCGAGCACGTCAGGGCGGCGCTGACGCCCCACACCAAGGCCGTCGTCCTGCTCCACTACGGCGGCTACCCCGGCGACATCGCCGAGATCGCCGAGCTGTGCCGCGCCCGCGACGTCGCGCTGATCGAGGACGCCGCCTGCGCCGTCGCCTCCACCGTGGACGGCAAGGCGTGCGGCACCTTCGGTGACGTCGCGATGTGGAGCTTCGACGCGATGAAGATCCTCGTCACGGGTGACGGCGGCATGCTCTACGTGCGCGACTCCGAGCTCGCCCACCGCGCGCGGCGCCTGGCCTACCACGGCCTGGAGCTCACGAAGTCCAGCGGCTTCACCGCCGCCCGCGTCTCCCACCGCTGGTGGGAGCTGAACGTGCAGGACTTCGGCCGCCGCGTCATCGGCAACGACGTGACCGCCGCGATCGGCCTGGTGCAGCTGGGCCGGCTGCCCGACTTCGTCGCCCGCCGCCGCGCCGTCGCCGAGGTCTACGACAAGCTCCTCGCCGACACCGAGGGCATCGTCCTGCCGCCCGCGCTGCCCGAGGGCCACACCACCTCGTACTACTTCTACTGGGTGCAGCTCGACGCCGCGATCCGCGACCAGGTCGCCGCGGACCTGCTGGAGCAGGGCATCTACACCACCTTCCGGTACCCGCCGCTGCACAAGGTGCCGGCCTACGGCGGCGTCACGGCGGGCGACGGGCCGCTGCCGGGGACGGAGCTGAGCGCCGACACGACGCTGCTGCTCCCCCTCCACCAGCAGCTCGACGAGGACGACGCGCGGACCGTGGCCGACGCCCTGCGCAAGGCCGTCGAACGCCGCTCGGTCTGACGGACCGGCCTCGCCACCTCCGTCCCCTCCCCTCCCCCACCCCCTCTCGTCCCGGCCGGTCCCGCGACGGCGGGGCCGGCCGGGGCCCCGCGCCGGGCCCCGTTCCACCCCGGTCCGAGAGGGCTCCGACCAGCGTCCGAGCACGGTCCGAGCACGGGGCGCCAGCCTGGCTGCCATGCAGTCTGGCGCCCTGTCCGGCACGCGGCCCTGGTTCTCCCCCGACACAGCCACCGGCACACCCACCGGCACACGCAGCGACACAACCACCGGCACACCCACCGACGCGCCGACGGGTGTGCCCGCCGGCACGCCCGCCAGCGCCACCGCCGGCACGCAGTTCCGGCTGCTCGGTCCGCTGGAGGTCACCGTCGCCGGCCGCCCCGTCCCCCTCGGCGGCACCAAGCAACGAGCCGCCCTCGGCCTGCTCCTGCTGGAGGCGAACCGGGTCGTCCCCACCCGCCGGCTGCTGGCGGCGCTCTGGCCGGCGGAGACCGCGCCGCCGACCGCCCGCAAGGTGCTCCAGAACGCCGTCGTGGGCCTGCGCGCCGCCCTCTCCGACGCCCCCGGCGTCTCCCTCCTCACCCGCCCGCCCGGGTACACGCTGCGCGTCGCGCCGCAGGACGTCGACCTCCACCGCTTCCACCACCTGGCCGACGCCGGCCGCGAGGCCCTCGCCGCGGGCGACCCGGCCGGGGCCGCCACCGCCCTCCGCGAGGCGCTGGCGCTGTGGCGCGGCACCGCGCTCGCCGACCTCGTCGAGGCCGGCATCGACTGGCCGTCGCTGACCGCCCTCGACAACGCCCGCTCCGCCGCCGTCGAGGACTACGTCGAGGCGGAGCTGAGCCGCGGGCAGCCGGCCAGGGTCGTGGACCTGCTCCAGCCGGCCGTCGAGGACGACCCGCTGCGCGAACGCACCTGCGGCCAGCTGATGCTGGCGCTCTACCGCTGCGGTCGCCAGGCCGACGCCCTCGCCGTCTACGCCCGCACCCGCGCGGCCCTCACCGACGCCCTCGGCCTCGAACCCGGCAACGCCCTGCGCTCCCTCCACCAGGCGATCCTCCGCCACGACCCGGCCCTCACGCCCGCGCCGGGCCCCGACACGGCGCGCCGCCGGCAGCTGAGCGTCGTCCTCGTCCGCACCGCCCCGGGCGAGGCACACCAGGGGGCCGCGCCCGCCCAGCTCGACGCCCACCTCCAGGAGACGAGGGAACAGCTCGGCGCCGTCGTCGCCCGCTTCGGCGGGACGCTGCTGACCACCATCGGCTCCGTCGGCCTCGCGCTGTTCGCCACCGGCTCGCCCGAGGCCGACGCCCGCGACGCCGTCCACACGGCGCTGGCGCTGCGCCGCACCCTCACCGGCGGCACGCGGGCCCGCCTGCGCCAGGTCGTGGTGGCCACGGGCGAGGCGCTGCTCCTGGCCGACCCCCCGGCCGTGACCGGCGCGCTGCTCGACACCGCCCACGCCCTCCTCGCCGACGCGCCGCCCGGCGACGTCCGCGCCTGCGACGCCACCCGCCACCACACGGCCGGCGCCGTCGCCTACGAGCCGGCCTCCCCGTCCCCGCCCGCCTGGCGCGTGGTCGACGAGGGCGACGCGGCGACGGGCGACGCGGCGACGTGGGACGCCGCGACGGGGGACGGACCGGGCGTCGGCCGGGCCGTCAGGAGCCGCCCCCAGAACGGCGGCCGGCGGGCGGCCCGCCCCCACCCCCGGATCGAGCCGCGCCCCGCCGTCGTTATGTGACAGGACATTCCGCCGTTGTGGCGGGGGGAATCCGCAGGTCAGGATCGATGCCATGACGAAGCGGACCACGCACTGGACGTCCGGACGCCCCACCCCGGGGACCGGCGCGCGCACCTCCCCCGTGTACAACCCCGCCACGGGCGAGCTGATCGCGGAGACCGAACTCGCCGGCCCCGCCGAGGTCGACGCCGCCGTCGCCGACGCCGTCCGCGCGGCGCGCCGCTGGCGCGAGAGCTCGCTCTCCCGGCGCGCCGCCGTCCTCTTCCGCTTCCGCGAGCTGCTCAGCGCCCACACCGAGGACCTCGCCGAGGTCATCACCGCCGAGCACGGCAAGGTGCTGGACGACGCCGTCGGCGAGGTCCGCAGGGGCCTGGAGAACATCGAGTTCGCCACGGGCGTGCCGCACCTGCTGAAGGGCTCGTACTCGGCGCAGGCGTCCACCGGCGTGGACGTCCACAGCCTCCGCCAGCCGCTGGGGGTCGTCGCCGGCATCACCCCGTTCAACTTCCCCGCCATGGTCCCGCTGTGGATGTGCGGCAACGCCATCGCCTGCGGGAACGCGTTCGTCCTCAAGCCGAGCGAGAAGGTGCCCTCGGCCGCGCTGCTCCTGGCGGAGCTGTGGCAGGAGGCCGGCCTGCCCGACGGCGTGTTCAACGTCGTCCAGGGCGACCGCGTCGCCGTGGACGCGCTGCTGGCCCACCCGGACGTGGCGGCGGTCAGCTTCGTCGGCTCCACCCCCGTCGCCCGCCACGTCTACGAGACCGGCACGGCGCGCGGCAAGCGGGTGCAGGCCCTGGGCGGCGCGAAGAACCACGCCGTGGTGCTGCCCGACGCCGACCTGGACCTGGCCGCCGACGCCGTGGTCTCCGCCGCCTACGGCGCGGCCGGCGAGCGCTGCATGGCGCTGTCCGTCACGGTCGCCGTCGGCTCCGTCGCCGACGACCTCGTCGCGGCCATCGCCGCGCGGCTGCCGGGCCTGTCGGTGGGCGACGGCGCCAAGCCCGGCACGGACATGGGCCCGTTGATCAGCCGCGAGCACCGCGACCGCGTCGCCGGCTACGTCGCGGCGGGGGCCGCGCAGGGCGCCACCGTCGTCGTCGACGGCCGGGAGGCGGAGGTGCCGGGCGACGGCTTCTTCCTCGGCACGACGCTGCTCGACCACGTCACGCCCGAGATGACGGTCTACACCGACGAGATCTTCGGCCCCGTGCTCTCCGTGGTGCGCGTGGACACCTTCGACGAGGCGCTGGCCCTGATCAACGCCAACCGCTACGCCAACGGCACGGCGATCTTCACCAGGGACGGCGGCGCCGCGCGGCGCTTCCAGAACGAGGTGGAGGTCGGCATGGTCGGCGTCAACGTGCCGATCCCGGTGCCGGTGGGCTACTACTCCTTCGGCGGCTGGAAGGCGTCGCTCTTCGGCGACACGCACATGTACGGGCCGGAGGGCATCTCGTTCTACACCCGAGGGAAGGTCGTCACCTCCCGCTGGCCCGACCCGGCCGCGTCCCCGTCCGGTATCGACCTGGGCTTCCCGCAGACCCGCTGAGACCGGCCAGACACCCGAGGCGAGTCGAAGGAGGCTCCCGTGACCGACACGACCAGCACGACCGAGACGGCCAACGTGGCCGACGCGGCCAGCGCAGCCGACGCGGCCAGCGCGCACGACGCACCCGACGCGGCCAGCGCAGCCGACGCGGCCAGCGCGCACGACGCACCCGACGCGGCCGGGCCCGCCGCCACCGCCGAGCGGGTCAGGCGGGACGACCGCGCCCATGTCTTCCACTCCTGGTCCGCCCAGGGCCACATCGACCCGCTGCCCGTGGCCGGCGCCTCCGGCTCCCACTTCTGGGACCACGACGGCCGGCGGTACCTCGACTTCACCTCCCAGCTCGTCAACGTCAACATCGGCTACCAGCACCCCCGGCTCGTCGCCGCGATCCAGCGGCAGGCCGCCCGCCTGGCCACCCTGGCGCCCGGCTTCGCCCACGACGTGCGCGGCGAGGCGGCACGGCTGATCGCCGAGCTCGCCCCCGGCGACCTCAACCGCGTGTTCTTCACCAACGGCGGCGCCGAGGCGAACGAGAACGCCGTCCGCATGGCCCGCCTCCACACCGGCCGCCACAAGGTGCTCGCCGCCTACCGCAGCTACCACGGCGCCACCTCGGGCGCCATCGCGCTCACCGGCGACCCGCGCCGCTGGCCCTCCGAGCCCGGCTCCCCGGGCGTCGTCCACTACTGGGGCCCCTACCTGTACCGTTCGGCGTTCCACGCCACCACCGAGGCCGAGGAGTCCGAGCGGGCGCTGGCCCACCTGCGGCAGACGATCGAGGTGGAGGGCCCGCACACGGTGGCCGCCGTCGTGCTGGAGACCGTGGTGGGCACCAACGGCGTCCTGGTGCCGCCCGCCGGGTACCTGGCGGGGGTGCGGGCGCTGTGCGACGAGTTCGGCATCGTGCTCGTCGCCGACGAGGTGATGGCGGGCTTCGGCCGCTGCGGCGAGTGGTTCGCGGTGGACCGCTGGTCCGTCACGCCGGACCTCATCACCTTCGCCAAGGGCGTCAACTCCGGCTACGTGCCGCTGGGCGGCGTGATCATCTCCGACGCGATCGCCGAGACGTTCCGCGACCGCCCCTACCCCGGCGGCCTGACGTACTCCGGCCACCCGCTGGCCTGCGCCTCCGCTGTGGAGTCCATCCGGATCTTCCGGGAGGAGGGGATCGTGGAGCACGCGCGCCGGCTCGGCGAGGAGGTGATCGGCCCCCTGCTGCGGGAGCTGGCGGAACGGCACCCGTCCGTCGGCGAGGTGCGGGGGCTCGGCGTCTTCTGGGCGGTGGAGCTGGTGCGGGACCGCGAGACGCGGGAGCCGCTGGTGCCGTTCAACGCCTCGGGCGCGGCGGCGGCCCCGATGGCGGAGTTCGCCGCCGCGTGCCGGGCGCGCGGCCTGTGGCCGTTCACCCACTTCAACCGCACCCACGTGGTGCCGCCGTGCACCACCACCGCCGAGGAGGTCGCCGAGGGCGTCGCGATCCTCGACGAGGCCCTCGCGGTCGCCGACCGCCACGCCGCCGGGTGACCATCCGACGCCGCCGGCTCCCAGACCGCCCTCCTGGCCGGAGACCCGACCGCCGCCCCGGTCGCCGCCCCGGCCAGGGGGGCGCCCCACGCGGGGCCACCGGGCCACCGGGCCACCGGGCGGCGGGGCCTCAGGCGGCCCGCGCCGCGACGGCGAGTTCGCTGGCGAGCTCGGCGAGCCGGCTGTCGACGAGGCCGGAGGTGATCCGCAGGTGCGCGGCCGGCTCGGGCAGCAGCTCGAACGGGGAGCCCGGCGCCGCGCCGATGCCACGCCCGGCGAGGTGGCCGACGGCGGCGGCCTCGTCCCTGACCGGCAGCCACAGGTTGAGCCCGTCCCCCGGCGCGACGGTGACGCCGTGTTCGGCCAGCGCCTCGGCCAGGCCGTGCCGCCGCCGCGCGTAGGCCGCGCGGGCCGCCGCCACCTGCGCGAGCGCGGTGGCGTCGGTGAGCAGCGTCAGCAGGATGCGTTGCAGGACGCGGCTGGTCCAGCCCTGGCCGAGCTGCCGCCGCGCCAGCAGCTCGCGCATCACGGCGGCGGGCGCGCTGAGGGCGCCCAACCGCAGGTCGGGCCCGTGGGACTTGGAGAAGCTGCGGATGTGGACCGTGCGGGCGGGCAGCCAGCGGCCGAGGCTGGTCGGCGGCGTGGTGGCGATGGCCCCGGCCGAGTCGTCCTCGACGACCAGGGCGTCGGGCGCGGCGCCCTGGTCGTCGAGGACGGCGGCCAGCTCGCGGGCCCGCTCGTCGGTGAGCGAGGCGCCCGTCGGGTTCTGCGCCCTCGGCTGGAGGAAGACGGCGGCGGTCGGCCGCCGCAGCGCGCCGGCCAACGGCCCCGGCAGCAGCCCCTGCTCGTCGACCGGCACGCCGACGACGCGGACGCCGCCGGCCTCCAGCAGGTCCGCCAGGGCGGGGAAGCAGGGGTGCTCGACGACGACGCGGTCGCCGAAGCGCAGCAGCGCGCGGACCGTCAGGTCGAGCGCGTCCATCGCGCCGTCCACCACGGTCAACGCCTCGGCGTCGTAGGGCCAGTCGGCGCGGAGCAGGGCGAGCAGCCGGGGCTCGACGGCCTCGTCGAGGTAGCTGCGGGGCACCGGGTCGGCGCCGAGGCTGCCGAAGGCGCGCGTCAGGTCGGGCAGCAGCGCCGGGTCCGGCACCCCGGTGGACAGGTCCAGGTCGAACGCGTCGGGGCGGCCCACCGCCCTGCGGTACCGCACCGGCCCGGGGGAGGTGGCGGCGCAGACTCTCGTGCCGCGCCGCCCGTCGGTCCTGATGGTGCCCGAGCGGCCGAGCAGCGACCAGGCCGCGCTGACCGTCGTCGGGGACAGGGCCAGCTGGGTGGCCACCTGCCGGATGGGGGGCAGCTTGGTGCCCGGCGCGAGCAGGCCGTCGCGCAGGGCGTGGTCGACGGCGTGGGCCAGGCCCCGGGCGGTGGCGGAGTCGAGGCGTTCCTCGATGGCGGAGAGGATCTCCCGGCCGGCGGGGTTCAGAGGCGGAAGACGGTGCGGTGCCACGGCTTGGCCGCCTCGGCGGTGAGGTCGTGCATGACGTGCTTGACGTTGGTGTACTCCTCGAAGGAGTAGGTCGACATGTCCTTGCCGAAGCCGGAGCCCTTGTACCCGCCGTGCGGCATCTCGCTGATGATCGGGATGTGGTCGTTGACCCACACGCAGCCGGCCTGGATCTCCCGGGTGGCGCGCAGCGCGCGGTAGACGTCGCGGGTCCACACGGAGGCCGCCAGGCCGTAGGGGGTGTCGTTGGCGAGGGCGACGGCCTCGTCGTCGGTGTCGAACGGCAGCACCGCGAGCACCGGGCCGAACACCTCCTCGCGGACGATCTCGCTGGCGGCCGGGGCGTCGACCACGAGCGTCGGCTCGTAGTAGGAGCCCGTGGCGAGGTCGCCGCCGGGCGCGGCGCCGCCGGTGACCACGCGCGCGTAGGCGCGGGCGCGGTCCACCATGCCGGCGACCTTCCGCCGGTGCCGCCCGGAGATCAACGGGCCGAGGTCCGTGGCCTCCTCGCCGGTGGGCCCGAGGCGGACCGTGGCGTAGAGGTCGGCCACGCCGGAGACGAACTCGGCGTGGCGGGAGCGGTGGACGATCGCCCGGGTGGCGGCCGTGCAGTCCTGGCCGGTGTTGATGAGGCTCGCGGCGACGGCGCCGTGGATCGCGGCCGTCAGGTCGGCGTCGTCGTGGACGACGAAGGGCGCCTTGCCGCCGAGTTCGAGGTGGACCCGCTTCGGGCCCGACGCGGCGGCGCCGGCCATGACCTGCCGGCCGACGACGGTGGAGCCGGTGAACGACACCATGGCCACGTCGGGGTGGCGCACCAGGTGGACGCCGGCGGTCTGGCCGGTGCCGGTGACGACGTTGACGACGCCGTCGGGCAGGCCGGCCTCGGTGAGGGTGCGGGCCAGGAGGAGGCTGGTCACGGGCGTGTTCTCGGCCGGCTTGAGGACGATGGTGTTGCCCGCGGCGACGGCCGGGAGGATCTTCCACGCGGCCATCTGGAGGGGGTAGTTCCACGGCGCGATCGAGCCGACGACGCCGACCGGCTCGCGGCGGATCATGGAGGTGTGGTCGGCGGAGTACTCGGCGGCGGCGCGCCCTTCGAGGTTGCGGGCGGCGCCGGCGAAGAAGTCGGTGTTGTCGATGGTGCCCGGGACGTCGAACTCCCGGCTGAGCCGGATCGGCTTGCCGGCCTGGAGGGTCTCCGCCCACGCGAACTCCTCGGCCCGCTCCTCCAGCAGCCGGGCGGCGCGCGCGAGGACGGCGGAGCGCTCGCCCGGGGTGGCGCGGGACCACTCGGGAAGGGCGTCGCGGGCCGCCGCGACGGCGCGGTCGACGTCGTCGGTGCCTGCCAGGGCGACGGTGTGCAGCGTCGTGCCGCTGGCGGGGTCGACGACGTCGCCCGTGGTGCCTGACGTGCCGTCGCGGAAGGCTCCGTTGATGTACTGGAAGCTGCTCACGCTGCTCACGCTGCTCATGTCTCAACCGATCGTCGGTGGGCGGTCTCGTGCGTCGGGGGCCGGAGGGTCGGGGGCCGGAGGGTCGAGGGCCGGAGGGTCAGGGGCCGGAGGGTCGAGGGCCGGAGGGTCAGGGGCCGGAGGGTCAGGAGTCGAAGCCCATGCCGAGCCGGTCGAGCGTGCGCAGCCACAGGTTGCGCCGCCCGCCGTTCGCGTCGGCGCGGGCGATGGCCCACCGGGTCAGCTGGATGCCGGCGTAGCGCAGCGGCTCCGGCGGGAACGGCAGCGGCTTCCTGCGCACCATCTCCAGCTCGGTCAGCTCCGTGCGCCGCCCCGCGAGCAGGTCCAGCATCACGCGGGCCCCGAACCGGGTGGCGCCGACGCCGAGGCCCGTGTACCCGACGGCGTAGGCGAGCTTGCCGCGGCAGGCGGTGCCGTACATCGCGGTGAACCGGCTGACGGTGTCGACCACGCCACCCCAGGCGTGGGTGAACCGCACCTCGCCCGCCAGCTGCGGGAAGGTCTCGAAGAACTGCTCGGCGAGCAGCCCGAAGGTCTTCGGCCGCTGGTCGAGCCGGTCCTCGATCCGGTTGCGGAAGTGGTAGACGGCGTCGTAGCCGCCCCACAGCACGCGGTTGTCGGCGGTCAGGCGGTAGTAGTGGAACTGGTTGGCGGCGTCCGCCATGGCCTGCCGGCCCGACCAGCCGATCCGCGCGAGCTGCTCGTCCGTCAGCGGCTCGGTGACCAGCGCGTAGTCGTAGACCGGCACGACGTAGTGGCGCAGCCGGCGCAGCGGGCCGGGGAACGCGCCGGTGCCCCAGGCGGCGCGCCGGGCACGCACCACGCCGCCCGGCGTCGTCAGCCGCAGGGTGGCGCCCTCGTCCCTGACGCGGACCACGGGCGAGTCCTCGTGGACGCGCACGCCGAGCCGTTCGCAGGCCACCCGCAGGCCCCGGGCGAGCTTCGCGGGGTGGACCAGGGAGAAGTCGTCGGGGCTCCAGAACGCGCCGCGGTAGGTGGGGGAGTCGACCAGGGCCCGCACCGCGCGGGCGTCGAGCAGCTCGCGGCGGATGCCGACGGAGGCGGCGGCGGCCACGGAGGCGCGCAGTTCCTCCAGCTGCCAGTCCTCGGTGGCGACGCGCAGTTCGCCGCTGCGCTCGAAGTCGCAGTCGATGCCGTGCCGGGCCAGGGTCTCCTCGATCGCGTCGAGGTTCTCCATGCCGAGCTTCTCCAGCCGAGCGATCTGGCTTGGCCACCGCTCCATGCCGTTGGCCAGGCCGTGGGTGAGGCTGGAGACGCAGAAGCCGCCGTTGCGGCCCGACGCGGCGCCGCCGACGGTGCGGGCCTCCAGCAGCACCACGTCGAGGGCGGGGTCGCGTTCCTTCGCGAGGAGCGCGGTCCACAGCCCGCTGTAGCCGCCGCCGACGACGACGAGGTCGGCCGTCGTCCCGCCGCGCAGCGCGGCGGCGCGCGCGGGCGCGGGGCCGTTGCCCGGGACGGTGTCGTCCAGCCAGTACGGCGTCGGGCTGACCCCGGCGAGCGCCTCCCGAGCCCAGCCGTCGACGCGTGCCTCACCACGGCTCATGCCGCGAACACCACCCGGCCGGCGACGCGCGTCTCCAACACCCGGGCCTCCCAGACCCGTTCGGGCGCCGCGAAGAGGTCGCGGTCGAGCGTCACCAGGTCGGCGCGCTTGCCGACCTCGACGGAGCCGTGGGTGTGGTCGGTGCGGTTGAGGTGGGCACTGCCGGACGTGAACGCTGTCATGGCTTCTTTCAGGGTGATGCGCTCGGTGGGGAGGAAGACCTCGGGCGGGGTGGCCCCGGCCTTCCCCGACGGCACCGGTGTGCGGTTGACCGCGACGTGGATCTGGGCGAGCGGGTCGGGCGTCGACACCGGCCAGTCGCTGCCGAAGCCGAGGACGGCGCCGGTGCGGGCGAAGCCGCCGAACGGGTACTGCCAGGCGGCGCGCTCCTCGCCGAGGAACGGCACGGTCAGCTCCGTCATCTGCGGCTCGTTCCTGGCCCACAGCGGCTGGGCGTTGACGCCGACGCGCAGGGCGCGGAAACGGGCCAGGTCGGCGGGGTGGACGACCTGGACGTGGGCCACGTGGTGGCGCAGCCCGCGTTCGCCGTTGCGGGCGCGGGCGTACGCGACGGCGTCGAGCGCCTGCCGGACGGCGGCGTCGCCGACGGCGTGGAAGTGCGCCTGGAAACCGGCGGCGTCCAGGGCGGCGACGGTCTCGTCGAGCTGCTCCTGCCCGTAGTAGGCGATGCCGTGCTCGTCGGGGCGCGGCCGGCCGACGTAGGGGTCGAGCAGGGCCGCGGTGTGGGTCTCGCAGACGCCGTCGAGCATCAGCTTCACGCTGTCGAACCGCAGCCCGGGGCGGGCGAGGGTGGCGCGCACCTCGCGGAGCCTGTCGAGCTGGTCGAGGCCGCCGTCCGGCTCCCACCACTGGGCGCCGACGACGGTCGCGGTGAGCTCGCCGCGGTCGGCGAACGCGGCGTAGGTCGCGGCGTCGTCGGGCTGGGGCAGCACCTTGGCGTCCTGCCATCCGGTGACGCCGAGGGAGTGCAGGTAGCGCTGGGCCTCCCGCAGTCCCGCGAGGTGGGCATCCTGTCCGAGGGGCGGGATGTGCCGGGCGACCAGCGCCATGGCCCGCTCCTGGAGCGCGCCGCAGGGGGTGCCGTCGGGGTCGCGGTCGACGCGTCCGCCGGGCGGGTCGGGGGTGGTGCGGTCGATGCCGGCGACGGCGAGGGCCGCGGAGTTGACCCAGGCGGTGTGGTGGTCGCGGCTGTAGAGGAGGACGGGGCGGTCGGGGCAGACCTCGTCGAGCGCCCGCGCGTGCGGGATGCCGCCCTCGAAGGCGGCCATGGACCAGCCGCCGCCCAGCAGCCAGGGCGCGTCGGGGACGCGCTCGGCGTAGGCGGCCAGGGCGCGCTGGAACTCCGGCACGGTGGCGTACGGCAGCAGGTCGCACTGGAGGCGTTCCAGGCCGCCCTTGATGGCGTGGACGTGGGCGTCGACGAATCCCGGCACGAGCATCCGGCCGGTCAGGTCGACGACCTCGGTGCGAGGGCCCGCCAACGCCATGGCCTCGGCGTCGGTCCCGACGGCGGTGATGGTGCCGTCGGTGACGGCGACGGCCGAGGCGCGGCTGCCGACGGCGTCGCCGGTCCACACCTCGCCGGAGACGAACACGGTGTCCGCCGGCCCGCCCACGCCGCGCTCCCCGCCCACGCCGCTCTCCCCGCTCACGCCGCCGCCCCGTCCTCGCCGGCCGGCAGCAGCCGCAGGTGGCGCGTGGGCAGGCCGAGGGTGACGGTGTCGCCCACCGCGAGGCCCACGGCCTCCGGCAGCGCGGCCATGCAGCTCACGGGCCGGGCGATGCCGGGGACGGCCACCCGCACGTGGACCACGTCGCCGAGGAAGACGAGGTCGGCCACGGCGCCCTCGACGCTGGGGGTGCCCGCCTCGGGCGCGAGTTCGACCTGCCCGGGGCGGATGACGAGCGCGAGGCCGTCCGCCCCGGCGCCGCCCGCCGTCGCCCCGGCCGCCGTCGCCCCGGCCGCCGTCGCCCCGGCCGGCAGCGGCAGGGTGTGGCGGGCACCGGAGATGGTGAGCTCCGCGTCCTCCACGCCGTGGCGGACGAGCGCCACCGGGTCCCCGGTGACGGGGATGACGTTGGCGCCGGAGAAGAAGCCCGCGACGAAGCCGCTGGGCGGGGCGAGGTAGAGCTCGCGCACCGGTGCGCAGGAGACCAGCCGGGTGTCGTGCATGATCGCGACGCGGTCCGACAGCGTCAGCGCCTCCTCGCGGTCGTGCGTGACGTAGAGGATGGTGGTGGAGAACTCGCGGTGGACGCGGCGGATCTCGCCGAGCAGGCTCTCCTTGAGGGCCTTGTCCAACGCGCCGAGCGGCTCGTCCATCAGCACCAGCCGCGGCTCGTAGGCCAGGGCCCGCGCGATGGCCACCCGCTGCTGCTGCCCGCCGGAGAGCTGGCGGGGCAGCCGGTCGCCGAAGTCGGCCAGCCGCATCCGCTCCAGCATCTCCGTGACGCGCGCGGCGCGCCGCTGGCGGTCCCAGCCGCGCATCCGCAGGCCGTACTCGATGTTGCGGCGGACGGTGAGGTGCGGGAAGAGGGCGTAGTTCTGGAAGACCATGCCCACCTCGCGCTCGGCGGGGCTCAGGCTGGAGACCTCGCGGCCGTGGAGGCGGATCTCGCCCTCGCTCGGCGCCTCGAAGCCGGCGACCAGGCGCAGCAGGGTCGTCTTGCCCGAGCCGGAGGCGCCCAGCACGCTGATCAGCTCGCCGGTGGCCGCCGTCAGGGTGACGTCGCGGACCGCGGTGACGTTGCCGAACCTCTTGCTGAGCCCGACCAGTTCCACCGCCGGGGTCGTCGTGTCGGGTGGGGTCATCGTTTGGCTCCTCTGGCCAGGGCGAGCGGGACGGCGACGAGGGCCGACGAGACGATCACGATCGAGGCGGCGATGGCCGTGATCACCGGGTCGCTGCCGAACTGCACGGAGTCGAAGACCGCCTTCGGGAGCGTGACCAGGCCGGGGCCGCCGAGGAAGTTGATGAGCACGGCCTCCTCGAAGCTGTGCTGGAAGGCCATCACGAAGCCGCCGAGGAGCGCGGGCAGCGCCAGCCGCAGCGTGACGCCGGTCCAGGCCCTCACCCGGCTGGCGCCGAGGGTGATGGCGACGAGTTCGAGCTCGGCGGGGACGCTGCGCAGCGCGGCGCCGCCCACGAGCATCACCAGCGGCACGGAGAGCGCCGCGTGGGCGAGCACCAGGCCGAAGAAGGTGCCGAGGATCGCGTACTGGCTGAAGACCGAGTACATCGCGACCGCGTAGGCGGAGATCGGGATGATGAGACTGACCAGGCTGGCGCCCTCCAGCAGGCCGCCGAAGCGCATCCTGCTGCGGTGGATCGCCAGCAGCGCCAGCACGGAGACCACCACCGCGAGCAGCGCGGAGCACAGGCCGAGCCGGACCGACAGCCACAGCGCCGACAGCCACTTCTCGCTGCCGAACAGCTCGGTGTACCGGTCGGTGCCCCAACTCTCGGGCGGGAACCTCACCATCGCGTCGTTGGCGAAGGACAGCACCACGGTCAGCAGGACGGGCGCCAGGATGAACGCGACCGCGAGGCCCGTCACGGTGACGCCGACGACGCGCAGGACGCGGTCGCCGATCCGGCCGGCCCGCCGCGTGCGCCGCGCGCTCCTCGCGCTCGTGCCGCTCGTCCGGCTCGTCCCGCTCATCGCAGGGCCGCCTTCAGCGCGCGACCGCCGACGGTCGCGAAGACGGCCCCCACGACGGCCACCGCGATCAGCAGCAGCACGGCGGCGCTGGCCGCCGCCCCCGGGTAGTCGTAGAGGTTGAAGATCTGCTGCGAGATCAGCGTCGCCATGAACGGCGTCTGCGCGCCGCCGAGCATGATCGGGGTGACGTAGAAGCCGATGGACAGCACGAACACCAGCGCCATGGAGGTGGCGACGCCGCCGCGCGCCATCGGCAGCACCACGGACGCCATCGCGCGGACGCGGCTGGCGCCGAGGGTCTGGGCGGCGTTGAGGAGTTCCCTGTCGATGTGCATGAAGGCCGAGTAGAGGGAGAGGACGGCGTAGGGCACCAGGGAGTAGGCGATGCCGACGATGACGGCCGTCTGGGTGTAGAGCAGGTTCAGGGGGCCGTCGGTGAGGCCCACGTCCTGGAGGAACGTGTTGAGCGGGCCGTTGGCCGACAGCATCAGGTAGATCGAGTAGTTCTTGACGATGACGCCCATCCAGAACGGCACCAGCGCCGTCGTCCACAGCAGGACGCGCACCCAGCGCCGCTCGGTGACGTGCAGGGTCCACGCGAGGGCGATGCCGAGCGTGGTGGCGACGAGCACCACGAGCACGCTGTTGCCGAGGGTGGTGAGCAGGGCGCGGCGGCTGACCTCACCGCTGAGGACGTCGCCGTAGCGGCTCAGTGGCTCGCCCCCGGAGGAGGCGTCGAGGAAGATCCGCAGCAACGGGTAGCCCACGAAGAGCGCGAGCCCGATGACGAGCGGCGCGGCCAGCAACAGGCCGACGCCGCCGTGCACCCGCTGCTCCCACGCCCGCCGCCGGGGGGCGGCGGGCGTGGTGGGCTTCTGGCCGATCTCGGTGAGGCCGGTGGTGCTCAACCGGAATCAGCCGCCCTGGACGATCTGCTGGATGCCGCTGTCGATCTCTTCCTTGTGCTCCAGGTACCAGGGCACGTCCTGGAGGGCGATCCGCTCGTGGTTGGCCGGCCAGTCCGAGAGGCGGCTGGCCTCCTCCTCGGGCAGCATCCGGAGGGCCTCGGGGTGCGGCACCGAGTAGTTCATCATCTGCGACCACTCGGCCTGGGCCTCGGGGTTGGAGGCGATCCACTCCAGGAAGCGCTCGGCGCCCTCGGTGTTGGGGCCGCCCTCGACGAGCGCGGTGTGGCCGGGGGTGTAGACGCCGGACCAGGAGATCGTGAGGTCCATGCCGTTGTCGGCGAGGTTGAAGGCGCGACCGCTGTACATGATGCCCATGTCGGCCTCGCCCTGCTGCATGGCCTGTTCCATCTGGTCGCCGGAGGTCCACCAGACGCGGACGTCCGGCTTGATCTCACGGAGCTTGTCGAGCGCGGGCTCGATGTCGACGGGCAGGGCCTGGTCGGCGGGGTTGCCGAGGGCCTGGGAGAGGATGGCCATCAGCTGGCTGTAGGAGGAGCCGTCGCCCGGCATCATGCGGCGGCCGGGGAAGTTCTCGGTGTCGAAGAACTCCTCGATGCTGGTGGGGCACTGCTCCACGGCCTCGTTGTTGCAGGCGACGATGTAGGCGTGGTTGGCGAAGGTGAAGCTGTAGTCGGTGAGCTTCTCCTCGCCGAGTTCCTGCTCGAAGACCCCGCGCAGCTCGGCGGAGGGGGTCGCGAGGAGGCCCTGGTCGTAGAGGTACTGCGCGTCGGAGGCGGCGGCGGAGTCGATGATGTCCCACTGCACGTTTCCGGCGTCGTGCTGGGCCTGCACCTGGGCGACGTAGTTCCCCGGGCTGTCGACGACCTGCACCTCGATTCCGGTCTCCGCGGTGAACGGCTCGGCGAGCGCGGTGATCATCGACTCGCTGAAACGACCGCCCCAACTGGCGACGACCACCTTGTCCGAGGATTCCCCGCCGCCGTCGCCACCGCCGTTGTTCTCCCCGGGGGTGGACCCGCACGCCGCTGTCAGTGTGAGGACGCCGACCGCGAGCGTTGCGGTGGCGACTCGTGATGTTGTTCTGGTTCTCACGGCCCATCCTTCCGGTGGAACTGCGGTGCCACTTCGCGAGCGACGGACGTCTTCTGCCGCGCGGTGCGCACCTCGTGGTGCCTACGTGAACATTCAACGAAAAAAGTAAGGCTGTCAAGACAGCTTTACGGATTCGATAGTGAACGCTAGAGTCTGCTTACGAAATTCGTAGCCAACGGGAGGGTGTTGACGTGGAGCTAGACGACATCGACCGCCGGATCATCGCCCAGCTCCAGGGGGACGGGCGTCGGCCGTTCACGCAGATCGCCGCGGATCTCGGGGTGAGCGAGGGAGGCGTTCGCTATCGCGTACAGCGGCTGGTCCGCAACAAGGTCATGCAGGTCGTGGGAATCGCAGATCCCCTGAAGATCGGCTTCGACCTGATGGTGATGGTCGGCATCAGGGTGAAGCCCGGGATGGTCCGCGAAGTCGCCGACCGCGTCAGCAAGTTCCCCGAGGCGAGTTACGTCGCGTCGATCGGCGGCGATCTCGATCTCCTGTTGGAGGTCGTGTGCCGGGACACAGCCCACTTCGCCGATCTGCTGAACAACCGGCTGCACCATATCGAGGGCATCACCTCGACGCAGACCTTCCTGATCCTCGAAATTCACAAGATGGCCTATGGCTGGGGTGTCCCCGACGTTCCCGAGAACTCGAAACGAGAAATTCACATGCCGGTGCCGCGGGAGGGACAGGACCGTGAGGAACGGGAAGCGGAGGAGGAGGACACCGTCTAGCGCATTCCGTCGGACGTTCCGTCGGGCGTTCCGGCGGAACGTCCGACGGGGCATTCCGCGAACCCGCCGGAAACGCACCGGTCGCCGCGCCGCCGCGTTCCCACGCCCCGCGTTCCGGCGTTCCCGCGTTGCCCACCAGCCCACGCGGCTCCCCGGCTCGGCCGGGCCCGGCCCGGCCTACACGACGCCCTCGCGCGCGGCCCACTCCGCGATGTCCCCCGCCGTGGCGGTCCAGACCGCGCCGTTCTCCGCCGTCTCCCTGACGAGGTCCTCGAAGAGCGACAGCCGGCCCGGCCGCCCGATGATCTGCGGATGGAAGGTGTGCACGCACACCCCGCCCAGCCGCGCGATGCCCTCCGCCTCGGCCGTCCAGATCGCCGCCGCCTCCTCGTTGGTGGCGATCGTCCGGCTGAAGGACGTCTGGGCGAACCAGAAGTGCGCCGCGTCGTCCAGCGTCCAGTGCACCGGCAGCTCGACGACCCCGGTCCCCGGGTGGCCGTAGGGGAGGATGTCGGCCATCAGGTTCGAGGAGTACGCCAGGCCGTGGGCGGCCAGCAGGCCGACGGTCCTGGTGCTCACGTCCCAGGACGGCGCCCGGTACCCGCGGACCGTGGCGCCGAGGCGCCGCAGCGCCTCCAGCCCGCGGACCAGCTCCTCTTCCTCCTCCTCCGCCGTCAGCGTGGCCGGCGCGCGGTGGGTGTACCCGTGGTGGGCCACCTCGTGACCACCCGCCAGGATCGCCTCGACCGACTCCGGGTACCGCTCGGCGACACGCCCCGGCACGAAGAACGTCGCCGGCACCGCGTACCGCTTCAGGACGTCCAGCAGCAGCGGGAGGGCGACCCGGGGACCGTAGACGCCCTGCGAGAGCAGCCCCGGGCGGCGGCCCGCGCTCGGGTCCTCCGCCAGCCACACCTCGTCGGCGTCGAGGTCGAGCGTGACGCAGCCCGCCGAGGACGCCCCCTCGGGCCAGATCACCGACCCGCCCCGGGCGCCCCGGCGGCGTCCGGGGCACCCTTGCCCGGCTCGACCTTGTGCGGCTCGACCTTGTGCGGCTCGACCTTGTGCGGCTCGGTGACGCTGAGGACGTTGCCCTCCGGGTCGTAGAAGGCGCGGAAGCGGTACCACGTGCCGCTCGGGTGGTCCCAACGGCGCGCGTCGCCCGCCCAGGACACGTGCGGGTCGAGGCGCGCCACGGCGGCGTCGAGGTCGTCGACGACCAGGCCGAACGCGGACAGGCCCGGCGGGTCGACGGCCGCGACGTGCACGCGGTGGACCGGCTCCGCCGTGGAGGTGGTCTCGAAGACGTAGAGCGTCACGTCGCCGGCCTGGAGCGCCGCCCAGGAGTCGCCCGGCTCGTAGGGGAGGAAGAAGTCGAGGCCGAGCACTCCGTGGTAGAAGTCGACCATCCGCTGGGTGTTCCTACAGAGCAGGTCGATGTTGTCCAGTCGCACCGCTGGCTCCTCTCAGGCGTCGAGCCCGCGGCCGGTGTTGCCGCGCAGCGCTTCGAACTCGTAGATGTTGTTCATCCCGATGGACAGCCCGCCGTCCACCGGGAACGGGTGGCCCGTGGAGAACGAGGAGTCGTCCGAGCAGAGGAAGAGCGCCATCGCGGCGATCTCCTCGGGCGAGCCGAGCCGCCGCAGCGCGTGCATGCTGGTCACGGCCTTGCGTGCCGCCGCCGGGTCCGGGTGGTCGTTGGCCCAGCGGTCGAGCATCGGGGTCTCGATGTACCCGGGGACGATGGCGTTGCACCGGATGTTGTCCGGCCCCACCTCGACGGCGATGGCCCTGGTCAACGCGAGGATCGCGCCCTTGCCCGCCGCCTGCACCGCGATGCCGGGCTCGGGGACGACGCCGAAGGTGCCGGACATGGTGACGATGCTGCCGCCGCCGAGCCGGCGCATGCGGGGGATCGCGGCGCGGGCGCACAGGTAGGTGCCCTTGACGTCCACCGACATGTAGTGGTCCCACTGCTCGGGCGTGGTGGCCATGATGCCGCCCTCGTGGCGCGCGCCGGCCTGCGCGACGACGGCGTGGGGGCCGCCGAGCTCCTCGGCCGCCGCGACGAGCCGTTCCACGTCGTCCGGGTTCGAGACGTCGCAGGCGAGCCCGGTGGCCGCGCCGCCCTCGGCCGCGATGCCCTCGGCGGCCTCCCGCACCTCCGCCTCCAGCAGGTCCCCCATCACCACGTGGGCGCCCTCGGCGGCCAACAGCCGTGCGATGGCAAGGCCGTTGCCCCGAGCGGCGCCGGTGACCACGGCCACCCTGTCGCGCATCCGCATGTGCTGCCCCTCCTCCACAATCCAACGAATACAGCAATGATCACTGTGACCATTCACGTGATCCGTTAAGCTAGCACGCAGGCTTTACGAATAGAAGAAGTTCCGTGCAGGCGAATCCGAACCGGGGCAGGAGGGGCGGAGAGCCGGGAAACGGACAGGAGTCCCCGCGCGGACCGGCGGATCATCGGATTCAACCGAGCAGCCCAGCGGCCGAGCAGCCCAGCGGCGACGCGGCGGACCCGAGGGAGAGGAACGGACACGGCGTGGACGCCCGGCAGTTGGAGTACTTCGTGGCCGTCGTCGAGCACGGCGGCTTCAGCCGGGCCGCCGCCGCCCTGCACGTCGCGCAGCCCTCGCTCTCCCAGGCCATCGCCGGCCTGGAGACCGACCTCGGCGTCCCCCTCTTCCACCGGGTCGGACGCGGCGTCGAACTCAGCGCGGCCGGACGGGAGCTGCTCGCCCCCGCCCGCCGCGCGCTGCGCGACATGGCGGCCGTCCGGGACGCCGCCGCCGCGCTCAACGGACTGCGGCGCGGCACCGTCGAGGTCGCCACCATGCCCTCGCCCGGCATCGAACCCCTGACGACGCTGATCCGCCGCTTCGCCGACCGCCACCCGGGGCCCACGGTCACCGCCCACGCCGCCTTCACGGCGGAGGAGGTGCTGCGCCTGGTCCGCACCGGCGCCTGCGAACTGGGCCTGCTCGGCACCGCCGGGCCGCCCGCCGCGCCGGGCCTGGACGTCGTCGCCCTCGGCGAGCAGGCGTTCGTCGTCGTCGCCGACGCGGAGACCGGCCCCGGCGGCGTCCGCGACGGGCGGCCCGTCACGCCCGCCGAACTGGCGCGGCTGCGCCTGGTGGTCTCCCGCCCCGGCAGCATGATGCGCGGCCTGGTCGACGAGATCACCGACGGCGCGGCGGAGATCGCCGCCGTCGTCGACCACCGCACCACGATCCTGCCGCTGGTGCTGGCCGGGGTCGGCGCGGCCGTGCTGCCCGAGGCGTGGGCGGGGCTCGCCCACCGCTGCGGCGCCGCCGTCGCGCCCGTCGACCACCCCGCCCGGCTACGGATCGCGCTGGTCAGCCGCCGCGACCACGTGACCCCGGCCGCCCGCGCCTTCCGCCACCTCGCCCGCGAGCTCGCGGACGGCCCCTGACCCGCCGCCCGCTCCCCCGCTCCCCCGCGCTGCCGCTCCGCCGCTCCGCCGCTCCGCCGCACCCATCGGCAGGGCCTATGACCCGCATCGGCAACGCGTCTTGGACGCGACGCCCGCCAGCCGCTTCACTGGCAGACGTGGACACTCCCATGCCCGACCCCGGCAACGACCCCGCGACCGCCCCCCGGACCTTCCGCATCGCCGCGATCCCCGCCGACGGCGTCGGCGCCGAGGTGGTCGCCGCCGGCCGCGCCGTGCTCGACGCCCTCGCCGGGGACTCGGGCGGCGCGTTCACCTTCGCCTGGGAGGAGTTCCCCTGGGGCTGCGGGTACTACCGCGAGACCGGCACGATGATGGACGAGGACGGCCTGGAGCGCCTGAAGGACTTCGACGCGATCTACTTCGGCGCCGTCGGCTGGCCCGACGTCCCCGACCACGTCAGCCTCTGGGGCCTGCGGCTGCGGATCTGCCAGAGCTTCGACCAGTGGGCCAACATCCGCCCCGTGCAGTTCCTGCCCGGCGTCCGCAGCCCGCTGCGCTCGGCCGACGAGCACGAGCTGGACTGGGTCGTCGTCCGCGAGAACAGCGAGGGCGAGTACGCCGGCCTCGGCGGCAGGAACCTCTCCGCCCGGGGCCACGGCGGCGAGGTCGCCGTCCAGTCGGCGCTCTTCACCGAGGTCGGCTGCGAACGGATCATGCGGTACTCCTTCGACCTCGCCCGCACCCGGGACCGCCGCAAGGTCACCAGCGTCACCAAGAGCAACGCCCAGCAGTACGGCATGGTGCTGTGGGACGACGTCTTCCGTCGGGTGGCCGCCGACTACCCGGACGTGGAGACCGAGAGCGTCCTGGTCGACGCGATGGCCGCGAAGTTCGTGCTGAACCCGCAGGACCTCTCCGTCGTCGTGGCCTCCAACCTCAACGCCGACATCCTCTCCGACCTCGGCAGCGCCCTCGCCGGCAGCCTGGGCCTGGCCGCCAGCGCCAACCTCAACCCGGAGCGCCGCTTCCCCAGCATGTTCGAGCCGGTCCACGGCTCCGCGCCCGACATCGCGGGCCAGGGCCTGGCGAACCCCATCGGCGCGGTCGGCAGCGCCGCCCTGATGCTGGACCACCTCGGCCTGCCGGCGGAGGCCACGCGCCTGCGCGAGGCCGTCGCCGCCACCACCGCGGCCGGCGTCCTCACCCGCGACCTCGGCGGCACCGCCACCACGGCGGACGTCACCACCGCCCTGATCGACGCCCTCTGACCGCCCCTACGCCTCTTACTCTTTCGCTGCCGCGCCCGCCAAGGCGACGTCCAACTCGACGACGACCTCCTCGCCCTCCCAACGGCCTCGCTCCGAGAAGGCGACACCGATCAACCCCAGATCCCCGGCCATGTCCCGCAGCCGCCACTGCTCCAGGGTCTCCTCGCCAGGCACCTCACCGACGTCCTCCCGCTCCCACGCCGCCACGGCGGCCTCGGCCACGGCCCTGGGCAGCCGCACGGCGACCCGCCCCGTCCGCGCGACGACGTGCGCCCCGATCGCCGCCAGCACCCTCGCGTCGTCCACGTACAGCGCGTAGTGATCCACGTCCGTCTGCTCCGCCACGAAACGAGGGTATGCGCCGTCGCCGGGCCGCTCCCGGCCGAAAGCGGACCCGCTCGTGTGCCCCCGGGGGACGTCAAGGCCCTCGACGGCGGCCTCCCCGGCCGGAGGTGGCTCTTCGGAGGGCTTGAGGATGAACTTGTCGCGGTCCGCCCGCCACTCCCACCCCGACCCGTCAACGGGCCGCAGACGCGCCCCGGTCCACAGCACCCGCTCGCGCCCGTCCCGTTCGGGATTCGACCGCCGCCGACGCCGTTTCAGCTCGCTTTGTACTCCGTGGCGGCCACGGTGATGAGCGCCGTGTGCACCGGCCCCGCCTGGCCGTCACGGCGACGGCGGCGCCCTGCCCGCGCGGCGCGCCGGACGCGCGAGGACGGCGGCCGACAACGGGGCACCGCGGCGCCCCAGCCAGCCTTGCCGATAGGTCGTCGGGCGACATATGTTTGACCGATGAGCGAGCGCGTCCTGCAGGAGCCGACCCTTCTGGTGCTGACGGCCCTGGCGGATGAGCCGCGGCATGGTTACGCCATCGCTCAGGAGGTGAAGTCGCTCTCCGGCAACCGGGTGGTCCTGCGCACCGGCACCCTCTACGGCGCCCTCGACCGGCTGCAGAAGGACGGGCTGATCGAGGTGCACCGCGAGGAGGTCGTCGACGGCCGAGCCCGCAAGGTCTACGCCCTCGCGCCGTCGGGGCGGGAGAGGCTGGCGGTCGAGGCGGATCGGATGGCGGCCACCGCCCGTGAAGCCCGCCGGCGGCTGAGGGCCTCCGGAGGGGCGGTCGCGCCGGCGTGATCGGGCTGGTTCTGCGCCTGTATCCGCGGCGGTACCGGCTGGAGTGCGGTGAGGAGATCCTTGCCGTCTATCAGCAGGCCACCGCGGACGCCTCCCCCGCGGACAGGTGGCGGGAGGCCGCGGACATCGCCGCTCACGGGGTGCGGACCAGGCTGGGCGTGAGCTCCGTGACGGCCGCCGGACGCTTCCTGGCGAGCGCGGCGCCGTTCGCGGTCGGCGCGGCGGCGGCGGACAGCGGTACGCACCTGAGCCGCTGGTACGCCGTCGAGGTCTCCACGCCGGGCCCGGCTCACTTCTTCGCCGACGCGTGGTCCGTGCTGCTCCTCGCTTCGGCGCTTGTCGTCGTCGGGGCGGTCACGGCGCTGACGGGACGGTGGCGGGTGGGCGTGGTCGCGGTCGCCGTCGGACTCGTGGCACTGGCTGTCGCGGCTGTCGTCAGCGGGCCCGCGTTCGGCGACCCGCTCGTCACCCCAGCCATGGCGCTGCTCACCACTCTGGTCGTCCTGGCGTGTCCGCCCGATCTGTTGCCGGGGCCCGGGGTGTGCGTCGCGGCTGGCGCGATGGCCGCAGCGGCGTGGCTGCCGGTAGCAGCTCTCCAGGCGGACGCGCTGCCGGTCAGCACCGACTACGGCATGTGGCCCCTGCTTGTGCTGGCGGCCACCGGCCTCGTGCTGGCCTGGCGGTCAACGTCACCGGGGCTCACCGAGACGGCCGCGATGGCCGCGGCCTGCCCGCCGTTCGTGGCCTACGCCTACAGGGGAGGCTGGGGCGAACTGCTCACCGTTGTGGGGATCGCCACCGCTGTGCCGCTGGCCGGCGTGCTGGCCGTCGGCGTGCACGCGCTTCGCCTTCGCGGCGGGTCCAACCAGCGCTGAAGCGCGCCCCTTCACCAGCCGCCTCCCCAACGCGTGGGCGGCTCCGCGTCGCGGACCGCCCAGATAGTCAGTCAGGCGTCATATAACATCGGAAGAGTTATTCAACTTGCCGACCTGTAGCCGTGCGCCGTCCCTGTCCGATGTCCGCCGTTCGATGTCCGACCGCGCCCGACACTCGTCCCACGAGGGCCGCGCCGACACGGAAGAGATCGTCCATGCCGTTCACGCTCTCCCACCCCGCAGCCGTCCTGCCGCTGCTGCGCCCTCCGTTCTCGCCGGCCGCCCTGGTCTGCGGAGCCATGGCTCCGGACGCGCCGTACTTCCTCGGAGCCGCGGGCATACCCGTGAACGCCCAGTCCTGGTACGAGCCGTTCCTCAACGCCACCGCCTCCCACAGCCTGTCCGGCCTGACCGTGGGCGTGCCGTACGCGCTGGCCCTCCTGACGCTGTACTGGCTGGTGCGCCGCCCGGCCGCCGACCTACTGCCCGCTCGGCCGGCTCGACCCGCCAGGCCGGTCGAGCCGGCCGAGCGCGGCGGCGACGTCCTACGCCGGGCAGGCTGGGTACTGCTGTCGGTCGTGATCGGCATCCTCACCCACCTGGCGTGGGACTCCTTCACGCACGCCGACGGCTACGTGGTCACTCACCTGAGCGTCATGCGGTCCCACGTCACGGGGGATCTCACGGTGGCGCGGGTGGTCCAACACCTCAGCACGATCGGAGGGCTGCTCGCCATCGTGGCGCACCTGTGGCGCCGCCTCGGGCCCGCACCCACCGGCGTCACCGTCCGGGCCGGGCTTCCGGTAGCGGCCCGCTGGGGCGTCATGGCAACGCTCGCCGTTGCCGCCGTCGCCGGTGCCGTGGTCAACACGCAGAGCATGGAGGAGTATCGAGGCGGAGCTGGCCCAGGCGATCCGACACCCGTCAAAGAGGTGGTGGAGGGAGTTCTCTCGGACACGGCGACGGGCGGTGGCGCCGCGCTGGCCTGCGCGCTCACCCTTTACGCCTGCGCCTGGTGGGCGCACAGGGCGGTTCGGCCCCCTGTGCCGCGCTAGGTGAGTACCCGCACACCGTAGGACCCGCCGCGGCTGTCGAGGAGCCGAACCCACACCGCCTTCTCGCCGACCTCCTTCGCGCCACCGCGCTCACGGCACCCACCGAGCCCCAGCCCCCGGAGGCGCGCCACCGAACCGGGCGCGCGCACCGTGGTCCGGTGAGGGTCTCACCGCGTCCGCGTTGTCCCGCCCCCGCGCGACGCCGGCCACCCACCAGCGCCGACACCGTGTGAGAGCACACCGCACCAGGACACCCGGAATCCCGGGAGCCCAGGAAGCCAGGAAGCCAGGAAGCCCGGAAGGCCCGGGACGCCAGAAGGCTCGGGACGCCCGGAGGCCCCGCGCCGGTCGTTGCGCGTGATGAGCTCACCCCATGACGAGCCGTGTGCTCTGCCCCGCTGGGTTGCGCCGCGCCGCCCGAGCAGGACGTCGACCGTGCGACCCGCGCGGCCCAGCGGCAGGGCTGGGACGTCTGCCTGGGGAAATCACCCCCGACCTGGGTGGCGGGCGTCGCGGTCGAGGCGGTCGGAAAGAAGCTGCCTCTCGTCGTGATGCCGTGCGTCAACACCGACTACGGAGCCCACCCCCAGTTCGCCCGGTCCCTGACCCTCCTCCACGAGGCGGACGTCCGGGTGCTCCACGGCGAGGGCGGCTTCGTCCCCAACGCCCCGGGCCAGGGTCGCCCCGAGCGTTCCCCTGGGAGCTGGTGCTGGAAGCGGCCCAGCAGATGGCATGAACCTGGCGCCCCTGACCCGTCCGACGGCCACACCCGACGCCACCTCCCGACGGCCCCGTCCGGGAGACTGCGGTCATGGCACTCGCACTCCTCGACGGCGCCCCGGCCGGCTCCGGTGACCTGCGCGCCCTCGCCCTGACGAACTACGGCCACTTCACCACGATGCGGGTCGACGACGGCAGGGTCCGGGGCCTGTCCCTCCATCTGGAGCGGCTGGTCAGGGACTGCCGGACCGTGTTCGGCGCCGAGTTGGCGCCCGACCGCGTCCGGAACCTGCTCGCCCGGGCCGCCCGCGAGGTGACGGGCTCGTTCGTCGCGCGCGTGACCGTCTTCGACCCGGCGATCGACGTCGGCGACCCCGCCGCCACCGCCACGCCGCACGTCCTGGTCACCACCCGGCCCGCCGGCGGCGCCGGCTCCGCCGACGAGCCTCCCCTGCGGGTGCGGACCTGCGCCTTCCGCCGCGAGCTGCCCGCCGTCAAGCACGTCGGACTGTTCGGCGCGCTGCACCTGCGCCGGTCCGCGCGGCTCGACGGCTACGACGACGCGCTGTTCACCGACCCCACGGGCCTCGTCTCGGAAGGCTGCACGTGGAACGTCGGCTTCGTCCACGGCGACGACGAGGCCGTCGTGACGTGGCCGCGAGCGGACGCACTCCCCGGCGTCACCATGGCGCTGCTCCAGCGGCTCCATCCGTACACCGTCACGCCGGTCACGCGGGAACTGCACGGCGTGCGGGCCGCGTTCGCGACGAACGCGGCGATCGGCGTGCGCCCGATCAGCGCCATCGACGACCGACGGCTGACCACCGACCACCCGCTCCTCGCCGCGCTGCGCGCGGCCTACGCGTCCCTCCCCGGCGAACCGCTGGAGTGACCCGACGACGGCGACCGCGACCGCGCCGCTGGGAGGCCGGACGCGGGGTCAGGCCCGGAGGTCGCCCCCGCGGAGGTCGGCCACGTCCAGGACCTGGTCGGCCGGTGGCTCCTCGAACTCGACCGGCTCGTTGAACTGGCTCAGCTCGTACTCGATCTCCCTGCCGTTCTCCCGGCTGTGGACATACACCGGGTAGGGCTCGCCTTCGGTGGCCACGAGCATCGTCACCTCGGCGCCACGGCTGTCGGAACCGGTGACGGTGATGACCGGGACGCCGTTGTACTCGGTCTCGGGGCCGAGTTCCGTCACCGCCTCCGGGTCGTCGGGGCCAGCGTCCAAAGTGGCTTCCGCCCACATCGCCGTCAGGGAGCACTCCCCGGCCATCTCCGACATCTCCGGATCGCCCGAACGGCCGTAGAGATAGCGACCGTCGACCAGGCTGAGGAAGCCCGGGTCAACGCCCTCCGGATCCGACTGCCAGAACTCGGTGTCCGGCTTCATCCAGACCTCCTCACCCTCGCGTACGAAGAACTCGACCGAGCCCTCACCCGGCGCGGTCGCGGTTCCCATGCAGGTGCCCCGCCGGTCGACCTGTATGTACCCCGTCTCGACCGCCTCGGGGTCCCCCAGCAACGTCATGCGCAGCGAGGAGACGGACTGGAACGCCTTCATGGCAAGGGTCGCGACCTCCTCGGGAGGTCGGCTCGCGAGCGGCTCGGCGGACGTCTCCTCGCCCTCTTCGGCGGCTGCCTCCCCGCCCTCCCTGGTGGCGCCGCTCCTCTCGGTGGTGCCGTCCGTGCTCTCCCGACCGCCCTCGCCTCGCGAGGGAGGGCCCTGGTCGCTCTCCCCACCGCCGCAAGCAGTGAGCGCCAGCAGAGCGACGGCCGCCACCACGCCCGCCCGTAGACGACGGGCCCGCGTTGTCACGATGTGTCCCCTCAGATCGCCTCATCCTCCGGGAAGATCATCGCACGCGTTCACGAGCCCTCCACGTCAGGACAGAAAACCGTCACGAGTCACGACCAGCCTGCCCCCTGCCCCCCACACCGCCCGGGCGCGCGATCAGCCGGTGGCCTCACCCCTGGCCCCGTTGAAGGAGAAGTCGACGATCTCCCCCGTCGCGAGGTCCATCGACGCGTTCCAGAAGCAGGAGCCGCCGTCCTGTACGACCACCCACTCCTCGGTCCAGTCCGGCGCGGAGAGCTCCGGTTCGTCGGGCTCTTCCACGAAGTCCTCGCAGAGCGCCCCCACCAGCAGCCAGTGGCGCCCCTCGCCGCCCACCTCGCTCATCTCGGTGTACTGGCGGACGTACCCCTCGTCCAGCCCGATCGCCTCCGCCTCCGAGCCCTCCGGCCCGTGCGGGTACTCCTCCGTGGGCGGTAGCGCCTCCTCGAAGCGTTCCACGTCCGCCTCGTCCGGGACGCCGGACTCCGCGTCCACCGACGTGCCGTCCGGCAGCGTCACCGAGGAGTGGTACGACTCCAGCAGCACGCCCCGCCAGCCGTCGCCCTCGACCACCGTGCCGGACCCGTCGCCGCCCCCGGTCCCCAACGCGTATCCCGTGAGCGCGGCGCCCGTCACCACGGCCAACGCCACCACGCCACCGATCGGCCGCCGGCCCCATCGGCGCGTCCCGTCACCTGTACTCATGGCGCTTCGACGTCGGGGCTCTCGGGCCGGTTCCGCCAGGCCCCCGGCACCGCGCCCGGCGCCGACGCGCCTCGACGCGACGCTCCACCACCGGTCACCACCGGTGTACGAGAGCCGCCTGTCGGACTCGAACCGACGACCTGCTGTTTACAAGACAGCTGCTCTGGCCAACTGAGCTAAGGCGGCCTGACCGACGGCCGACCGGCCGCAAAGGTGACTCAAGAGTACACGGGCACCCGTGGCGGCCGGCTGGCAGTAAGCGCGTTCGCCTCCCGTTACCGCTGGTCACGTTCGGCGCCCACCTGGCGGACCGTCAGATCCCCTCGCTCACTCGACGGACCCCACTCAACGAGTCCCACCCAGCGGATCGCGCTCGGCCTGCTCGCCCCCGACCAGATCCCGGGCCACGATCCCCGCCACGTGCGCCTCGAACCTCGCCCGCGCCTCCGGCGTGAGGCGGATCAGCGCGACCATCGCCGTGATGATCACGTCGCAGACCTCGGCCTGGACGTCCTCCCAGGTGTGGGAGTGCCCCTTGCGGGGGTTCTGGCCACTCACGCCGATCACGGCCTCGGCGACCTCGCCCGCCTCCTCGGTGATCTTCAGAAGCTGGAGGAGGCGGCGCTGCTCCACCGGCACGGCGGCGGCGTCGGCGTGGCGCTCCAGGCGTTCGGCGAGGCGTTCGACGGCCTCCCAGGTGTCGTGCACGTGTCGTGATCCTTCGGATGCGGTCGGGGACGGCCCGGGGTGTCCGGGGCGGGCCACGGAGACGGGTCCGGGGCTGGACGCGCCCCGGGTCGGCGGACGAGCGGGCCGGGACGCCGGCATGGCGTTCGGCACAGCCTCGTGACAAACGCTATCCCCACGAGTTAGGTTCGCCCTCGGCCCCCTCAGAAGGGTCCAGACCACCTTCCTACTCGGATCGTCCGGCACGTTCCTGCCGGTAGAAGGAGAAAACGAAACATGGCTACGGTCACCTACGACAAGGCGACCCGGGTCTACCCCGGCTCCGAGGTCCCCGCCGTCGACCAGCTGGAGATCGAGATCGCCGACGGCGAGTTCCTCGTCCTCGTCGGCCCCTCCGGCTGTGGCAAGTCCACCTCCCTCCGGATGCTCGCCGGCCTGGAGGACGTGAACGGCGGCGCCATCCGCATCGGTGACCGTGACGTCACCCACCTGCCTCCGAAGGACCGGGACATCGCGATGGTGTTCCAGAACTACGCGCTGTACCCGCACATGACCGTCGCGCAGAACATGGGCTTCGCGCTCAAGATCGCCGGCGTGAACAAGGTGGACATCCGCAAGAAGGTCGAGGAGGCCGCCAAGATCCTCGACCTCACGGAGTACCTCGACCGGAAGCCGAAGGCGCTCTCCGGTGGTCAGCGCCAGCGTGTCGCGATGGGCCGCGCCATCGTCCGTGAGCCCCAGGTGTTCCTCATGGACGAGCCGCTGTCGAACCTCGACGCCAAGCTCCGCGTCCAGACCCGTACGCAGATCGCCGGCCTCCAGCGCCGCCTCGGCGTCACCACGGTCTACGTCACGCACGACCAGGTCGAGGCCATGACCATGGGCGACCGGGTGGCGGTGCTCGACAAGGGTCTGCTCCAGCAGATCGACACCCCGCGCGCCATGTACGACAAGCCGGCCAACCTCTTCGTCGCCGGCTTCATCGGCTCCCCCGCCATGAACCTGGTCGAGGTGCCGATCACCGACGGCGGCGTGAAGTTCGGCAACAGCGTGGTCGCCGTCGAGCGCGCGGCGCTGAGCGAGGCGCAGGCCAAGGGCGACACCTCCGTGGTCGTCGGCTGCCGTCCCGAGCACTTCGACCTGGTCAACGGCGAGAGCGCCGCCGGCCTGACCAAGACCGACAAGGACCAGACCGCGGGCCTCGCGGTCAGCGTCAACGTCGTCGAGGAGCTGGGCGCCGACGCGTACGTCTACGGCACGGCCGAGGTCGGCGGCGAGGTCAAGGACCTGGTCATCCGCGTCGGCGGCCGGGAGATCCCGGAGAAGGGCGCCACGCTGCACGTCGTGCCGCGGCCGGGCGAGACCCACGTCTTCTCCACCAGCACGGGCGCACGCCTGAGCGACTGACCGGCGCCCGAGCGAGCCCCGGCTCGCCACGGACTCACCGATCAGACGGATCACACGGACACACGGACACACCGGCCGAGGGCCGGCTCCCCGCACACCACCGGGTGGCGGAGGGCCGGCCCTCGGTCGTTCCCTCGTCGACGCCGTGCTCGCCACCGACGCCCGACGCCGGCCCGCGAACACCGCCACGTCACCCCCGACGTCAACCCGGACGTCAACCTCCCTGCGGAAAGCCGCGGCGACACGTCCCCCAATAGAGTGGCCAAATGTCACCAAATCACTACTCCTCGCTACGATCGTCTTCTCCCAACGCCCGTCTCATCACGCGAGGAAGACCTTCAGTGATCAAGGCCATCCGCCACCTCGGCAGAAGTCTCGCCATCGTCCTCCCGGTCGTCCTGGTGCTGTCCGGGACACTCGCCGTGGCCAACGTGCCGTGGGTCGGCGCCCCGGCCGACGCCCCGGTGCTGACCGCCGCCGCCGAACGCGCCGCGCTCTCGCCCCAGGCGGCACTCCAGGAGCAGCTGGTCACCACCCTCCGCCGCGAGGACCCGACGGCCGCGCTGACCGGCCTCCAGGAGGCCGTGACCCGCGACCCGTCCCTGGCGCCGCACTGCCAGGACATCGCGCGGGCCCTCGGCGAGGCCGCGGTCGAGAAGTACGGCAGCGCCGAGCGCGCCCAGAGCCACGCCCGCCCGGTCTGCGACACGGCCTACGCCTCGGGCGTCGCGCGCGCCAACTGACGCCCCGGTCAGCGGCGATGCCGCCGGGGCGGGCCGCCCGTCGGGGCCGCCCGGGGTGGCGCGGCCCGCGCCCCGCCCGCGCGGACCGGTCTCGTAGGCTGCGGTCATGAGCGCGAGCGAGCATCCGCCAGGCATCGGCTCCGGGGACGCCGGGCCCACGCAGGCGGTGGTCCTGGCCGGCGGCCAGGGCTCCCGGCTGCGGCCCTACACCGACGACCGGCCCAAGCCGATGGTCGAGATCCCCGGCACCGGCGTCCCGATCATCGGCCACCAGCTGGCGTGGCTGGCCGCGGAGGGCGTCACCGACGCCGTCATCTCCTGCGGGCACCTCGCGGAGGTGCTCCAGGTCTGGCTCGACGGCGCCGAGCTGCCGCTGAAGGTCACGACCGTCGTCGAGCGGGAGCCCCTGGGACGCGGCGGCGGCCTGCGGTACGCCGCCGCCGCCCTCCCCCGCCCCGACGAGCCGTGGTTCGCCACCAACGGGGACATCTGGACCCGCTTCTCGCTGCGCGAGATGGCCGCCTTCCACGCCGAGCGCGACGCGACGGCGACACTGGCGCTGGCCAGGCCCCGCATCCCGTGGGGCGCGGTGGAGACCGACCGGTTCGGGCACGTGCTCGACTTCATCGAGGCGCCGCCGTCCCCGTACCTCATCAACGCGGGCGTCTACGTCTTCGCCGCCGAGTTCACCGGGCTGCTGCCCGAGCGGGGCGACCACGAGCGCACCACGTTCCCCCGCCTCGCGAGGGAGCGCCGGCTGGCGGGCTTCCCGATCCCGCAGGGCGCGTACTGGCGGGCCATCGACACCGCCAAGGACCTGACCGAGGCCGCCCGCGAACTCGCGGGCGGCTGAGCGGGCGGGCGGCCGCGAGGGCCGGCCGAGGACGCGTGCACGGCACCGAGCACGGCACCGCGCACGGTACGCGCACGGCGGCGCCCGCACGGCGGTGTCCGCACGGTCGCGGCTGGCCGGGCCGGACCGTGCGGACACGCCTCGTGCGTCGTCGGGTCAGCTGGTGGCGCCCGGCCGCTCCCCGAGCTCGTCGGTCACGGCCCACTCAAGGACGGTGCTCTCGCTGATCAGGTCGCCGGCCTCGAACTCGCCCTCATCCTGGAGGTAGAAGCTGCGCGACCCCATGGACAGGTAGCTCTCCGCGTCGAACAGCAGCTCGCCGCGCTCGTTCCAGGCCGGCAGGTCGCGGGCGAGGGCGATGGCGTCCCGGCCCTCGGAGTCCGTGGTGTCCTCGACGAGTTCGACGCCCGGAACGAGCGCCGCGGCCTCGAACATGGCCGCGGTCTGCGCCGCCGGCATCAGCGTGTCCGTGACCAGGCGGGAGATCTCCTTGAACACCAGCTGGTGGTGGTACGAGTCGGTGTTCTCACCCTCGGCGGCCTCCTCCTCGGTCCACTCGTACAGCTCGTCGAGCAGGGCCTCGGGGTCGGTCGGCAGCGACGCGGCCCAGTCGTAGGAGCCGTAGGCCGGCTCGTCCGGCCTGGGCTCGCCCTCGTCGGGACCCGGGGTCTCGTCACAGCCCGGGGCTCGGTTCACCACCACGGCCACGTCGTCCGTCTCGGTCTCCCACCGGGATCCGACGCGGAAGCAGAACTCCTCGTCCTCCTCCCTGCCGCCCGCCGACATGCCGTCCCAGCCGTCGAGGCTTATCCAGAGCGCGTTGTCGCCCCACTCCTCCATCGACCAGGTGAGCTCCTCCTCACCCCTCTCCTGCACTCCGATCAGCGAGTTGGCGCGGGCCTCGTGGAAGACGTACTGGTCGGGCCCCGGCACGGGGACGTCCTGCGCGGCCGCCGCCCTGGCGATGTGGTGCGAGGCGAGCTCCAGCGTCAGCGGCCCGTTGACGGGCGCGTCGCCGTCCCGTTCCAGGCCGCCGCCCGAGCCGTCCGAGGACAGGCCGGAGAGGACGACGCCGCCGACGACGGCGGCGACGGCCAGCGGTGCCGCGAGCACCGAGAGCCGACGGGCGGGGAAACGGGCCGGGCGACGGCCCTGGCCTGCGGGGGCGCGCTCGCCCTCGCCGGCCGGCTCGCGGGTGATCTCGTTCATGAGGTGCTCCTCGATCCGATGGGCACGGTCGTCGGGGAGCACCGGTTCGCCCGGGGGCGGCAGCAGGGTCGTCAGCTCCTCGTGGCCGACGTGCTCATGCCGCCGTCGCCACCAGAGGTTGCGGTTGCGGGTCATCCGCGGTTCTCCTCACTCAACCGGACCGCCAACAGCCGGCGGTCACCTCGTACTTGTCCGGCACGGACGGGGGGTTCCACGCCGGGATCCGTGGTGGGGGTCGGGGTCGTGGCGCGGTTCGACCCGGTAGTCGACCCGCGGGTCGACCTGGGGGTTCGCGTGGAGGCCGGCGCAGGGGCCGTGGCGCGGGACAGCTCCTCGTCCGTCAGGCGGCGCAGCCGGTCGCGGGCGCGCGAGAGGCGGGAGCGGACGGTGCCCACGCGCACGCCGAGCGCCTCGGCGGCCTCGGCGTAGCTCAGGCCCGACCAGACGCACAGCATCACCACCTCGCGCTCGCGTGGCCGCAGTCGGGCGAGCGCGCTGCGTGCGGCGGCCAGCCGTTCCGCGTCGGCGATGCGGCCGACCACCTCGTCGGCCGGGTCGGGCATCACGGGGGCGGCGGGCAGGCGGGCCATCGCGCGGGCGTGGCGGCGTCGGGCGCGCGTGACGTTGCGCAGCACGTTGACCGCGATGCCCATCAGCCAGGGCCGGGGCGTCTCGCCCTCGTCCCGCAGCTTCGCGCGCAGCCGCCACGCCTCCAGGAACGTCAGCGACAGAACGTCCTCCGCAACGGAGACGTCGCCCGTGGCGCGGGCGGCGTAGCCGTAGACCAGCCGCGAGTAGCTGGTGAAGAGGTGCCGGAACGCCTCGGGGTCGCCCGCCCGCAGGCGGGCGTGTATCGAATCGGGGTCCACGCTCTGCCTTGTCCGGCGCACGGGAGGGGTTCCCGTGACGCCTGTCACAAGTCAAGCAGCACGTGTCCTGAGGTTCGGTCAGCCCTCGTCGAGGAGGCCACCTAACCGAGCAGCCCGCCGAGGGGGCCGGGGCTGCTCTCCTCACCCCCCTGGTCGGAGGGAACGCTCTCCTCGGGCGACGCCTCGCCCGTGCCGCCGGTGTCGGCCGTGCCCGAGGACTCCTCGGGCGCGACCTCCGCGGGCGCCGGCTGCGACTGCTCCGGACTCGGCGGGGGCGCGGCCTCCTCGGGGGCGGGGCCCTCGACCACGGCCTCCTCGCCGGAGACGTCCGGCTCGACGGCGGCCGGGTCCTCGACGGGCTCCTCCTCGGGCGTCGAGGCGTCCTGCCCCGGGGTGGCCTGCTTGCGCTGCTCCTCGTCGTCGGCCGCCGCGTCGTCCTCGTCGCCGTCCTTCCCGCGCTCCCGCTCCCGGGCGGCGTCCTCGGGCAGCGGCTCGCCGGGCAGGTGGTTGGTGGGCGGCTCGCCCGGCTCGGGCACGTGGGGGATGTGGGAGGAACGCACCGCGCTGCCCAGCATCGACCCGATGAGCAGGGCGAGGCCCAACAGCAGCGTGGCCAGGGCGGCGCCGCGCCGCAGCACCCGGTGGCGCAGCTCGCCGAGGGTGGCGCGCGGGCCGAGGGTGCGCCACGCCTCGCCGGCGAGGCGCGCGTCGAGCGAGTACACGGGGGCGCCGGCGATCAGCAGCGGGCTCCACGCGGCGAGCAGGATGACGTCGGGGGTGTCGTACGCCGGGACCTGCTGCCAGCTGACGGTGGCCAGCAGCGCCAGGGAGAGCACGATGCCCACGCCGGAGGCCAGCCGCTGCCAGAGGCCGGCGATGGTGAGGACGCCGACGATGATCTGGGTGAACGCCACGGCGAGGCCGGCGCCGACGGGGTGGGCCAGCGCCCAGTCGTGGAGCGGCCCCGCGACCGACCAGGGGGTGAGGCCGTTCAGCCAGGAGGAGAGGGAGCCGCGCTCGCCGCCGTCGAAGTACACCGGGTCGGTGAGCTTGCCCATGCCGGCGGACAGGGCGATGAAGCCGAGCAGCAGGCGCAGGGGCAGCAGCACGAGGCCCAGGCTCATCCGACGGTCCGGATGATACGGCTGCCGCGAGCGGCCGCGGCGCTCCCGCTCGCGCGCCCGGCTGTGGGGCGACCGCCCGTCGTCCGCGGCCGAACGGCGGTGGTCCCGGCGGTCCCGGTCCCCGTGGCCCGGGTGCTCGCCGTCGTCCCGGCCGCGCCCGGTGCCGCCGCCCGCGGCCGGGACGACGGGGATGCGGCGCGTCTCCTCCACCGCGCGCGGGGGGCGGGGGCCGACCACCGTGACGCCGCGCTCGGCCGCGGGCGAGGGCGCGGGCACCGTGGCGGTGGCGGAGGAGGCCGCGGGGACGCGCGGCAGCAGCTGCGTGGCGACCGCGTCGGGGTTCGCCGGGGCCCGGCCCGCCGCCGCCCCCACCCCGGCACCGGCACCGCGCACCGCCTGGAGCAGCGCGCTGGCGCCCGGGTCGCCCGGCGCGCTGCGCCCGCTCCACACCAGCGGACGCCGCCGGGCCGGGGCCGGGGCGGCGAACTGGGGCAGCGGCGTGGTCACGGGCTCGGTGGGCAGCTCCACCCGAAAGCTGACGTGATTCACGACAACCTGGGCGGGGTCGCACGGCACCCTGACCGTGTTCAGCTCGGGCTCGGCCATCGGCATGCCGCGGGACGCTCCGCGGGGCGTTCTGGTCTCCACACTCAACTAACCGAGTGACAGAGGTTTAAGACACTGCCTTGACGCGACGAGGGCCCCACCGGCGGATCGGGCCCTCGTCACCCGCCCGGTGGGGCCCCGCCGCGCGCGTCAGGCCCGGCCGCCGCGCCGCCGGGCGCGGACCGTCTCGTGGAGCACGATGCCAGCGGCGACACCCGCGTTGAGCGACTCCGCGCCGCCCGGCATGGGGATGCGGGCCAACACGTCACAGGTCTCGCCGACCAGCCGCGACAGGCCGCGCCCCTCGCTGCCGACCACGACGACGACCGGGCCGGCCAGCAGCTCCGCCACCTCGGGGTCCCCGATCTCGCGCTCCCCGTCGGCCGCCAGGCCCACCACCATCAGCCCGGCCTTCTGGTACGCCTGGAGCGCGCGGGTGAGGTTGGTGGCGCGGGCGACGGGCGTGCGCGCCGCCGTGCCGGCGGACGTCTTCCACGCTCCGGCGGTCATGCCGGCCGCGCGGCGCTCGGGGACCACCACGCCGTGGCCGCCGAGGGCGGTGGCGGAGCGGACGACGGCGCCCAGGTTACGGGGGTCGGTGACGCCGTCGAGGGCGACGACCAGCGGGGGCTGCCCCGCGTCGAAGGCGTCGGCGAGCAGGTCGTCGGGGTGCGCGTACTCGTAGGGCGGGACCTGGAGGACGAGGCCCTGGTGGTTCAGGCCGCCCGTGATGCGGTCGAGCTCGGCGCGGGGCGCCTCCAGCAGGTTGACGCCCTTACCGCCCCCGGCGCCGCGCTCCATGGCGAGCTTCACGGCCTCGGTGACGCGGTCGTCGCTCTCCAGGAACTGCTGCACGTAGAGCGTGGTGGCGGGGACGCCACCGCGCAGCGCCTCAAGGACCGGGTTGCGGCCGACGACGAGCTCGGAGGTGCCGCGCTGCGGGCCGCCCCGCTGCCGCGCGCCGGTCTGCCGCCTGGCCTTGGCCTGGGCCGCGCGCTGCTTGGCGTGGCCGGGCCGCCGCTCGGCGGGCGGCGTGGGGCCCTTGCCCTCCAGGGAGCGACGGCCCTTGCCGCCGCTGCCCTTCGTGGCGCCCTTCTTCTGCGAGGTGCGCCGTCCGGGGCGCGGGCTGTTGCCTGGCATGGCGTGGTGGTCCTTCTGGTTCGTGGAGTGCGGGACGGGAGCGCGCTCAGGGCGTGAGCCCTCGGGGCGTCAGGCCAGCTCCCAACGGGGTCCTGTGGGGGTGTCCTCGATGACGAGGCCGGCGGCGGTGAGCTCGTCGCGGATGGCGTCGGCGGTGGCGTAGTCCTTGCGCTGCCTGGCGGCCTCGCGCTGGGTGAGGACCAGGCCGACCAGGGTGTCGACGGCCTCGCCGAGCGCGGCGGCCCGGCCGCCGCCGGGACCGTCGGCCCCGGCCTCCGCCCACGACGGGTCCAGCGGGTCCATGCCCAGCACGCCGAGCATGGCCCGCACCTGGGCGGCCTGCGCGAGGGTGGACTCCTTGTCCCCCTCGGCCAGCGAGGCGTTGCCCTGTCGGACGGTGGCGTGCACGGTGGCCATCGCCTGCGGGACGCCGAGGTCGTCGTCCATGGCGGCGGCGAACTCCTCGGGCACCTCGGGCGCGGGCTCGACGGGGCCGACCCGCTCGACGGCGCGCCGCAGGAAGCCCTCGACCCGGTGGAAGGCGGCCTCCGCCTCGGCCACGGCCTCCTCGCTGTACTCGATGGTCGAGCGGTAGTGGGGGGTGCCCAGGTAGTACCGCAGGACCAGGGGGCGCCAGCGCCTGACCATCTCGGAGGCGAGCACCGAGTTCCCCAGGGACTTGCTCATCTTCTCGCCGGCCATGGTGACCCAGGCGTTGTGCATCCAGAACGCGGCGAAGTCGTCGCCGAAGGCGCGGGACTGGGCGATCTCGTTCTCGTGGTGCGGGAAGACGAGGTCGATGCCGCCGCCGTGGATGTCGAAGGCCGGGCCGAGGTACCGGTGGGCCATGGCCGAGCACTCCAGGTGCCAGCCGGGGCGGCCGGGACCCCACGGGGTCTCCCAGCTCGGCTCGCCGGGACGCGCGGCCTTCCACATCGCGAAGTCGCGCGGGTCCCGCTTGCCGGTCTCGCCCTCGCCCGAGGGCTGGAGGAGGTGGTCGAGGTCCTGGTTGGACAGGGAGAGGTACGCGGGGAAGCTGCGCACGTCGAAGTAGACGTTGCCCTCGGCCGGGTAGGCGTGGCCGCGGGCGATGAGGGTGCGCATCATCTCGACCATCTCCGGCACGTGGCCCGTCGCGCGGGGCTCGTGCGTCGGGGGCAGGCAGCCGAGGGCGTCGTACGCGGCGTTGAACGCCCGCTCGTTCTCGTGCCCGATGGCCCACCAGGGGCGGCCCTGCTCGGCGCTCTTGGCGATGATCTTGTCGTCGATGTCCGTGACGTTCCGCACCAGGGTGACGTCCAGGCCGCGGTGGGTCAGCCAGCGGCGCAGGATGTCGAAGTTCAGTCCTGAGCGGATGTGACCGATGTGGGGAGCGGACTGCACGGTGGCACCACAGAGGTAGATCGAGACGCGCCCCGCGGTGAGCGGGGTGAAGTCACGGATCTGCCGGGCGCTGGTGTCGTACAGACGTAGGGTCACGCCACCAGGGTAGTCGGCCGGGCCAGGCTCCCGCGCCCCGCGTTTCGGCCGCGGAGACGCGGGGGCCGGGCCCTCGCGGGACGGGGCGCGCGGGGGTCAGATCCGGCCGACGACCTTGCGGGGCCTGACGCGGAGGACGACGCGCGGCGCGTCCTGGGCGGCCTGCGGGTTGAACTCGGCGTAGGACACCCCGACGTACTTCCGGGCCAGCTCGTCGATCAGCTCGGGGCCGCCGTCGGTGGTCATGGCCACGTCGCCTCGGATCTCGGCGTAGCCGTAGGGGTTCGACGGGTCGACGACCACGACCGTCACACGGGGGTCGCGCTCCAGGTTGTGGTACTTGCGCCGGTCCTGGGTGGTGGAGATGAGCAGCTCGTCGCCCTCGCGCTTCACCCAGACAGGGGAGGACTGCGGGCTGCCGTCGGGCTGGATGGTGGAGAGGGTGACGAACACCTTCTCGTCCAGCAGGGTCTTGAGGCTGTCGGAGAGTACCGCTGCCACGGTGCACCTTTCGGCTGTCGTTGCGATGGGTCGCTCGGCGGGGTCGTTCGGCGGGGTCGTTCGGAAGACGGCCGCACCGGTCGGTGGTCCACCGGCCGGCACCGGTCGTCCCGTGAACGTCAGGCCCCTGGGGCCCCAGCGCGGGCCCGGCGTTCACGCTACCTCGGCAGCACCAGCGCCGTGGAGATCGCCGCCAGCCCCTCGCCGCGTCCGGTGAGCCCGAGGCCGTCGGTGGTGGTGCCCGAGACGGTGACGGGGGCGCCGGCCGCCTCGGACAGGGCGCGCTGCGCCTCCTCCCGGCGGGAGCCGATCCTGGGGCGGACGCCGATGACCTGGACGGAGACGTTGCCGATCGCGAAGCCCCCGGCGCGGACGATGCGGGCGGCCTCGGCCAGCAGCGCGGTGCCGGAGGCGCCGGACCACTCGACCCGGTCCGTTCCGAAGTGCGCGCCGAGGTCCCCCAGGCCGGCGGCGGAGAACAGCGCGTCGCAGGCGGCGTGGGCGGCCACGTCGCCGTCCGAGTGTCCCGCCAGGCCGTACTCGGCCTCCGGCCAGAGCAGGCCGGCGCACCACAGCGGACGTCCGCGCTCGAAGGCGTGGACGTCGGTGCCGATCCCGACGCGGGGCAGGGGCAGGGGCGCGGACGGGAACGGGGCGGCCCCGTCCCGGCGGCCGGCGGAAGCGGCGGGGCCGGAGGCGCCGGGATCGGAAACGGCGGGGCCAGAAGCAGCGGCGTCAGAAGCCATCGGTCATCCTGCGGCGGGCGAGCACGGCCTCGGCGAGCACGAGGTCGAGCGGTCGGGTCACCTTGAACGCCTCCTCGTGCCCGGGGACCAGCACCACGGGGACGCCGAGCCGCTCCACCATCCCGGCGTCGTCGGTGGCGCCCTCGGCCGGGCCGCCGGAGGCGAGCTCGCGGTGGGCGGAGCAGAGGGTCGCGCGGTCGAAGCCCTGCGGGGTCTGCACCGCGCGCAGCAGCGAGCGGTCGGGCGTGCTCACGACGGACTCGGGGTCGCCCTGGCGCGCGGCGGGCGCCGCGATCCGCTTCACGGTGTCGGCCAGCGGCACCGCCGGCACGACCGCCGGCGCGCCGGCCAGCACGGCGGACGCGACGGCGTCCACCGTCTCCACGGGGACGAGCGGGCGCGCCGCGTCGTGCACCAACACCACCCCGACGTCGTCGGGCAGGGCGTCGAGGCCGCGGCTGACGGACTCCTGCCGGGTCCGGCCGCCGGGCACGACCATCAGGTCGACGGGCTGCGCGGTCGGCGGCGGGGGGTGCTCGTCGAGCAGCATCACCCGCACCGCGTCCGCGTCCTCGGGCGGGGCCACGACCACGACCAGGGAGACGGTCCTCGCCCTCGCCATGGCGCGCACGGCGTGAACCAGGATCGGCATGCCACCCAACTGGCGGAGTGCCTTCGGCGCGCCGGGCCCGAGGCGGACGCCGCGGCCCGCCGCCGGGATGACCACGGCGGTGCGGCAGGGCCGCCCGTCGTCCCGCTGACCGTTCTCGCCGTTGTCGCCGATCTCCCCGATCCTTCCGTGCTCATCCGGGCCCGCCGACGACGGCGCTCCCGGTTCTCGCTGGTTCTCGCCGGAGTGTCCCGGGCGTGTCGGCCCCGTCGGGGCCGCCGCTGGCTGTGGGGTGTCTGACATCGGTGGGGCGTACAGGTTTGTTTCGTGGGCGGTATTGGGTATGGCCAGAGCGTGCCGGGCACCACTTCCGATCGGCCCCTTCCGTGACAGCCGATCGCGGGCCCGCCCTCATGGGCGGCACGGTCCCGGCACCCCTTCAAGGGGGAGCTCAGGAACGATTCGCGGCACGATCCGCACATGCCGCAGCGCCCAGACGGCACGGGTGATGCCTTCGGGCGCTGCGGCACGTTGTCGCACGTCAGTGTGGCGCACGGTACGTCGGAGTCTCGACGGTGTGAGTGGAGGTGGTGTGTGGTGGCTGATGCCTGAGTCCGCTGGGGCTCAGGAGGCGAGCACCTCGTCCAGGAGGGACTCGGCCTTGTCCTCGTTGGTGCTCTCCGCCAGCGCCAGCTCGCTGACGAGGATCTGCCGCGCCTTGGCGAGCATGCGCTTCTCGCCCGCGGACAGACCACGCTCGCGCTCCCTGCGCCACAGGTCACGCACCACTTCAGCGACCTTGATGACGTCGCCGGAGGCGAGCTTCTCCAGATTTGCCTTGTACCGGCGGGACCAGTTGGTGGGCTCCTCGGCGTACGGGGCGCGCAGCACCTCGAAGACCCGGTCCAGACCGTCCTGACCGACCACATCGCGCACGCCGACGAGTTCGGCGTTCTCCGCGGGAACACGCACTTCGAGATCGCCCTGAGCGACCTTCAGTACCAAGTAGGTCTTGTCCACGCCCTTGATGCATCGCGTTTCGATCGCCTCGATCAGCGCGGCCCCATGATGGGGATAGACCACGGTGTCGCCAACCTTGAACGTCATGTGACAGGTACCCCTTCCGTGGCTTTCCAGGGTAACACGACAGGCCACCCCTTTGAATGGCGTTTTCGCAGGTCAGACCACATCTTGGGGGTTGACAACCGCGCCCGAACCATGCTTCGCGAACACGTGGACGACGGGAATTCGCAGGTGGGAGCGCACTTGAGGCGAACCCGGCCGGAGCTGGAATCTCAGTGGATCTACGCGGGAAAGCAGGGCGAGACGTTCGGACCAACGTCACGAATGACCGTTTTGTCCTAATACTTGGGGCGCCGCCAGGCGCGCGTGCCCCCTGCCGTCGCCGCGCCGGGGACGGTGGGTAGGCTGTGGCGCCGTGAGCAGCAGCCTTCGACGCGGCATCAGCGCCGCCACCGTCGCCCTCTCCCTCGCCGCCCTGGTGGCCTGTGGCGCCGGGGCCGACGCCGAGACGAACGAGGTCGAGCCCGACCAGGCCTGGGCCCAGGTCGAGGACATCAAGGTGCAGAACGTCACGGTCGTCGTGACGGAGGAAGGCCAGGGCCTGGCCGGCATCAACGCACGGCTCTTCAACGACGGGGCGCGCGACCAGACCCTGGAGGCGATCAACCTCCCGGGCACCGGCCAGCGCGTGGAGCTCACCTCCTCCGACGGCGGCGGCACCCTCGTGGTCCCGGCCGGCGGCGAGCTCGCGATCGGCGGCGAGGGCAACGCCTCGGCCGTCATCGCCGACCCCGCGGCAGGCGACATCCGGCTGGGCAACGCGCAGCGCCTCGTCTTCGACCTCAGCGAGACGGGCGGCATCGGGCTCCGGGCCCGTGTGGTCGGCACCACGGGTGAGTTCGAGCACTTCGCCGACTGGGTGCCGGCGCAGCCGGAGCCCGAGCCCACGCTGCCCGAGGAGACGGAGAACGAGACGCCGGGCGAGGGCACCGACGAGGGCGCGGCCGAGGGCACGGAAGGCACCGAGGGCGCGGAAGGCACCGAAGGTACGGAAGGCACCGAGAGCACCGAGGGCACGGGGGCCGACCCGGACGCCACGGACCCCGACGCCGACGCTGACGCCGACGGCACGGAGACCTCGCCCGACGAGGCGGCCGACGGCGGCGTCGAGGGCGGCACCGGGGACACGACCCAGCCCTGACGCCCACCCACGTCCGCGTCCGACACCCCTGGACACCCGCGCCGCCCGCCCCTCCGAACCTCCGGGGGGACGGGCGGCGCGGCCGTTCGTCGGGTCTGCTCCGTCGGAGTACCTCCTCGGGAGCGGTCCGTCAGGGTTCGAACTTGTATCCCAGGCCCCGGACGGTCACCAGGTACCGGGGGGCGCCGGGGTCCGGCTCTATCTTGGCGCGCAGGCGCTTGACGTGGACGTCGAGCGTCTTGGTGTCGCCCACGTAGTCCGCGCCCCAGACCCGGTCGATCAGCTGCATCCGGGTCAGCACGCGCCCGGCGTTGCGCAGCAGCATCGCGAGCAGGTCGAACTCCTTCAACGGCAGGTCCACCTTGCGTCCCGAGACGGTGACCACGTGTCGGTCCACGTCCATCCGCACGGGGCCGGCCTCCAGGGCGGCGGGGGCCTCCTCGTCCGTCTCGCCGCGGCGGCGCAGCACCGCGCGGATGCGCGCCACCAGCTCCCGCGAGGAGAAGGGTTTGGTCACGTAGTCGTCGGCGCCTATCTCCAGGCCGACGACCTTGTCGATCTCGCTGTCCTTGGCGGTCACCATGATGACCGGGACGTTGGATCGGTTGCGCAGCTGGCGGCAGACCTCGGTGCCGGGCAGGCCGGGCAGCATCAGGTCGAGCAGCACCATGTCGGCGCCGTTCCGTTCGAACTCGTCCAGCCCCTCGGGCCCCGTGGCCGCCACGGCGACCTCGAAACCCTCCTTGCGGAGCATGTAGGACAGTGCGTCGCTGAACGACTCCTCGTCTTCGACGACGAGCACTCGGGTCACGGGAGGACCTCCCGGGCAGGATCGTGGGTGCGGGTGGTGGAGGGGACAGGGGTAGAGGTCGCGCGGGTCGGGGACGTGCCGGGATCCTCGTCGGCGTCGGCATCGGCGCTGGCGTCGTCGCTGGTGTCGTCGGGGAAGTCGGCCGGTTCGTGGAGGGCACCGCCGAGCCCGTCGCGCCTGCGACGGGCCGCGCGCTGCCGCTCCTGCGCGCTGCCGGGTTCCGGCAGCCGCAGCGTGAAGGTGGAGCCCTGGCCTTCGGCGCTCCACACCTGCACCTCGCCGCCGTGTGAGGCGGCGACGTGCTTGACGATGGCCAGGCCGAGCCCGGTGCCGCCCGTGGTGCGGGAGCGTGCCGGGTCGACGCGGTAGAAGCGCTCGAAGATGCGCTCCCGGTCGGTCTCGGGGATGCCGATGCCCTGGTCGGTCACCGATATCTCGATCATGTCGCCGCCCCGGGAGGTGACCCGGGCGGCGGCGATCGCCACCCGGGTGTGGGGCGGGCTGTAGGTGACGGCGTTCTCGACGAGGTTGCCGAGGGCGGCGGCCAGCTGGCTGCGGTTGCCCCAGACGGCGAGGCCCTCGGTGCCGCCGGAGGCCATGGGGATCTGCTTGCTGCTGGCCTGCTGCCGGCAGCGGTCGATGGCCTCGCTGACGAGCTCGTCCACCGGCACGAGCTCGGCGTGGCTGAGCATGCCGGCGTTGTCCTGCACCCGGGAGAGGTCGATGAGCTCCTGGATGAGGTTGGTCAGCCGGGTGGCCTCGTTCTGCATCCGGCCGGCGAAACGGGTGACGGCCTCGGGGTCGTCGGCCGCGTCGAGGACGGCCTCCGACAGCAGCGAGAGCGCGCCGGCCGGGGTCTTCAGCTCGTGGCTGACGTTCGCGACGAAGTCGCGCCGGATCGCCTCGATGCGGCGGGCCTCGGTCAGGTCCTCCACCAGCAGCAGCACCAGCCGGGAGCCGAGGGGCGCGGAGCGGGCGGAGACGGCGAGCACGTCGCCCGCGCCGGCGCGGCCCGGGGCGCGGCCCCGGCGGGGCAGGTCGAGCTCGGCCTGGCGGATCTCGCCGTCCCTGCGGGTGTCGCGCGCCATGGTCAGCATCGGCTCGACGGCCAGCCGGCCGCCGCGGACGATGCCGAGGGCGTACGCGGCCGAGCTGGCCTTGACCACGGCGTCGGACTCGTCGAGGACGACCGCGGAGGAGCGCAGCACCGACAGCACGGTGTCGACGCCCGGGGGCAGCGACGAGTCGGCGTCCATGGTGAGCGGAGTGCGGAGGGGACGCGTGCGTTCGCGCTCGCTGACGCGGAATGCAAGCATGGCGATGACGCCGGTGCACACCCCGGCGATCGCGGCCACCGCGGCGACCGCCGCGTTCACGTCCATATCCTCAGGTTATGCGGGGCGTGCTCGTTGGCCACAGGTGTGACTGAAGATGCTCGTCCGGCCGCCCGCGAGAGTTCACCTTGCCGACAACGACGGTTCACTTGGCCGGATGGAGCCTGGGAGACGGCTCGCCGGTCTCGAACACGCGAACGCGAGACCTGATGGAATGGCGGGGTCGGGACAGGACGGGTGGCCCGGGTGGCCCGGGTGGAGGAAGGACGAGGGGCATGCGTGACGCGTACCACGAAGAGCTCGACGCGATCGGGGACAGCCTGGTCGAGATGGCGCGGTTCGTCGGCTCGGCGATCGGCCGGGCGACGACGGCGATGTTGGACGCCGACCTGAAGCTCGCCGAGAACGTCATAGAAGGCGACGAGAAGGTCGACGAGATGCAGCGGGAGCTGGAGAACAACGCGATAGCCCTGCTCGCGCGGCAGCAGCCGGTCGCGACGGACCTGCGCATCGTCGTGACCAGCCTGCGCATGAGCGCGGACCTGGAGCGCTGCGGCGACCTGGCACAGCACGTGGCGAAGGTGGCGCGGCTGCGCTTCCCCGACTCGGCGGTGCCGCGCGACCTGTCGGCGACGATCCTGGAGATGGGCCAGCTGGCGCAGCGGCTGATGGCCAAGGCCACGGAGGTGCTGATCACCAAGGACGTGGAGCTGGCGATGCAGCTGGAGGAGGACGACGACGCGATGGACTCGCTCCACCGCGCGCTCTTCAACCACCTGCTGGACGACCGCTGGAACCACGGCGTGGAGACGGCCGTCGACGTGACGCTGCTGGGCCGTTACTACGAGCGGTTCGCCGACCACGCGGTGTCGATCGCGCGCCGGGTGGTCTTCCTGGTCACCGGGGAGCACGCCGACGAGTTCGTGCCGGAGCCGGAGGAGACGGCGTGAGGCTCGGCGTGAGGCTCTGCGGAGCGCGACACGGCCGTGCTCCCCGAGCCTCGCGCGCGCCGGTCGTGCTCCGTTGACAGTCCGTGGCGGAGAGGGCGTGAAATGGGGGTGGCGGGCGGAGAACCGCTCGCCTGGACTCAGGAGGTTCTCGTGGCTGCCTCACCCACCCCACACGACACCCCCACCCCGACCCCCGCGACCGTCGCGCCGCCGGCCGGCGGGCGGCGCCCGCTGCCGCTCGTGGCGGCCTGCGGCTGCGGCTCAGGTTGCAGCTGCGGCTGCCAGTCCGGCGGCTCCTGCCAGTGCGGCGGCGGCTGCGGCTAGCGGCCGCGACTGCGACTACGACTGCGGCCAGCGGGCCCGGCGGCGGCACGGTCCGCCGTCGGTCTGAGCGCACGGCCGCGTGACAGCACGGGACCTCTTCCGCGCCCCCGACCGCGCGGGAGGGGTCCCGTCGTCCGTCGGCCCCCGGCGGTGGCGCGCCTGTGACGGAGGCGCCCGTGTCGGAGCGCCCGCGACTGCCGACAGGGCCTAGCCGCCCCAGGGGAGGCGGGCGAGGAGCTCGAACGTGCCCCCGGATGCGCCGTGGCGGAGGGTGCCGCCGTCGAGGACGGCGCGCTCCTCCAGGCCCGCGAGCCCGGCGCCCGCGCCGGGGATGTCCGCCGCTGCGGCGCCCGCGGGCAGCGCGTTGCGCACCCGGACGACCAGCCCCGTCTCGGGGCCGCCCTCCAGCGTGATCGCCACCTCTGCCTCCGGCGCGTGCTTGCGCGCGTTGGTCAGGCCCTCCTGCACGACGCGGTACGCCGTGCGCTGCACCTGGCCGCGCAGGGAGCCGGCCGCCTCGACGTCGTACGCCTCGGTGAGGACGACGCGCTGCCCGGCCTCCTCCGCCTCCGCGACCAGCCCTCTCACGTCCGCGATCCGCGGCAGCGCCGCGCCCTGGGCGTCCTCGGCGCCGCGCAGCACGGTCAGCACCTGCCGCAGCTCCTCCAGCGCCTGGTGCGCGGTGTCGCGGATGAGCTGCGCGCTGTCGCTGACCTCGCTGCCCGTGAGGGCCTTGCCGCGGCGCTCGGCGACGGGGGCCGTGCGGTAGGCGAGGGCGCCCGCGTGGACCGACAGCAGCGAGATCCGGTGGGCGAGCACGTCGTGCATCTCGCGGGCGATGGCCTCCCGCTCGGCGCGGCGGGCGTCGGCCAGCCGCCTGGCGTGCTCGGCGCGCTCGCGCTCGGCGTCCTCGCGCAGCCGCGCCACGAGCTGGCGGCGCACGCGCATGCCGGTGCCCCAGGCGAAGAAGAACAGGTAGTACGCGAAGACGAAGCCCGCCGTGATCCAGCCGCCCTCGTTGGGGACGGTGTAGATCACCATGTAGGGCAGGGCGACCACGATGTTCAGGCAGAGGACGGGCAGGGCCCGGCGGATGGGGACGCGCAGGCCGAGGTTGAGGAGGATGACGGTCAGCGCGCCGAAGATCGTGTACGAGAAGCCGGCCACCGGCACGATGGCCCACGCGAGGAGCAGCGGGAACCGGCGGCGCCACCACAGCGCCACGCAGGCGAGCGCCCCGAACGGGGCGTCGATCACGGCCATCCAGTCCGGGACGTAGTAGTCCCGCTGGCCCGCGGTGGCGACCATCACGACCCAGACGCCGACGGCCCAGGCGAAGAGGAGGACGTCGACCGCCCAGTCGCGGCCGCTGCGCGCCACGGGCCGCCGCCCGGGGCCGAGCAGTTCCCCGGGCAGCAGCCAGCGGTCCTCCCAGCCTCCGACGCCCGTCATGACCTGGAGTGTACGGGCTGCCGGGGAGGCGTCACGCGCCGTTACTTCTTGCCCTGGTTCCTGACCGCCTCGATGGCGGCGCTGGCGGCCTCGGGGTCGAGGTAGGTGCCGCCGGGGGTCAGGGGGCGGTAGTCGGCGTCGAGCTCGTAGAGGAGCGGGATGCCGGTGGGGATGTTCAGGCCGACGATGTCGGCGTCGGACACGCCGTCGAGGTGCTTGACCAGGGCGCGCAGGCTGTTGCCGTGGGCGGTGACCAGGACCGTGCGGCCGGCGGCGAGGTCGGGGACGACGCCGTCGTACCAGTACGACAGGAAGCGCTCCAGCACGTCCTTCAGGCACTCGGTGCGGGGGCGCAGCTCGCTCGGGATGTGGGCGTAGCGCGGGTCGTCGCTCTGGGACCACTCGGCGCCGTCGGCGAGCTCCGGCGGCGGGGTGTCGTAGGAGCGGCGCCACAGCATGAACTGCTCCTCGCCGAACTCGGCGAGGGTGGCGGCCTTGTCCTTGCCCTGGAGCGCGCCGTAGTGCCGCTCGTTCAGCCGCCAGGAGCGGCGCACGGGGATCCAGGACCGGTCGGCGGCGTCGAGCGCGAGGTTGGCGGTGCGGATGGCGCGCTTGAGGAGGGAGGTGTGGAGCACGTCGGGGAGCAGCCCGGCGTCCCTCAGCAGTTCGCCGCCCCGGACGGCCTCCTTCTCGCCCTTCTCGGTGAGGTTGACGTCCACCCAGCCGGTGAACAGGTTCTTCGCGTTCCACTCGCTCTCGCCGTGGCGGAGGAGGATCAGCTTGTACGGTGCGTCGGCCATGTCAACGAGCGTACTCACCCCGTGTCCCCTCGTCGTCGCGGGCATCCGTCGCCCCGGCACCCCTCCCGTCGCCCCACCGTCCCCTCCCGGCCGCGCCGGTCACCGGCGGAGGGCCGCGTAACGGCGCAGGGCGAGGGGGACGCAGAGCGCGAGGAGCGCCACCGGCCAGGCGAGCGCGAGGACCACGGGGTGGTCGGCGGCCGGGGAGCCGCCCGCGGACCAGCCCGGGTTGCCGAACAGCTCGCGGACGGCGGCGGCGGTGGCGGAGATCGGGTTCCACTCGGCGACCGCGCCGAGCCAGCCCGGCATGGTGTCGGGCGAGGTGAAGGCGTTGGAGAGGAACGCGACGGGCCAGACGAGGATCTGCACGGCCTGGACCATCTCCGCCCGCCCGGCCACCAGGCCGAGCCAGATGCCGGCCCAGAGCATCGCCAGCCGCAGCCAGAGCAGCAGGCCGACGGCCGCCAACGCCTCGACGGGGGTGCCGTGCCAGCGCCAGCCGATGGCCAGGCCCGCGCCCACCATGACGCACAGCGAGACGGCGGAGTGCGCCATGTCGAGCAGGCTGCGGCCGACGAGGACGGCGGAGGGGGCGATGGGCATGGCGCGGAAGCGGTCGAGGATGCCCTTGTTGAGGTCGCTGGTGATCTCCACCATCGTGGCCTCCAGGCCGAAGACCATCGTGAGGGTGAGCAGGCCGGGCACGAGGAAGTCGCGGTAGTCGCCGCCGCCGTCGACGGCCATGCCGCCGCCGAGGAAGTAGACGAAGACCACGAGCATCATCACGGGGAAGACGAGGCCCACCGCGAGCACGCCCGGCGCGCGCCGGGTGTGGAGCAGGCCGCGGCGGGTCATGGTGAGGGCGTCGGTCACCGCCCGCCGGGCGCGTGGGGGGTGGGCGGGCAGGGCCGTGGACGGGGCGGTCATGGCGTGGGCTCCTTCGTGAGGTGGAGGAAGACCTCGTCGAGGGTGGGGCGGCGCAGCGCGACGTCCTCGGCGTCGATGCCGGCCGCGGCGAGCCCCTGGACGGTGGCGGCGAGCGCGGCCATCCGGTCGGTGACGGGGGCGCTGACCAGCCGGCGGTCGGGGTCGGTGACGAGGGCGGCGACGCCCTCGGTGCTCGTGGGCGCCACCTGGGCGCCGGTGGCGCGGGCCAGGACGGCGGCGGCCTCCGGCAGCCGCGCCGGGTCGTGGACGACGACGTCGACGCGGTCGGCTCCGACGAGGCTCTTCAGCTCCCCGGGGGTGCCCTCGGCGACGACCCGGCCCGCGTCGACGACGCTGATGCGGTCGGCGAGCTGGTCGGCCTCCTCCAGGTACTGGGTGGTGAGCAGCACGCTCGTGCCCGCGCCGGTGAGCGCGCGGACCGCGTCCCACACCTCGGTGCGGGCGCGCGGGTCCAGGCCCGTGGTGGGCTCGTCGAGGAAGAGGACCTCGGGGCGGGTGACGAGGCTGGAGGCGAGGTCGAGGCGGCGCCGCATGCCGCCGCTGTAGGTCGTGACGGGTCGCTCGGCGGCGTCGGTGAGGCCGAACGTCTCCAGCAGTTCGGCCGCGCGGCGGGCGGCGCCGGCGGCGCCGAGGTGGTAGAGCCGGCCGAACAGGTCGAGGTTCTCCCGCCCGCTGAGCCGCTCGTCGAGCGCTGCGTGCTGCCGAGGAGGCCGATGCGGTACCGCACCTGGTCGGCCCGGCGCACCACGTCGAGCCCCGCGACCTCGGCCCGGCCCGAGCTTGGGCGGAGCAGGGTGGTGAGGATGCGGACGGCGGTGGTCTTGCCGGCGCCGTTGGGGCCGAGCAGCCCGTGGACGCTGCCGCGCGGCACGACGAGGTCGAGGCCGTCGAGCGCCGGCCTGGCCCGCTCTGAGGGCCGGCCGCCTCGCTCGCGGCCGTAGGTCTTGCTCAGGGACTCGGCCAGGATCGCGTCGGCCATCCCCCGTCACCGCCCTTCGGGCACCCTGCCGGGCGCACTAGTCAAATTTGATGAGTACCGGGGAGGGTAGCGCCGACGGAGGGCATTAGTCAAACTTGATTAGCAAGAGCGGCCGGCCGGTTGGTGAGAGGCTGTCCCCGAGGCACCACGGGACGAAGGGTTGGCGAGGATGTCGGTGATGCGGCTGCTCGTGCTCGGCGCGGTGCGCCAGCACGGCCGGGCCCACGGCTACCAGGTCCGCAACGACCTGGAGTTCTGGGGCGCGAACGAGTGGGCGGGCGCCAAGCCGGGCTCGATCTACCACGCCCTCAAGCAGATGGCCAAGCAGGGCCTGCTGCACGCCCATGAGACCGCCCCGAGCCCCGCCGGCGGACCGCCGCGCACGGAGTACGAGCTGACCGAGGCCGGCGAGGCGAGCTATCTGGAGCTGCTGCGGGAGGCGTTGCGCGCCCACGACCAGCGGATCGACGTGCTCACCGCCGGCGTCGGCTTCATCGTCGACCTCCCGCGCGAGGAGGCGGTCGCGCTGCTGCGCGAGCGGGTCGCGGCGCTGGAGGGGTGGAGCGAGGAGGTGCACCAGCACTGGATGCCGCAGACGACGCCCGCGGACTGGGGTCACATCGGCGAGATCATGCGGCTGTGGATCCACCACGCGGAGAGCAGCGCGGCGTGGACACGGGGCCTGATCGAGCGGCTGGAGGACGGGGCCTACGTGATGGCCGGCGAGGGCCAGCGATCGGTGGACGTCCTGCCGGAGGGGATGGACAACCCCTTCCGCTAGCGCGCCTCCTCGACCCTGAGGCGGCGGCCGAGCGGCAGGACGAACGGAGCCCGGCGCCCCCGGCCCCTGGGGGTGAACGCTGGGCTGGTGCGGGTCGGAACCGCTAGAGCGAGGTGCGGATCTCCTGCAGCAGGTCGCGGGTGGCTTCCGGGCTGAGGGCGGCGCCCGCCAGGCCGTCCATGACGCCCTGGTACGCCGAGACGTCGTCGCGCTTGTCGAGATAGAGAGCGCCGGTCAGCTGCTCCAGGTACACCAGGTCGGAGAGCTCGTCCTCGGCGAAGCGCAGCAGCGTGAACGCTCCGGACTCCGCCACGTGCCCGCCGTGCGCGAACGGCGCGATCTGAAGGGTGATGCGCGAGAACTCCGAGAACTCCGCCAGCGCCTTGAGTTGCTCCGCCATCACGGCACGGCCGCCGTACGGGCGGCGCAGCGCGCCCTCGTCGAGGATGCAGTGCAGCCGCGGCGCGTACTCCGAGAAGAGCAGCTTCTGGCGTTCGAGCCGCAGCGCGATGCGCCGGTCGATCTCGGCACGCGGCGGGCGGCCGCGGTGCCCGCTCACGATGACCGCGTGCGCGTAGGCCTCGGTCTGGAGCAGCCCGTGGACGAACTGCACCTCGTACGTGCTGATGCGCTCCGTCGCCGCCTCCAGACCCACGTAGGTCTGGAACCAGCCCGGCAGGACGTCGTTGTAGCTGTGCCACCAGCCGGCCTGCATCGAGGACTTGGCCAGGCCCAGCAACGGGGCCCGCTCCGCCTCGCCGGTCACGCCGTAGAGCGTCAGCAGGTCGGCGACGTCCCGCTGCTTGACGCTGACACGGCCCAACTCCATCCGGCTGATCTTCGACTCGGAGGCACGGATCGCGTACCCGGCGTCCTCGCGCGAGACGCCGCACGCCTCGCGCAGTCGGCGCAACTGCGAACCCAACAGGATGCGCCGAACCATCGAGCCGCTGTTCGCACCCGCGCCGCTCTCCAGGCTCGTGATGTCTCCCGGTCTGACCGTGCCTGCCATCTGCTCCGCTGTCCGATGAGTGCTCATACGCTCACAGGCCTCCACTCCTGACGGTGCGAAGTCTGCCATGTCCAAGCTCCGATGGGTGCCCGCCTGATTACAATGGATCAAATTTTTTCGTGCACGTGCAGCTGCTCTTGCATTTGCGCGAAGCGTTGGGAACCATGAGCCCTGCGCGCCGGAACCGGTGCGTCAGTACGACTCTGCCGCCGGTCACCCCCGGTGGCGCCGGGGTACGGGGGCTCCTCGTTGATCACGGTCGCGTTCCCCCGGGACAACTCCACGACCTTCAGTACCGCCGCGAACGCCAGGAGTGCCGCGACATGGGGATCAAAGGAACGCCCATGCTCGATGAGTTAGGGCATCTGTTCCCGCCCGTGGACACGCGAACTCCCTCCTCCACCGCGAGCCTCGGGCTGCCAGGGCAGCCGGACTCGGTGCGCCGCGCGCGCGACTTCGCGCGCACCACGCTGCTCGGCTGGAGACTCTCCGAGCAGTTCGACTCGGTCGGTCTCGTCGTCTCGGAACTGGTCACCAACGCTCTGCGCCACGGCATGCGACGGCGGCGCCAGGAGCACGACCCGGGGGCGATGGACGGCGGGGCGCCGACACCGGTGGAGTTGGAGTTGATGCGTTACGCACGGCGGTTGATATGTGCCGTGCGGGACGAGAGCGACGCCGCGCCGAGAATCGGCACGGTGAGCGAGGTGGCGGACCCGGCGGCGGAGTCGGGGCGCGGGCTGCACCTGGTGGAGTGCTTCAGCGACGGCTGGGGCTGGCGCCCGCTGGCCGGCGAGGGGCGCGGCAAGGTCGTCTGGGCGGTCTTCAAGATCAGCTGACCGGTCAACCACCCACACCACGGCGAACCGCTACGAACCACTTTCGTACCACTGCGGAACACGCCGATCACCGCCCACCACGGCCGATCGCTGCCAAGCGCCCGGCCATGCCGACGCGACCGACCGTCGACAAAACGACCTCCGGACGGTGGTCACCCCGCGCGAGGCCGGCACGTTCCCGCCGTGGGCCGACCGCACGCGGGATCGCCGAACGGACCCGGCGTGCGGACGGACCGACGAACAGCCCCGCGAGCCACGCGCGGAGCGCCGGATGAGACGCTCCGTTCCGTGCGAACCCGCCGTGAGGCGGGGTGGGGGTGGGGGCTCCGTGCGGTGAGCGGTGAGGCGATGAGCTGGTGGGGGTAGCGAGTCGTGGGGGTTGATTCAGGCGATGAGGTGGTCGAACTCCCCGTCCTTCACGCCCCGCAGCAGCGCTTCCACCTCGGCGGGGGTGTAGATCAGGGCGGGCCCGTTGGGAAAGCGTGAGTTACGTATCGCCACCTCGCCCGTGGGCAGCTTGGCGAACTCGGCGCAGGTTCCCTGTGAGTTGCTGTGGCTGCTCTTCAACCACTTCACGCCCCGGATTTCGTGTGCGGCCATGCCGTTGTACGCGTCGGGCACTTGGGTCTCCCGGTCGTGCGAGTGGTGCAACACCGGTCCCATGCATGGTCATGGGACTCAACCAAGGCCGATCATAGCCTCGTTCAAGTGCATATGCACGGGCCGATGCACGTGCACGACGTAACGTTGCCCCGCCGTCACTGGCGGTCGGCTCCCTCTCACGAGGTGAATCACCCCCTTTCGACGGTTGTCGCGGCCGACAGGTTCCCGCCACGCGACATGAGTTTTTCCGTAGTTCTCGGCTCACTGCCGGCGCTCACGTGCACGGACGCCGGCACCGGCACCCGCCGACGGGCCTCCGGGACACGGGTGACCCTCCTCCCGGCGACGGCACGCCGTCCGAGAGCGCTTACCCGGAGGTGCATGCTCGATACATGAGAACGGTCGTGCTCGTCGCGCTCGCGGTCGCCCTGTTGGCCACCGGGGTGCTCGCGGCGTACCTGATGTTCCTGGAGGACGCGCCCGGAGGGCCCGCCAGAACGCTGCGGGCCTTCCCGCTCCACCTGCTCCTCCTCAGTCTCGCCGCCAGCGTCGTGCTGGTCCTCGCGCTGCGGTCGCAGACGGACGGCGGGCGCGCCGTCGTGGCCGTCACCGCCTCGCTCGCGGGGCTGCTCGCGGGGGTGACGGCGCTGGTGCCCACCGCCGCGCAGCTGCGTGCGGCCAGCGAGATGGACGCGCCCGTCTCGTTCGGCGAGTACCTGCTCCACTCCGTGACGCCCAACTCCGGTGAGCCGCGGCCGAACCGCGGCGTCACCTACGCCGAGGTCGACGGACACGCGCTCCGGCTCGACGTCTGGCAGGCGCGGGCCACCGCCGACGGCCCCGACCGCCGCCCGGCGGTGGTGCTGCTGCACGGCGGCGCGTGGCGCTCGGGCCACCGCGGCTCCACGCCCGACTGGAACCGCTGGCTCACCGAGCAGGGGTACCACGTCTTCGACGCCGACTACCGGCTCGTCGGCCAGGTGCCCGAGGGCACCGCGTGGCGGAGCACCGTGCGCGACGCCGCGTGCGCCGTCGCGTGGGTCGCGGCCCACGCCGACCGCTTCGGCGTGGATCCCGAGCGGATCACCGTCATGGGCCGCTCGGCCGGCGCCCACCTCGCGATGATGGTCGGCTACACCAGCACCGCGGCCGAGCCCGACCCCCGCTTCCGTCCCAGCTGCCCGCTGCCGCTGCCGCGGGTGCGCTCCGTCGTGGAGCTCTTCGGGCGGGCGGACCTGACCCAGTTCGACGGCGGGGACCACGCCACCGCGCGCGACACCCTGGCCGCGCTGACCGGCGGCACCCCCGCCTCGCACCCCGAGCGCTACGCCGCGGCCTCCCCCGTCAGCCACGTCACGCCCGAGGCGCCGCCGACGCTGATGCTGGCCGGGGAGAGCGACCACCTGGTCCCGCCCGAGCAGGCCCGCGCCCTCGCCGGAGTCCTCGACGCCAACGGCGTGCCGCACCAGGCGCGGTACTTCCCCTACGCCGACCACGACTTCGACCGGAACTGGGGCGGGATCCCGACACAGGCCAGCCGGACCGCGATCCACGCGTTCCTCGCGCGGTACGGGTGAGCACGCCGGAGGCGGGGCCGCGGGCGGCGCGCCACCGACCTCGGCGGTCGCCGCCAGGCGTCCCGGCTCGCCGGTGACGCGGCGGCGACCGACCCCGTATGCTCCCTGTCGCCCCACCGCGCTGGTGGACACCATCCCTCGCCGAGGCGGCGAACACGCCGCGACGGGCACGGTGTCAACGGGCACGGCGACGCTCCGGACACGGGAACAGGCGAGGTGAGGGCGCGATGAGGGTCCGTCTGCTCGGGACGGCCGCCGGGGGCGGATTCCCCCAGTGGAACTGCGGCTGCCGCCTGTGCGACGCGCCGGGGCTGCCGCCCCGCACGCAGGACTGCGTCGCCGTCAGCCCCGGGCGCGCCGCCGACGGCGAGGACGCCAGAGGCGCGGACGGCGACGGCGACGGCGATCCGGGCTGGTACCTGCTGAACGCCTCGCCCGACATCCGCGCCCAGATCCTCGCGACCCCCGAGCTGGCGCCCCCCGCCGGCACCCGCGCCACCCCGCTGCGCGGCGCCTTCCTCACCGACGCCGAACTCGACCACAGCATGGGCCTGTTGATGCTGCGCGAGGGCGAGGGCATGCCCGTGTGGGCGCCGCGCTCGGTGCTGGCCGCGCTGTGCGAGGCGTTCCCCGTCCGGCGGATCACCTCCCACTACGGCGCCGGCTGGCGCTGGACGCCGATCCCGCTGGCCCACCCCTTCGCCGTCGGCGGGCTGCGTGTCACGGCCCTGCCCGTCGGCGCCAGGCGCCCCCGGTACGCGACGGACGTGCTGGAGGACGTGGCGGCGGGCGTGTGGACGGTCGCGTACCGGATCGAGGATCCGGTGACCGGTGGGGTGCTGGTCTACGCGCCCTCCCTGGCCGACTGGCCCGACGGCTTCGACGCGTTCGTCGCGGGCGCGGACCTCGTGCTGCTGGACGGCACCTTCCACTCCGCCGCGGAGCTGCCGGGCGCCGCCGGCCAGGCCCACCTCCCGATGACCGGCCCCGACGGCACGCTGGAGCGCGTCCGTCGGGCCGGCGACGCCGACGCCGACGCGGGCGGCGACGGCAGGACCCGCTGGCTGTACACGCACCTCAACAACACCAATCCGGCCATCGACCCGGGTTCGAAACAGGCCGCCGAGGTGGAGGTGTCCGGCGCCGCCGTGCCGTCGGACGGCGCCGAGTTCGTCCTGTGACGCCGTAGCCGCCGGCGCGCCGGGCTATGTCACGACCCTGGCACGGACGCCTCTCACGCCCTCCCCCGGCTTCCTCCGCGCGCGCTACTGTGTCGCGCGTGAAGAGCATCGCGTTGACTGGAATGCGACGGATCAGGGCAGGAGCCGTGGCCGGTCTGGCGCTGTTGGCACTGACGGGGACCGTCGCGGGCTGCTCCTCCGACGACGAGGGCGGGGACGGGGGCGGGAGCGGCGGCATCGACGGCGCCCAGACCGAGTCCGCCGAGCCCGACGCGACCACGGACGCCGAGGGCGACGGCGAGACGACGGCCGACACCGCCGCGCTGGAACAGCTCTACACCGACTACTGGGACGCCATGGTCGCCCTGGAGAACGGCGAGGAGCTCGACGCCACCCTCTTCGACGGCATCACGACGGTCGCCGTCGCGGAGGAGGAGGTCATCCGCGTCCAGACCTTCAAGGACAACGGGCTGCGCCGCGAGGGCGAGCCGACCATCGACACCGTCACGGTCGCCGTCGACGGCGACACCGCGACGATCGAGGCCTGCAAGAACGAGGACGGCTGGAACGTCGTCCACCAGGGCGAGGTCGTCCCCGACGTCGTGCCCGAGGACCTGCTCGTGCCCCACGCCCACATCGTCACCGTCGAACGGTCCGACGAGGGCTGGCTGATCAACGGGACGCGTCCCCGGGAGGAGGCGACGATCTCATGCTCGTGACCCTCGCGCCCCGCACGCCCCTCGCGACGCGCCTTCTCCGCGTCGCCGGGCGCCTGGCGGCGGTGGCCGCCCTGACGATCGGCCTGATAGCGGTGGCCGGCGCCGGGCAGGCGCACGCCGACCCCTCCGACCCCAGCTGCTACGTCGAGAAGCCGGGCGGCGGCGGCCTGATCTACATCTGCGGTGACAGCGACTCCGACGAGAACCCCGGCGACGGCGAGGGCGGCGACGGCTCGGGCGAGCCGTCCTGCGACATGAGCACGGTCGGCAGCGCCACGAACTCCTGGTGCGAGGGCGAGAACGCCTGCTGGGCGAACATCCCCTCGGCCGTCTACCCGACCCCCGACACCTGGCCGGGGGAGCCCCCCAACCCGGACGCGGTCTACATCTTCAAGGTCTGCTACGACCGCGAGGGCAACACGGTCTACTCCGACTGGACCTGGTACACCCCGCAGCAGCCCTCCCTGGAGGAACTCGCCTGGATCGCCTACGGCGAGCTCAACGCCCCCGCCTTCGACCTGGCCTTCAGCCCGCCGGGCGAGTCCGTGATCCACGTCGACACGTGGTGGTGGGCCGACGGCGCGCCCGGTGGCTCGATCACGGGCTCCTCGGCCGGCGGCGTGATCGCGGTCGCCGAGCCCGACAGCCTGGAGGTCGAACCCGGCGACGGCAGCGGGACGATGACCTGCGCGTTCGTCGTCAGTGAGTCGGACGAGTGCACCCACACCTACGAGCGGGCCTCCCGCGACGGGTACCCGGCCCGTGCCCGTCTGGTCTACGACGTCCACTTCGAGAGGAACGGACAGGTCGTCGAGCCCCAGGGGCTGCCCGACTCCTTCGAGAGCGCGTGGGAGGAGACGAGCGTCCCGGTGACGGAGGTCCAGGCCAACGTCGTCCGCTAGGACCGCTAGGACCGTTCAGTCCGCTGGTCCCGTTCGGTCCGCTGGTCCCGTTCCCCCGGGGCGCGTTCGCGCAGCCGCGCCGCGCGCAGCTGGAGGTGGCGCCGCTCGGGGACGCTCGACGTGAGACCGGCCGCCAGGTGATACGCCTCCCTGGCGGCCAGCGGCTCGTCCGCCCGCTCCAGCAGGTGCGCGCGCACGGCGTGCAGCCGGTGGTGCTCGGCCAGGCGCGGGTCGGCGTCGAGCTCCCGCAGCAGCGCGAGCCCCGCGCGCGGCCCGTCGACCATGGCGACGGCCACCGCCCGGTTCAACGCGACCACGGGGCTGCCCGGCTGGACCTCACGCAGCACGTCGTAGAGGGCCAGGATCTGCGGCCAGTCGGTGTCCTCGGCCCGCTCCGCCTCGTCGTGGACGGCGGCGATCGCCGCCTGGAGCTGGTACGGGCCGACGGTGTCGGGCGTCGCCCGCGTCAGGGCCCACTCCACCAGGGCCACGCCCTCGGCGATCTGCTCCCCGTCCCACAGCGTGCGGTCCTGCTCGGCGAGCGGCACGAGGTTCCCCGCCGCGTCGGTGCGGGCGGCGCGGCGGGCGTGGGTGAGCAGCATCAGCGCCAGCAGCCCCGCGACCTCGCCGTCGTTCGGCAGCAGCTCCCTGACCACGCGGGCGAGCCGGATCGCCTCGGTGGCGAGCTCCGAGCGTTGCAGCGCGGTGCCGCCCGAGGCGGTGTGGCCCTCGGTGAAGATCAGGTACAGCACCTGGAGGACGTCGGCGAGCCGCTCCCGGCGCTCTGGCGGCGCCGTGGGCTGCGTGAAGCGCCCGCCCGCCGCGAGGATGGCGCGCTTCGCGCGGCTGACGCTCCCCCGGAGGGGGCACCCCCAGCGCCATCGTCGCCTCCGGCACCAGCATGGCCCGCGCGATCTCCGCCGTGGTGAGGCCGCCGACGGCGCGCAGCGTCAGCGCGATCCGGGAGGCCGGGGTCAGCCGGGGGTGGCAGCACAGGAAGAGCAGGGTGAGGGTGTCGTCCCGGGACGGGGCCCGCGCCGGGCCCGGCGGCTGGAGCGCCACGGCTCTCGCCTCGCGGCCACGGCGTGCCTCGTCCGAGCGGAGCGCGTCGGTCAGCCGCCGGGACGCGACCCGGATCAGCCAGCCGCGCGGGTTGGCGGGTGTGCCGCTGGCCGGCCACTGCTGGGCGGCGGCGAGCAGCGCCTCCTGGACGGCCTCCTCGGCGAGGTCGAAGTGGCCGTGGCGCCGCACGAGCGCGCCGAGGACCTGCGGTGTGTGGTGGCGCAGCAGGTCCTCGACGCGTTCCGTGGCGCCCGTGGGCTCAGAGCTCACCGGCCTGCTCGGCCTCGTCGACGCGCCGCACGATGACGGGCGGGACGGTGGGGGTGCCCTCGGGCACCGGGCACTGGTAGGCGCGGGCGGCGATCTCGTAGGCCCGCTCGGGGGTCTCGACGTCCACGATCCAGTAGCCGGCCAGCACCTCCCTGGTCTCGCCGAACGGTCCGTCCGACACGACGGGCGTGCCGTCGGCCGACGCCGTCACGTACCTGGCCTGCTTCGGCTCGGCGAGGCCCTGGCCGTCGACGAGCTCGCCGCGCTCGGAGAGGTCGTCGTTGAGGGCGCTCATGTGGTCGAACATGGCCTTCAGGTCGCTCTCGCTGTAGGCCGGGGCGCTCGGGGAGCCCTTGCCGTTCATGGCGTCGTAGTCGGCCTGGGTGCCGGTCAGCATGAGGATGTACTTCATCGCTCCACTCTCCCTGTGTCCTGTGTCTGTTCTGTCTCCGTGTCGGGCACCCGTGGCGGGCACCGTCGAGGCTTCTCGACGCCGGTGTCCGTGTTCCCACCGTGTTCCCACCGTGTTCCCACCGTGGGGCCTTTCACGGGGAACGTCGGAGCCGCAACGGCGTTCTCGACATCGCCGAGCCCCCTTCTTCGAGGTTCTTTCTCGCTCTCGCACCCGAGGCCCCGGCGTGGTGCACTGGGAGTACGAGGGGTGATGGGGACATGACGCATATACGACGTGACAGAGCGACGTACGCGCAGGCGGGGGCGCCGGCCGCGACGCGGTCGGTGACGGGGAAGCGCTCCCGGACGAGGGCGGCGCTGGGGGTGGTGGCGATGGTGGGGGTGACGGGCCTGGCCGGGCTCGCCGGCTGCACGGACGACGACGGCGGAGGATACGACGGCGGAACGGACGGCGGCGACGGCAGCGACGCGCGGGGCGGCGAGCTGTCGCCGTTCACCGGCGAGGAGACCGACCCCGGGGACGAGCCCGTCCTCGCCGTCAAGATCGACAACGCGCCGGCCGCCCGCCCGCAGACCGGCCTCGACGAGGCCGACATCGTGTACGTGGAGCCGGTCGAGGGCGGCATGAGCCGCTTCCTCGCCGTCTACTCCAGCGAACTGCCCGACGACCCCGACGAGATCGGCCCGGTCCGCAGCGGCCGGGAGTCCGACCTGGAGCTGCTGGAGCAGTTCGACGACCCGGCCTTCGCCTACTCGGGCATCAACAGCAGGCTGACGCCGGTCTACGAGGAGGCCGCCCGGGGCGGCGAACTCCACCTCGTGCCGCCGGCCACCGTCCCCGAGGGCTACGAGCGCAACGACGAGCGCGACGCGCCGTACAACCTCTACGCCGACCCGGCGACCCTCGTCGAGGCGGCGCCGGACGCGAGCGACGCGTCCGACATCGGCTTCCGCTTCGGCGAGGCGCCCGACAGCGGCGGCGAGCGGACGCGGCAGTTCGAGGTGTCCTACCCGGCGGCGCACTTCGGCTTCACCTGGAACGGCGACGACGAGCACTGGAACGTCTCCCTCGACGGCGATCCCGCCGAGGCCGAGCCGGCCACCGTGATCGTCCAGCAGGTGCCGGTCCGCGACTCCTCCCTCCACGACGTGCTGGGCAGCGCGTCGCCGTACGCGGAGACGGTGGGCTCGGGGTCGGCGACGGTGCTGCGGGACGGCAGGGCGTACGACGCGGAGTGGTCGCGGCCCTCCCAGGACGACGGCACGGAGTTCACCACGCCGGACGGCGAGCCGCTGCGCTTCGACACCGGGCCCGTGTGGGTGGTGCTCCAGGCACGGTAGGCGCGGGCGGCACGGCCGGTGCGGCGGGCGCGGCCGCGCCGTGTACGCGCGGCGCGGGCGGCGCGGTGTTTCCGCGCGCGGCGCGGGCGGTGCGAGCGGCACGGCCGGTGCGGCGGGCACCGCTGACGCGGTGCTTCAGCGCGCGGCGCGGTGATTGCGTGTGCGGCACGGGCGGCGCAGCGTTTGCGTGCGCGGCGCGGGAGACGCGGGCGGCACGCCCGGTGCGGCCGGCACCGCTGACGCGGTGCTTCCGCGCGCGGCGCGGGTCGACCGGACCGGGGCACGGCCGGTACGCGCCGTGAGGCCGGCGCGGTAGGGCGTGGTAGGCGCGGCCAACACAGGCCGTATGGCCGGTACGACCGGCACGGCTGGCACGGTGGCCACACCTGGTGTGGTGGACACGGCTGGCACGGTGTTCGCGCGCGCAGCGCGGCCGGCAGGGCGTGCCTGTGCACGGGCGGCGGGCAGGCAAGGCCGGCACGGTGAACATTGGCCAGTTCGACCGGCCAGCACGGTAGGCGCGCCCGGGGTCAGGTGAGCACGGCCGGTGCGACCGGCCCGCGCGGCACCGTGTTCGCGCGCAGGGCAACCGACACGGGGGACACGGTGGGCGCCTGTGCCCGGGCGGCGGGGTGGGCGCGCGGCGCCGTAGGCACGGTAGGCGCGCCTGGGGCCCGGTGGGCACGGCGGGTGCGGCGCCGGTTTGCGCGCGCGGCACGGTCAGCGGGGTGAGCACGGCCGGTGCGAAGAGCGCCCGGTGTGGCGGGCACCGCTGCGCGGTGTTTCCGCGGGCGACACGCCGACACGCGCGGCACGGCCAGTGCGACCGGCAGGCGAGGCGCGCCCGGCGTGGTGGACATGCCCGGCGCGGCCGAAATGCGTGGCACGGCCGGCTCGGGCAGCACGGCTCACGGGCAGCACGCCCGGCGCGGCGGGCACGGCCGGCGCGGTGATTGCGCGCGCAGCCTGGCCGGCATGCTGGGCGCCTACGACGCGGACAGCGCGGCACGCGCAGCACCGGCGCCGCGCAGTCGCCTCGTGCGTCAACGGCCGGGTTGTCGGTCGGGCGGCGCGAGGGATGCGGGCCTTCGTTGGCACCCCGCCTTGACCTCAAGTCAGCTTGAGGTCCTACGCTCGCCCGTCATGAGCATGGAGATGACGGCCTGGAACCAGATCTACAACGCCCACCACGCCCGGGACGACGAGCGGCCGTTCTCCCGTGAGACCCTCCGCCGCATCGGGCGGTTCGCGCTGCCGCACCGGCCCGCGTTGGTCCTCTTCCTCGTGCTGAGCGTCGTCACCGCGCTGCTGGCCGTCGCCACCCCCGTGCTGGCGGGGCGGGTGGTGAACGCGATCGTGGACGGCGACTCCCAGCGGACCGTCGTCACGCTCGCCGTCCTCATCGCCGGCATCGCCGTCGCGGAGGCGGCGATCGGCCTGTTGGCGCGCTGGCTCTCCGCCCGCATCGGCGAGGGCCTGATCCTGGACCTGCGCACCGCCGTCTTCGACCACGTGCAGCGCATGCCCGTCGCGTTCTTCACGCGCACCCGCACGGGCGCGCTCGTCAGCCGTCTGAACTCGGACGTGATCGGCGCGCAGCGGGCGTTCAGCGACACCCTCTCCGGGGTGCTGGGCAACGCCGTGATGCTCGTGCTCACGCTCGGCGTCATGGTCAGCATCAGCTGGCAGGTCACGGCGCTGGCGCTGCTCCTGCTGCCGGTCTTCGTGGTGCCCGCCCGGCGGATGGGCCGCCGCCTGGCCCGCCTCTCCCGCGAGGCCGCGAACCACAACTCGGTGATGTCCACGCAGATGACGGAGCGGTTCTCCGCCCCCGGCGCCACCCTCGTGAAGCTCTACGGGCGCCCGGAGGAGGAGTCGGCGGAGTTCGCGGAGCGCGCCGCCCGGGTGCGGGACATCGGCATCCGCACGGCGATGACCCAGATGGTCTTCGTCACCGCCCTCACCCTGGTCTCCGCCCTCGCGCTCGCCCTCGTCTACGGCCTGGGTGGCTACCACGCGCTGCGCGGCACCCTCGACTCCGGCGCGGTCGTCTCCCTCGCGATGCTGCTGACCCGCCTGTACGCGCCGCTCACCGCGTTGGCGAGCGCCCGCGTGGAGGTGATGACGGCGCTCGTCAGCTTCCAGCGGGTCTTCGAGATCCTCGACCTCACGCCGCTCATCCAGGAGCGGCCGACCGCGCGCGCCGTGCCCGAGGGGCCCGTGGCGGTCGAGTTCGACGGCGTGGACTTCGCCTACCCGTCGGCGGACCGGGTGTCGCTCGCCTCCCTCGAGGAGGTCGCCACCCTCGACACGCGCGGCGGTGAGCAGGTGCTGCACGGCGTGACGTTCCACGCCGCGCCCGGCGAGCTGGTGGCGCTGGTCGGCTCCTCGGGCGCCGGGAAGTCGACGATCGCCCAGCTGGTGCCCCGCCTCTACGACGCGGACGCGGGCGCGGTGCGGGTCGGCGGGGTGGACGTGCGGGACCTGACGGCCGCCTCGTTGCGGAGGACCGTCGGCATGGTCACCCAGGACGGTCACCTCTTCCACGACACCATCCGCGCCAACCTCCGGCTGGCGCGCCCCGGCGCGGCGGACGAGGAGCTGTGGGACGCGCTGACGCGGGCGCGGCTGGCGGAGCTGGTGGGCGCGCTGCCCGACGGCCTGGACACGGTCGTCGGGGAGCGCGGCTACCGCCTCTCGGGTGGCGAGCGGCAGCGGCTGACGATCGCCCGGCTGCTGCTGGCGCAGCCCCGGGTGGTGATCCTCGACGAGGCGACGGCGCACCTCGACGCGAGCTCCGAGGCGGCCGTGCAGGAGGCGCTCGCCGAGGCGCTGGCGGGGCGCACCGCCGTCGTCATCGCCCACCGCCTGTCGACGATCCGGGCGGCGAGCCAGATCCTCGTCGTCGAGGGCGGGCGGATCGTGGAGCGGGGTGGGCACGAGGAGTTGCTCGCGGCGGGCGGCCGGTACGCGGAGCTGTACCGCACGCAGTTCGACGACGACGCGGCTGGCCGGGGCGACGGGGGCCGTGTGGACGGGAACGGTGCCGGCGAGGGGCGCGGCGACGTCGTCGCCCGGCTGGTGAAGGGCGGCGTCGACGGCGATCCGGAGCACCCCGAGCACCCGGAACCCGCCCCCGTAGCCGGCTGACTACGAACCGTCACCCGGGCGGCGGTCTCCACCGCGCGCTCCGGGTGGCGGGCGCCGAGCATGACGGGTATGACCCTCAGTTTTGATCATCTTCGCCGCTGCACACTCGCCGCCGACCTCGGCGCGGCCCGCACCCGCGTCTACCTCCGCAACACCGGCCTCGTCGTTGACGAGCCGTCAGTCGTGGCCGTCAACACCCGCAACGGCGCGCTGATCGCCGTCGGCGCCCCCGCGGAACGCATGGCGGGGCGGACCCCCGCCAACATCCGGGTGGTCCGCCCCATCAACGGCGGCACCGTCGTCGACATCGACATGGCCCAGCGGATGCTGCGCGCGATGGTCGGCACCAAGCTGCGCCGCGCCTGGCGCCGCCGCCCCCTCCTGCGCGCCGCCGCCTGCGTCCCCCACGACGCCGACCCGCTGGCCCGCCGCGCCGCGCTGGAGACACTGATGGGGCTCGGCGCGCGGAAGGTGGAGCTGGTCGACAGCCTCGTCACGGCCGCGATCGGCTGCGGCCTGCCCGTGGAGCAGCCGGAGGCGACGATGATCGTGCAGTGCGGCGCCGCGACGACGCAGGTCGCGGTGCTCTCACTCGGCGCGATCGTGGCGGCGGAGAAGGTGCCGATGGGCGGCGAGACCATCGACCGCGCCCTCGTACAGCACCTGCGCAACCACCACGAGCTGCTCATGCCGAGTCAGGCCGTCCGCCCTCTCCACGCGGCGCTGGCCGGGCCCCTCTCCCGGCCGGCCGAGGTCCACGGCCGCGACGTCGCGACCGGGCTGGCCCGCACGGTGCGGGTCGACCCGGCGACCCTCCGCAAGGCCATCCTGCCTCCGCTGATCGCGCTGCTGGACTCGATCCGCGCGGTGCTGCACCGCTGCCCGCCCGACCTCGTCGCCGACCTCGCCGACCGCGGCGTCATGCTGACGGGCGGCGCCGCCATGCTGCCGGGGCTCGACGCCACGATCCGCGAGAACACGGGCATGCCGGTGTCCGTCGCCGAGGATCCCGCGCTCTGCGCCGTGCGCGGACTCGGGGCGCTGGTGGAGGGCGGCTCCCGGGGCGGCGGCGGGGGGCGGCGGGGCCGCAGGGCCCTGGCGCGGGCGCGGCGAGCCGCGGAGGCCGAGGCGGGAAGCGGCGTCGGGGCCGCGACGGACGAGGAGCACGTCGCCGGGTCCGGGTCCGGGTCCGGGTTCGAACCCGAGGCCGGCGCCGGGGTGGACGCCGTGTCCGGGGCGACGGCCGTGTCCGGAACGGACGTCGTGCCCGGGGCCGAGGCCGTGTCCGGGGCGGAGGCCAGGTCCGGGGCGGACGTCGTGCCCGGGGCGGGGTCCGACGGGCTGCGAGGGCTCGACGAGGGTCGGGCGCCCGGAGCCGCCCAGGCCCACGGCGTCGCCCCCGCGTCGGGCACCCGGGCGGAGGCGGACGCGACCCCCCGACCCGAAACCGAGTGGACGCGGGTCTGAGCGCCGCGGCGCCCGGGGCCGGGGGCGCCTGACGCGGCTGACATAGCATCCCCGGCATGGACCAGCCCGCGCCGCGACCAGCGTCGCCGTGGCGCGGGCAGGCGCCGGTGCTGGCCGTCGTCGCGGCGGGTGGCGGCCTCGGCTCGGCCGCCCGGTACGGCGCCGGGCGGCTGTGGCCCACCGCCGAGGGCGGCTGGCCCTGGGCCACCTTCGGCGTCAACGCCGCCGGCTGCGCGCTCATCGGCGTGCTGATGGTCCTGATCACGGAGGTGTGGGCCGCGCACCGGCTGGTCCGCCCGTTCCTCGGCACGGGCGTGCTGGGCGGCTTCACCACCTTCTCCACCTACAGCCAGGAGACGCACGGCCTGCTCGTCGACGGCCGGACGGGCGTCGCGCTCGCGTATCTGACGGCGACGGTCGCGGCGGCCCTGTCGGCGGTGTGGCTCGCGGCGGCGGCGACGCGGGCGGTGGCACGGCGAGGGCGGCGACACGGCGGCGCGGACAACGGACGCGACGGCGGCGACGGCGGCGACGGAACCGACGGAGGCGGGCGGGCATGACGGGAGCGACGGCGCCGCCGCGCGGCGGCACGGCCCTGCGGCTGACGGCGTTCCTCGGCGAGGGCGACACCTGGCACCACCGGCCGGTCCACGCCGAGATCGTCCGCAGGGCGCGGGCCGCCGGCCTGGCGGGCGCGAGCGTCTTCCGTGGCGTCGAGGGCTTCGGCGCCTCCGCGCTCGTCCACACCGCGCGGCTGCTGTCGCTCAGTGAGGACCTGCCCGTCGCCGTCGTGATCGTCGACGAGGCCGACCGGGTCCGTGGCTTCCTGCCCCAGCTCGAACCGCTGATGGACGGCGGGCTGGTCACCCTCGACGAGGTCGAGGTGCTTCGCTACCCCCGGCGGGACGACCGCGACAGCGACGGCGACCGCGACGGCGACGGCGGCGGCAGCGGCAGCGGCAGCGGCGGCGAGGACGCGGCCCGGTGAGCTGGCTGCTGGTGGTCGCGGGCGGCATGGTCGGCGCGCCCCTGCGGTACCTCACCGACCGCGCGGTGCAGCTGCGGTACGGCACCGTCCTCCCGTGGGGCACCCTCTGCGCCAACGTCCTGGGCTGCGCGGTGCTCGGTCTGCTGACGGGCGCCGCGACGGCGGACGTCGGCCTCGCCTCCGACGGGGTCAGGCTCCTCGTCGGCACGGGCCTGTGCGGGGCGTTGACCACGTACTCGACGTTCTCCTACGAGACCCTGCGCCTCGCCGAGCAGGGCGCCCGCCTGCTGGCCGCCGCCAACGTGGCGGCCAGCGTCCTCGTCTGCCTCGCCACCACCCTCGCCGGCACGGCCGTGGCGGAGGCGGTCTGGGGGTAGCCGCCGCCAGGCGACGAGCCGGGTGACTCCCCCGCCGCGTGTGCCCGCTTCCGTGAGCCGGGCGGCCCGTCGCGGACACACCCGGCGTGGGTGGTCAGGATCCGGGCTCCGCGGGTGCCGCCTGGCGCGGGGGCTCGGTGGCCGCCGGCCGCGCCGGTGGGGCGCCGGGCCGCGTGGTCTCGGCGGGAGGCCGCTCGCGGACCAGGGCCGCGACCAGGACCGACGCCGCCAGCGCCGCCACGCCGGCCACCGCGTAGACCGCGTCCAGCCCCTCCGCGAAGCCGGCGCGGCTGTCCGCCCCGCCGGCCGCCGTGAAGACCGTGCCGAGGACCGCGACGCCCAGCGCGAAGCCCAGCTGCCGGAAGGTGTTGACCGCGCCGCTGGCCATGCCGGCCCGCTCCGGCGGCGCCGCCGCCAGCGCGGCCGAGACGAGCACCGGCATCGCGAGCCCCACGCCCACGCCCGTCACCGTCATGCCCGGCAGCAGCACCGTCCACGTCGAGCCCGCCGCCACAGCGGTCTGGGTCAGGACGCCCACGCCGATCAGCAGCACGCCGGCGGCGACCGGGACCCGGGGTGGGAGACGGTCCAGCAGCCGCAGCCGCCCGCCGAGGGCCGCGACGACGAACGCCGTCGCCGCCAGCGGCAGCACCGCGAGGCCCGCCCGCACCGGGCTGAGGCCGAGCCCGGCCTGGAGCCACAGCATGGTGTAGATCGAGTGGGAGAACGCCGCCGCGTTGAGCACCGCCGCCCCCGCCATGAGCGCGGCGAACGACGGCCGGCGCAGCAGCCGCAGGTCCAACAGCCCGCCCCGCCCCGCGCGCTCGGCGCCCCGCTGGAACAGGACGAAGACGAGCAGCGCCGCCGCCGCGCCCGCGAACGAGGCCAGCGCCAGGCCGTCGCCCCAGCCCACCTCGCCACCCCGGATCAGGCCGTGGACCAGCGCCCCCGCGCAGCAGGTGAAGGCGATCGTGGCGGGCCACTCGACGCGTCCGCCGGCCGGGTCGCGCGACTCCGACAGCGTGCGCCAGGCCAGCCAGATCGCCACCGCCGAGATCGGCAGGTTCACCAGGAAGATGGCGCGCCACTGGAGGTACTGGGTCAGCACGCCGCCCAGCAGGACGCCGACCGCGCTGCCGGCGCCGCTCACCGCGCCCCACAGGCCGAACGCGACGGCCCGGTCGCGGCCCTGGTAGGCGGAGGCCAGCAGCGGCGCGTTGCTCGCGAACATCGCCGCGCCCGCCACGCCCTGCACCGCCCGTGCCGCGAGCAGCACCCCCGTGCTGGGCGCCAGACCGCACGCGAGGGACGCCGCCGCGAAGCCGGCCAGGCCCAGGAGGTAGACGCGGCGGCGGCCGTGGAGGTCGCCGAGCGCGCCGAACGCCATCAGCAGCGCGGCCAGCGCCAGGGCGTAGGAGTCGAGGATCCACTGCTGGGCGGAGAGGCCGGCGCCGAGGTCCCGCGTGATGTCCGGCACGGCCGTGATCACGATCGTCACGTCGATCAGCAGCATGAAGTTGCCCAGACAGACCGCCACCAGCGGCCACCACTTACCGTTTCCGTCGCGCATGCCGACCAGACTGCGCCCGGCGGCGGCTCGCTCCCAGCCGGACGCCCCGGATCGGCGCGATCCGACATCGCCTACGCTCTGACGCGATGGTCTCCGACATCCGTGGCGCGTTCGACGTCCTCGACCGACGCGTCATCCACGCCCTCCAGCTCGACGCCCGCGCCCCGTTCTCCCGGATCGCGGAGGTGCTGGGCGTCTCGGACCAGACCGTCGCGCGCCGCTACGCGCGCCTGCGCGCCCACGGCGGGCTGCGGGTCGCCGGCCTGCCGAACCCCCGGGCGCTGGGGCAGACGTGGTGGACGGTGCGGCTGGACTGCCAACTGGAGGCGGCCGAGGACCTGGCCCAGGCGCTGGCGCGCCGCGACGACACGCTGTGGGTGTGCCTGGTCTCCGGCGGCGCGGAGCTCACCCTCGCCGTGCGGGGCGGCGAGGGCGAGGGCGGTTCGCCGCTGCTGGAGCGGCTGCCGCGCCACCGGCGGGTGGTGCGGATGACCGCCCACTGCCACCTGCACACCTTCTTCGGCGGGTCGATGAGCCTCGTGACCAAGCAAGGGCTGCTCACCGCCGAGCAGGCCGCGAGGCTGCACGGCGCGGCGCCGGGCCCCGACGACCCCGACGCGCCGGTGCCGCCGCTGTCCGAGGCGGACCGTCGGCTGGTGGCCGCGCTGACGCCCGACGGGCGGACGCCGGTCCGCGAGTTGGCGGCGGCCACCGGCGAGCCGGCCACGAACGTGCGGCGGCGCCTGGAGCGGCTGCGCGCGACCGGCGGGCTCTACTTCGACACCGAGTACGACTGGCGCGTCTTCGGGCTCGCCAGCCGGGCGATGCTGTGGCTGTCGGTGGCGCCGGCGCGGCTCGCGGCCACGGGCGAGGCGCTGGCCACCCATCCCGAGGTGGCGTTCTGCGCCGCCACCACCGGGCCGAGCAACCTGTGCGCGGTCGTGGTCTGCCCGGACAGCGCCGCGTTGTACAGGTACCTGACGACGCGTGTCGCGGCGCTCCCGGCGATCGACCGCATGGAGACCGCGCCGCTGACCCGCACCGTCAAGGGCATCTCCCGCCGCTCCCCCCACCCGGCGACCGCCGCCGCCCGGCCCCACCGGCCGGCCGGCGGTCGGCCCGCGGCCTGATCCGCCGGGGCCCGCGGGACGGCCCTCAGCCGCGCGCCCTGGTGCGGGGAAGGGCGTGGCGCGGCGCGGGCACGAGGCCGATCAGGCGCACCACCTGGTGGAACGCGACCAGCGCCGAGACCGGCGGCAGCGCGGCCACCGCCATGTCCGTCAGGCTGTCCGGCGCCTCCGCCGCGCACAGCCCCACCGCGATGGTGGAGAAGATCACCAGCACCACCCAGGAGTGCGTCACGCGGTGCTGGTGGTGGAGGGCCGCGCGGAGGATGGAGAGCGAGGCGACGAGCCACGGCCCGTAGACCAGCAGCGGCCACCAGGCGGTCAGCGCCTGCGACACGCCGGGCGCGGCCACGCCGCGCAGGGGCTCGTAGGAGATGACGCCGCCGAGGACGCTGAGCATGGCGACGATCACGGCCGCCACGGCGGCGAGCACGAGGTTGATCAGCCGCAGCCAGGACGCGAGGTCGGCGCCGGGCAGGCGCAGGCGGAGCCGCACGCGGTGCCGGGGGCGCTGCGGCTGCCGCCGCTGCCGGCGGTGCCGGCTGGCCACCGCCCGTGTGCCCCCGGCACCGCGGGGATCGCGGGGATCGCGGGGATCGCGGGGGTCACGCGCGTCGCGCGGATCGCGCGGCGCGCGGCCTTCGAGACGCTCGCGCGGCTCGTGCCGTTCGCGCTGCTCGTGCCGTTCGCGGTGCTCGCGGGTCTCGCCCTGGTCGACGTACTCCCCGTAGTCCCCGTACTCGCCGTACTCGACATACTCGCCGTACGTAGCGTACTCGCCCGACTCCGTATAGTCACGGACCTCGCGAGCTTCCCGACCCTCACGGATGTCACGGGCGTCACGGACCTCACGGACGCCGGGAGCCTCGCCGTAGCCCCCCACGGTCCTCGCACCACCGAAGCCCCCGGCTCCGCCGTAGTCGCGCGCGTCGCCGTACTCCCCGTACTCACCGCGGTGTTCGACCTCGCGCTCGGCCGCCTGCTGCAACAGCCTCGCCAGTTCGCTCTCGAACTCCCGAGACTCCTGCGGAGAGAGCAACATCGTTTCCTCCCCGGCCGCCTCATAGGGTTGCGCCGTCATGACTCGTTCAACGAGCCACCCGAATGCCAGATGTGGGACATTTGGGTGAAGCGCCCGGTGTCTCCTACAACCACCTGTCACCCTCCAACGCCCCGGCACGGCTCCGCCACCGCCCCCCGGACACCGCCACCGCCCCGCGTGGTGTCATGGACGAGCAGGAACCACGCCAGCGAGGAGAGACTGAGACCGATGAGCACGCACTACGACGTCGTCGTCCTGGGCGCAGGACCCGGGGGCTACACCGCGGCCGTCCGCGCCAGCCAGCTGGGCCTGCGGACCGCGGTCGTGGAGGAGAAGTACTGGGGCGGCGTGTGCCTGAACGTCGGGTGCATCCCCTCCAAGGCGCTGCTGCGCAACGCCGAGCTCGCCCACCTCTTCACCCACGAGGCCCAGACGTTCGGCATCCGCGTCGAGGGTGAGGGCGCCCGCGTCAGCTTCGACTACGGCGAGGCCTTCAAGCGCAGCCGCAAGGTCGCCGACGGCCGGGTCGCGGGCGTGCACTACCTGATGAAGAAGAACAAGATCACCGAGTACGACGGTCTCGGCACCTTCACCGACCAGCGGACCCTCTCGGTGGCCCTGAGCAACGGCGGCACCGAGACGATCACGTTCGACAACTGCATCATCGCCGCCGGCGCCACCACCCGCCTGCTGCCCGGTACCTCCCTCAGCGACCGCGTCGTGACGTACGAGGAGCAGATCCTCACCGACCAGCTGCCCGGCAGCATCATCATCGCCGGCGCGGGCGCCATCGGCGTCGAGTTCGCGTACGTCCTGCACAACTACGGCGTGAAGGTCACCATCGTCGAGTTCCTCGACCGCATGGTGCCGCTGGAGGACGCCGAGGTCTCCAAGGAACTCGCCCGCCAGTACCGCAAGCTCGGCATCGAGGTCCTCACCTCCACCCGCGTCGACGCCATCGACGACTCCGACGCCTCCGCGCCCGTCCGCGTCACCGTGACCAACGGCAAGGGCGAGCAGCAGGTCCTGGAGGCCGACAAGGTCCTCCAGGCCATCGGCTTCGCCCCGCGCGTCGACGGCTACGGCCTGGAGAACACCGGCGTCGCCCTCACCGAGCGCCGCGCCATCGCCGTGGACGGCCGGGGCCGCACCAACGTGCCGCACATCTTCGCCATCGGCGACGTGACGGCGAAGCTGATGCTGGCGCACGCCGCCGAGGCCATGGGCGTCATCGCGGCCGAGACCATCGCGGGCGCGGAGACCATGGAGCTGGACTTCGTGATGATCCCGCGCGCCACCTACTGCCAGCCGCAGATCGCCAGCTTCGGGTACACCGAGCAGCAGGCGAAGGACGCCGGCTTCGACGTCAAGACCGTCAAGTTCCCCTTCACCGCCAACGGCAAGGCCCACGGCCTGGGCCAGGCCACGGGCTTCGTGAAGGTCATCAGCGACCAGCGCTACGGCGAACTGCTCGGCGCCCACCTCATCGGCCCCGAGGTGACGGAACTGCTGCCGGAGCTGACCCTGGCCCAGCAGTGGGACCTCACCGTCCACGAGGTGGGGCGCAACGTCCACGCCCACCCGACCCTGGGCGAGGCCGTCAAGGAGGCCATCCACGGCCTGGCCGGCCACATGATCAACATGTGACCCTTCGTTTGCCGGGCCAGGATCGACCCGTGTCCGACACGGACGGGGCGGCTGGTCGTGGTCGTCGTTGGTCGTCGTGGGCCGTCGTTTGACGGCCCGCAGGCGGCCCGCAGGCGCCCACAGGCGGTCCGCAGGGCGGACGGGGGAGCGGCCTTCGGCCGCGCCGTTCTCCCGCCGCTGCGCGGCTGGGCGCCGACGGCGGGCGCGCGTCCTCGCCGTCGGCACCTGGCCCACTGTGTCTCTTGTTCTCTTCGCCCCCGGGCTCAGCCCTCGCGTATGACCATGCGCAGGCGGGCGGCGAAGACGTCGGGGGCCTCGACGAACCCGGTGTGGCCGCCGGGGAACGTCGTCGGCTCGGTGCCCAGCGACTGAGCGAGCGCGCGGGAGGTTCGGTCGCAGAGCTGTCCGGCGGAGTCGTCGCCGACGCCCACCAGGATGCGGGTGGCCGCCGCGCGCAGGACTGCCGGATCGGGCCGCCAGTAGGTGGAAGCGCGCATCTCGTGCGCGAACCAGCGGCGCTCGTCCGCCACGTGCTGCGGCTCGCGCTCCCCGCCGAACAACTGCTCTATCAGGGGCTCGGGCATCGTGATGTCGGCCTGGGCGAAGAACTTCCTCCATGCCCCCGTCACGTCGCCGGCAAGGTAGGTGGCGATGAGGTCCTCGGTCCCGGTGCGCAGTTGCTCCCGGTCCTTCAGGAGCTCGATCAGCGGTGGCTCGTGGGCGACGACGGTGTGCACCTGGTCGGGATGGGTCTGGGCGAGGGCCAGCACGCTGACGGCGCCGCCGCTGGAGCCCACCGCGATGGCTGGTCCCGCGTCGACGTGGGCGATCAGCCGGGACAGGTCGTCGGCGCGCAGTTCGGGTGTCGAGTCCTGCTCGGGGTCGTCGAGCGTGCTGCGGTTGATCCCGCGTGGGTCGGTGGTGAGCACCGTGTGGTCGGTAGCGAGCAGTTCGGCCAGCGGGGCGAAGGCCGCAGCGTCCATCGGGGCACCGGCCAGCACGACGAGGGGGCCCTCGCCGCGCACTTCGTAGTGCAGGCGTGCGCCGGGCACCCTGAGGGAACCGACGGTAGCGGTGTCAGTCGGGTGAGTGGTCATGCGTTCTCCGGACGAGGCTGTGACAGGTCTGTCGATGAGACAGACCTCCCGGATGGTGCAAACTCATCGCCCACGGAACGAAACGGCCGACTGCGAAGCTGCGAAGCACCGGGCAGCGGCCGACCAAGCTGCTCAGTCAGGAAGGTCGACCGCGTACACGAGGCCGGACGAGGTCACCGCGAAGACGCGGTCGTCGAGGACGACGGGAGCGGACCACCCTCCCCACGGGCTGCCGGGCACCCGCACGCTCGGCTCGGCGGTCCAACGGAGGCTGCCGTTGCCCAGATCCAGCGCGGTCAACCGGCCGTCCGGGTCGGTGAACAGCAGCACCTCGCCGGCCACCGTGAGCCCGGAGAGGTATCCGGACATGTCGAGCTCCGCGCGCCACCCCACCGTTCCGTCTGCCGCGTCGAACGCGGTGAACGTGCCCGCACCGTCGTAGGCGTAGCCGACGCCGCCGGAAAACGTCACCTGGCCGTGCTCCGTGTAGTGGGGACCGCTGCCGGGCAGCGCGACGCGGGTCCACGTCGGCTGATCGAGGGCGAGGCGGTGGACGGCGGTGGCGAACTCCACGGGCGCGGACGGGTCCTCGGGCGCGGGTCCGGCGAGGAAGTGCGCCACGCCGTCGTCCTCGCCCACGTAGAGGTCCAGTTGTTCACCCCCGTCCGGGGGCTCGGCCGACCAGGCGGGCCACCGCGGTTCACCCCGCGCGTCCACCAGGAGGTAGGAGACGGCCGAGTGGCCTTCCGACCGAATGCGTTCGACGAGGACGCCAGCCGTCAGGTCGTAGACGCCCCGGACGAGGTACCCGGCCGGGACCGACAGGCTGCCGACGTCACCGAGCGTCGCCGGATCCTGGAACACCAGGCCGGCACCCCGTTCCACCACCAGCACCGAGGGCGTCAGCAACCACCCGTACTCCGGTTCCGGTGCCTGGGCCAGCTCCGCGCCGTCCGCCATGGCGAACGCCCGGATCACCCCGCCCGCCGCCAACAGGGCCACGTCCCCGTGCCCCTCGGCGCCCGACCACTGGAGGCTGCCGTCCGCCCCGACCGCCGAGTGGTCCCACAGGACGTCACCGCTGGCGGGGTCCAGTGTCAGGATCATGCCGTCGTCCATCCCGGCGCAGAACAGCGGCCCGGCCGCCGGGCCGGCCGCGTTGCACGACAGCTCGCCGCCCACGTCCGGATCGCGTTCCCACACCGGCGTGAGCGTGCGCGGCGCGCTGGAGCCCGAGGGCGCGACGTCCGACCGGTCGTCGGTGGCGTCGCCGCCGCCGTCGTCGCCGTCCCGGGTGCCGAGGAGCGCCCACGCCCCGGCCGCCACCGCCGTCGTGGCCCCCGCCGCCAGCCCCACGGCCAGGAGCGCGCGCCGCCGCGTGGGGCGGTGTTTCGGGGTGGCCGGCGGAGCCGGCAGGACCGGCGAAACCGACGGGACCGACGGGACCGACGGGTCCTGCGGGACCGGCGAGACCGACGGGTCCTGCGGGCCTGGCTGCCGCGGCCGAGCGCCGGCGCGGCTGTCGGCGTCCGCCGCCAGTTCCAGGACCTCCGGCACCGAGGGCCGGCCGTCCGGGTCCTTCACCAGGCAGCGGGCCACCAGCTCGCGTAACCCCCCGGGGACCGCGTCGAGCAAGGGCTCCCGGTGGACGATGGCGTAGGCGGTGGCGAAGGGTTCGAGCCCGGCCGACTCCGGGTCCTCGAACGGGCTGTGGCCGGTCACGGCGAACGCCACCACCGACCCCAGCGCGAACACGTCCGTCGCGGGCCCCACCCGCCGGGGGCCCTCCAACTGCTCCGGCGCCATGTACGCCGGCGTGCCGACCATCACGCCGGTGTGCGTCAGCGCCCGGGTCGCGGTGGCCGACCAGGAGATGCCGAAGTCGATGACCCGCGCGCCGTCCCGGGCCAGCAGCACGTTGGCCGGCTTGAGGTCGCGGTGCACGATGCCCTGCCGATGGATGTCCCGCAGGGCCTCCGCCAACTGCCCGGCCACCCGCGCCGCCTCCGGCACGGGGAGCGGGCCGCCGTCGCGCACCCGTTCGGCCAGCGTCTGCCCTGGCACGTACTGGGTGGCCAGCCACGGCGGGGAGCCCTCCGGGTCCGCGTCGACGACCGGCACGGTGAACGCCCCGCTGACCTTGCGGGCCGCCGCCACCTCCCGCCGGAACCGCGCCAGGAACAGCGGGTCCTCCGCGTACTCGGGCCGGACCACCTTCACCGCCACCTGGCGCCCGGTCGCGCTGCGCCCCAGGTACACCACGCCCATAGCGCCGGCCCCGAGCCGCCGCTCCAGCACGTACCCGCCCACGCGGCGCACTTCGGATTCCCCAGGTCCGGACACGCGAGCATTATCCCCTGGAGGAACGATCGGGGGAGGAGGGCGCCGGGCGGCGCGGTCAGGACACACGGCACCTGAAACGACCCGAGGCAACGGGAAACCCGCCCGGCGTCAGAGGGGGATGGCACACTGTCCGACCGAACGTGACCGGACAGGTGGTGGAGACGATGGGTGACTACTTCGAGCGGATCGTCGATGTGGAGGTGACCGGCGAGGAGGCCGGGCCACTCGCGGAGCGGATGGTCGACTGGATGGTCTCCGAGGGCCTGATCACGCGTGAGCTGTCCAGCGACAGGGTGTTCAGCCACCCCGTGACCGAGGGCTACGTGCGAGGCCCCAACTGGGCGCGAGCCGTCGCCGACGCCTCGAACCCGGACTGGCTGCCCGGCCCGGTGGCCGTCGTCGTCGGTCGTGACTACCACGTCGGCGGTCAGGGAGTCGACACGCCGGAACTCGCCGTCTGCCCGCGGTGTCAGAGCACGACGGTGATCATCAACTACCCGGAGCAGTTCGAGGCGGAGGACGAGGTCTGGCAGCCGTTCAGGGACGGCATCGCCGCCTGGATGGAGACGGGCGAGGGGAACGCCCCCTGCCCCGCCTGCGGCGCCTCCGTCCCGGTCACCCAGTGGCGGTGGGACGGCAGCTTCGCCGTGGGCGCCCTCGCCTTCGACTTCTGGGACTGGCCACCGCTCTCCGACGCCTTCTGCGCCACGTTCAGCCAGCAGCTGGGACACCGCACCGTGGAGCACGGGGGCAAGGTCTGACGGGAGTCGCGCACCCCCAGCACGCTCACCGCGGGGGCACGCCGCGCGCAGCGCGGGGCCGCCCGTCGACGTCCCGTCGTAGGACCGTGGCGCGCGTCCCTACGCCTCCGACGCACGGGAGCCGTACGCCGGACCGAAGACCACCAGCAGGGTCAGGTCCTCGGTGACGTCGACGAAGCGGTGTTCCTCGCCCGCCGGCACGAAGATCACCGCGCCGGGGCCCACCTCGGCCGTGCGGTCCGGGGTCGCGATCTTCGCGCGTCCGGCCGTCACCACGTAGATCTCGTCCTCGGTGTGTGGGCTCTGGTCGTCGCGCCCGCCGGCCGGAACGCAGTACGTCCCCACCGACAGGTCGGGCGTCCGCAGCTGCTCCACCCAGTCGGTGGCTCCTCCGGCGGGCGGCGACCACGTCCCGGCGCCTTCGATGATCTCCATGGCCGGATCCTGTCAGGCGGGCCCGTTCGCGTCCCCTGCTTTTCACGGGCGCGCCCGACGGCTGGTGTCACGGTCGCGGCGGGACCTGGTGGTCCGCCTCGGTGTTCCCGGCGGCCGGGAGGCTGAGCCACCACTCGTGGTGCTCCCTCGTTCCCTCCCTGCCCGCGCCGTTCCCCTTGCCCTTGCCTTTGCCCTTCCCTTTGTCCTTGTCCTTGCAGTGGCACGGGTCGGGGTCCTTGCCCGGGTGCTCCTTGTCGGGGCGGTTGGTGAGGGTGGCGGTGTATCCCGATGCGGTGAGTTCGAAGGGGCCGTGGACGGTCTCGGACGGGACGTACCCCTCGGGGGCCCGGGATTCACGGAGGTAGTAGGTGCCCTGCGGCTGTTCCTCGAAGACGCACCGACCGTCGGTGCCGGTCGTGCACTCGTCGACCAGGGTGTCGGCGTCGTCGCCCGAGTGCTGGAGACCGGGGCGGCCGTTGGTCTCCCGCCACAGTTCGATGACGGCGCCGCCGAGCGGCTCGCCCTCCTCGGCGTCCACCTTGTCGACGGTGATGTCCCCGCCCGGCGTGCCCACCGGCAGGGACACCTGGTCCTGTTCCGGTCCGACCTGTTGGCCGTCGTGGACGGCGGTGGCGGTGGCGATGTTGGTGAGGTCCCCGCGTGCCACGTCGTCCTCGGTGACGATGACGGTCGCCGCGCACGTCATGCTCTCTTCCGGGGCCAGCGTGGTCCCCGGGCACGTGATCGGGCCCAGCCGGTCGTCGGTGACGGACACGTCGGTGAGGTCCGTGTTGCCGGTGTTGGTCACCGTGTAGGTGTAGGGGACGGCGTCGCCCGCCTGGAGGGGGAGGCTGATGTCGTCGGGCACGGACTTGTCGATGCTGAGCGCCGGGGTGAGGGCGCTGACGACGACGTTGCGGATGAGGTGGACGTTGGACCAGACCCCGGTGGAGCCGGCGAAGCCGAACGCGTAGGTCTCCGGTACGGGCTCCGGTGCCGGGGTGGTGAGGACCTGCTGGGCGCCCTGGCCGTCGTTGAAGTCGATCCAGACGGTCAGCACCGGGTCGGGAACGGGAGTGATCCGCACCGTCACCGTCCGCTTGGACACCTCCAGGTCCTGCTCGGCCTGGGCGGGGTCGTCGGAGACCTCGGTGGTCGGCCCGTGGAGCTCGCCGGGCAGGCTGGACTCCCACCCGGTGGCGTCCGAGTGCTCGCCCGTGTAGGTGGCGTCGAGGAAGCAGTAGCCCTCCAGGCCGTCGCCGGGGCCTCGGACGGTGACCATGTTGGGGCCCGTGCTGGAGATCGTCGGGAAGGCGGTGCCGGCCGGCGACCGCTGGTCGGCGGGGCAGCCGCTGCCGCGTCCCTCCCCGTCGTTGAAGAAGTTGCCCAACACGTCCAGGCCGATCCCGACGTAGCCCTGGTCGACGCCGGGCACGACCGCCTCGGCGGGGTCGTTCTTCTGCGCGTACCCCAGGCTGCCGCCGAAGGCGCCGGGGGCGTCCAGTTCGGCGTCGCCGTCGACGAGGAAGAACGAGATCCCGTCGGCGGGGCGCCTCTCGCCGTTGAAGACGGCGGTGGGGCCGTACTGCCACTGCTCGAAGCTGACCACCAGCCCTTCCTCGGCGGGGATGGGCGTGTCGTACAGGGCGGCGCCGGCCTGGTCGGTCCTCGCGTCGGTGAGCTGGAGGTAGCCGTAGCCCTCGCCGCCGGGTGGCGGCACCGGCCCGCTGGCCTCCGTCGGCGCGGGGCAGCCGCCCAGGGGGTGGGCGCCGTCCCCCGGATCGTCGGCGGCGACCGGCGCCCCCGTCAGGCAGGCGGAGCCGTAGCCGAGGAAGTCGGGGGCGGTGGCATCGGTGAAGTCCTCGTCCACGTAGACGGTCGGGCCGGGCGGGGGCTGGGCGGCGGCGGGCAGGGGCGCGACCAGCCCCGTGGACAGCAGCGCGAACCCGCTCAGCAGCCCGAGGCCGCCTCCGGCCAGACGCAGGGAGCGTGCCGGTCTCGGTCTCGGTCTTGGGCGCGGTGCGGCGGCGGTCGTCGATCGGGCGAGCATGTCCGGTGCTCCTTCGGGCGATGGGGCTCGGTGGGCGACGTCTCGTTCGATCCGGGCTGATGCCCCGGGTGGAGGTGGGAGAGGGGCGGGGTCGGGGGCGGTGTGCCGCGTGGTGCGGCGCGGCGCGGTGACGCGGGGGCGGCCGTGGCGGCGGCCCGCCGGTCGCCGGTCGCCGGTCGCCAGGGCCTGTGTCCTCGCATCATCAACGGGGCCCGGCGCCGGGGCGCGACGCGCCACACCCCCTTCACCCGACCAGGCTCCGCGTTCTGCCGGGAAGGAGACGCGGGGCCGACGACCGCCCATCGGACCGGCGACGGCGGCGGGGAGGCGCGCACACGTGAGGGGCGCGGCGGGTGGGCCGCGCCCCTCACGCTTCGGGCGTCATCGATCGAGGTCACACCAGGAGGACAGCCGCCCGAACCGCCGGCCCCACACCCGGGCCCGGCTCTGCGGACCAACAGGGCCGGCCGGGCGGCGGCCGCGCGGCGGCCGGGCTCCGGCCGGGCGTGGGGCCCCCGGAAACGCCGAACCCACCGGGTCCCGCGAGGGACCCGGTGGGCTGTGGGGGGATCGCCGACCGGTCGGTTCGCCCTGACGACCCGACGGTCGGCCCGGTGGGTGGCTCGGCGTGCTGGCTCAGCGCCGTGGCTGACGACGCGGTGGCTCAGCCGAAGTTGACGTCGCTGCAGATGAAGTACGTCTGGTCGAGGTGCGAGGCCTGCCAGATCGTGTACACGACGTGGTGACCCGAGCGGCCCGGGGCGCTGACGTCGAACGAGATGTTCTGCGCCGGGGCGTAGCTGCCGGTCTCCTCGACGAGCTCCAGGTCGTCCCAACCCAGAGCCTCGGTCTGCGCGTTGTAGCCCTGCTTGGTCACGTAGACCTGGAAGTAGTCGGCACCGTGGCTGGCCGTGTCGTACAGCTCGACGGTGAAGTTGCTGCCGACGTTGGTCGTGGTCCACGCGCCCGGGTTGTCGAGCGAGGAGGCCAGGCCGCCCTGCGCGTCACCGGCGCTGCACAGCTTCCCGCTCGGGATGTTCTGCTGGAACTGGCCGTTGAGGTTCTCGCGGAACAGGCTCATCCAGTTCCACATGGTGTTCGGGTTCGCCTGGAACGCCTGCCAGCACATGGGGTCTTCCTGCTCCATGGCCGGGTTCATGTGGTCGTCGCCCCAGCGCTCCCAGCAGCTGTAGCTGCGAGAGGCGGGGTTGACGATCGAGCCGTGCGCCTCAGCGGAGTCGGTCCACGGACTCATGAACAGGGTGAGGAGTCCGACCACGCCGGCCAGCACCGGTGCGATCACCCGCAGCGTCCAACGGCGGGTGGTGGCGTGTGCGTCCATACTGTGCTGCCTCCGTCTTCCGGAAAAGGTGGGGGGTTTCCGGGTCGTTTCCGGCTCATTCCAGGATTGGGAGCGCTCCCATGCGTCGGGGAGCCTACCTGTCGGTCCACGGACAACACAGCCCTCCGCGCGGCCGTCTCCACGGGATTCTCACGCCGTTCACAGTCCCCGCTCCGGGCGGGTGCCCGACCGTCGCAACCGTTCGCGTTCGTGCAAGACCGTGCCCCGACGGAGCCGCTACGGGCGGAGGGACAGGGTGGAGGGACTGGGGTGAGGACTGGAGGGAGGGACTGGGGTGAGGGCCCGGCGGGGACGGGAGCCTTCCCGGGTCCTCAGCGGTTCCGCTCGTCCATCAGCAGGTAGAGGAGGCCGACGAGGGACGCGCCGCTGACGATCTCACGGCGGTCGATCATGCCCCGCACGCTCGCGAGCGGCACCCACTCGACGCGGTCGGACTCGTTCTGCTCGGTGGGCGGGCCGATGTGGGTGGCGGTGTCGGCGCGGAAGACGTGGTGCTGGGAGTCGGTGATGCCGTTGGCGGGCTCGGCGTAGATGAGGGGCTTCATGGGGCCGGGCCGCCAGCCCGTCTCCTCCTCGACCTCACGGGCCGCCGCGGCCTCGGGGGTCTCGCCGTCCTCGATCAGGCCCATGGGCAGCTCCCAGGCCCACACGTCGGTGATGAAGCGGTGCCGCCACAGCATCAGCACCTCCCGCCGGTCGTTGACCACCGCGCCCACGGCGAGGTGGCGCAGCCGCACCACGTGGTGCTCCCAGCGCTGCCCGTCGGGCACCTGGACGTCGACGACGTCCAGGTTGAGCCAGTGGTTGCTGTAGACCCGCCGCTCGCCGTGGGTCGTCCATTCCATGACCGCCGCCTTCCTCGCCGGTCGTTTCTCCCGCCGGCCTCGCCGACGGTACCAACGGGCACGAGAAGGCCGCGAGACGAAGCGCGAAAGTCAGAAATCCTGACGGAATGAGGAATGAAGGAAATGAAGGAACGACGATCCGAAAGAATGACCAACGGAAACCGCGAAGCGGCGGACGGGAAAAACAAGGGCAAGGAGCCGTTGGCTCCCTGCCTGTGCCCACCCTATAGCGCGCCGGGGGGCTTGCGGCAAGCCCCGGGTGATGCCGCAGAATCGCCGGCCTGAGTCAGAACGACGAGAAACGGGGGTCGCGACGTGCGTGTGCTGTTGTCGACGTACGGGTCGCGCGGGGATGTCGAGCCGCTGGTGGCTCTCGCGGTACGGCTGCGGGAGCTGGGCATGGAGGCCCGGGTGTGCGCGCCCCCGGACGAGGACTTCGCGGGGCGGCTGGACGAGGTCGGCGTGCCGCTGGTGCCCTTCGGACCGTCGGCGCGCGCGCTGACGAGGGCGGCACCGCCGCCGTCGTCCCTGCCGCAGCGTGCGGCCGAGGTGGTCGCCGCCCTGTTGGACGTGGTGCTCCCGGCGGCCGAGGGGTGCGAGGTGCTGGTGGCGACCGGCATGCTGCCGGCCGCGGCGGGCGGGCTGTCGGTGGCCGAGAAGCTGGGCGTCCCCGCCGTGTCGGTGACGTTCCAGCAGCTGACGCTTCCCTCGCCTCACCGGCCGCCGCTGGCCTACGCGGGCCGGCCGCTGCCGCAGGAGGTGACCGACAACCGGGTGCTGTGGGAGCTGGACGCCCAGAACGTGAACGAGCTGTTCGGTGAGGCACTGAACGTCAACCGGGCGTCGGTCGGCCTGCCCCCGGTGGACGACGTCCGCGGCTACGTGCTCGGGAAGCGTCCCTGGCTGGCGACGGACCCGGTCCTCGACCCGTGGCGGGCGACGCCGGGCCTCGACGTCGTCCAGACCGGCTCGTGGATCCTGCCGGACGTGCGCCCGCTCCCCGACGAGCTGGAGACCTTCCTGGCGGCCGGCGAACCGCCCGTCTACGTGGGCTTCGGCAGCATGCCGCTGCACGCGGCGCCCGACGCCGCCGAGGTGGTCGTCGAGGCGGTCCGGGCGCGGGGCCGCCGCGCCGTCGTGGCCAGCGGCTGGGCCGACCTGACGGTGCTCGACGGGCGGGAGGACTGCCTCGTCGTCGGCGAGGTCAACCAGCAGGCGCTCTTCGGCCGGGTGGCCGCCGTCGTGCACCACGGCGGGCAGGGCACCACGACGACGGCGACGCGGGCCGGCGCGCCGCAGGTCGTCGTGCCGCAGCTCGCGGACCAGCCGTACTGGGCCGGCCGGGTCGCCGAGCTGGGCGTCGGCGTGGCGCACGACGGCCCGACGCCGACGGTCGCGTCCCTGTCCGCCGCGCTGGGCACGGCGCTGTCCCCCGGGACCCGGGAGCGGGCGACCGCCGTGGCCGACACCATCCGCGCCGACGGAACGACGGTGGCGGCGAGGCTGCTGGTCGACGCGGTGAACCGCGTCCACGCCCGGCGCTGACCCGAGCACCCTCGGGCTTCGGCCGGCGGGACGCGGTGCGTTCATCGGTGGCTCAGGACGTTGACCACCGTGCCGTCGGGGTCGCGGACGAAGAAGCGGCGGACGCCCCAGGGCTCGTCCGTCAGGGGGTGAACGATCTCGGCGCCGCTCGCCAGGACCGCCTCGTGCACCGCGTCCACGTCCTCCACCTCGACGCTGATGTCGGGCTCCACGGGCGCTGACGCGTCCTGACTCATGAGCAGGATCTGGGCCGTGGGGTTCGACGGCGAGCTCAGCCCCATGACCCAGTCCATGCCGAAGCTCTCCCGGAAGCCGAGCCTCTCGTAGAACGCCCGGCTGGCCTCGAAGTCCTCACAGCGGATGTCGGGTGTGACACGTCGGATCGTCATGGGACCGACGGTAGTGGCGGGGTGTGACAGTCAGGGGCATCGCCCGCGCCGTCGCGGCGCCCACCCGGAGGGCACCGCGGCGGGATTCCGCGGGTCCTCGGCGTCCACGCCGCCCGCACACAGGCCGGCCGGCTCCCACCATCAGCCGCCGTGAGCATCGGCGGGCTGCACCTGTCCCAGCGTCGTCTTTGCGACACGCCTGTCCCGCTGGGCAACCTGACGCTCTCTTTCATGAGTCACACAAACCGACGTGCTCCAAGGGGGGGCACGAGAAGGAACTGTGGAGGGGAAGCATGCGCGCAGTGACACTCGGAGCCGCACGGAGAACCGCGGGCCGCTGGCCGGCCGTCGCCGCGGGGCTGGGGCTCGTCGCCCTGGCGGGTGTGGGCCTGGGGGCCCCGTCGGCCGCGGCCGACACCGGGGCGTCGGCCGCCATCGACCAGGCGGCACAGACCCTCCGTTACGTGGGTGGCGGCACGGGCAACGACGTCACGATCACCCCCGGCAGCGACGACGTGACCGCCCACATCGACGACGTCGTGCCCATCGTGGCCGGCGAGGGCTGCACCCACCCGGACCCGGCCGACACGACGCGCGTGACCTGCACGTTCACCGCGTCCGCCGACGAGACGACCAGCGTGGTCATGCACCTCGGCGGCGGGGACGACTCGGGCGCGCTGTTCCTCGTGGGTGACGTGAGCGAGATCCACGGCGGAGCCGGGAACGACTCCCTGGCCGGCGGCACCGTCACGACCCTGTACGGAGACGAGGGCGAGGACTCCCTCAACGGGGGCGGCGTGGCGTGGGGCGGCGACGATGACGACACGCTGCGCCCGTCCCGTGAGGCCCACGGCGAGGCCGGCAACGACACCATCCTCGCCAACCCCGACTACACCGGGGTCCAGCACATCGTCGGCGGGCTGGGACACGACTACGTCGAGGCCGGCCCCGGCGACGACGTGATCTACGGCAACAGCGGCGAGGACGAGGTGTACGGCGGCATAGGCAACGACTGGATCTCGGGTGGTCCGGACGCCGACACCCTCTACGGCAACAGCGGCGACGACTACATTCGCGGCGGCGACGGGGACGACTTCATCTCCGGCGGCCCCGGCACGAACGACGTCGCCCAGTGAGTCTCCACCGCCCGCGCTGACGCGCGTCGGGAGAGTTCGTCTCCTCGGCGGTGCCCCCCTGCGCCCCCTCGAGCCCGGCACCCGCCGGACGGCTCGCGGGGGCGCGTCCGACGTTCCCCGCCGGGGCCGCGACACACGCCACGGCACCTCGGCACCTCGGCATCTCGGCGCCTCTCCCCCGGCCTTCACGGAAGTGTCCGGGCAGCCGGAGGGTGGCGGGCCGGCGAGCGGGCCCGTGCCGGCGCACCAGGACCGCCGGGGAAGCCGGAAACGGTGCGACCCGGAAGGCGTGAGCGCGGGGAGCGTGGCGGGCGGCGCCGCGTGCTGCTGGCGCCGGTGAGTACCAACTGAACGGGTGCCGGACCGGCCGCACAGGCTGGAGCTCAGCGGACCGATCCCTCTGAGGTCCACTGACGACAGGAGACGCGATGTCCCGCAGAATCCGCCTCGCCGCAACGGCCCTCGTCTTCGCCGCCGCGACCACCCTCCCCGTGATCACCGCGGCGCCGGCCCACGCCGACGCCGAGGGCTGCGTCAACTACCTCAACGCCCAGGACTACAGCGGCGACGCCGTCAACGAGGCGTGCGCACAAGGCGCCGACGGCAACATCGACTCGTGCCTCCACATCCTCACCGAGGACGCGGGTGTGCCGGTCCCCACGGCGCTCCGTGCCTGCCTCACGGCCGCCAACTAGGAACGGGACGACGGCCGGACGTTCCGGCGTTCGCCCCAGCGCGTAAGCGTGTAACGGTGCCCCTGCGAGCCGTCCCGGCCCGTGGGGGCACCGCCGTCGTCGCCGGGGGCGGGAACCCACAGACAGAGGGGTGGTCGGTGTATTTGTTCGATGTTCCCTCGACCGAAGCCGGGAGTACCGTTCTGACCATCACGATCAGAACGACGGGAATCTCAATGGCCTTGTCAATGCGTAGGCCGTCCTCAGGCTACCTGCGCCGGCGCAGGCGGGTCCGCGGTGAACAGCCGGTTGTCGCGCAGGAGTGCCCAGAGCACGTCGACCAGGCGCCGAGAGAGTGACAGGAGGGCTTGCTGATGCTTGCGGCCTTCGGTTCGTTTCCTCTGGTAGTAGGTCCTGCTGGGGCCGTTGGCGCTCAGGCTCGACAGCGCTGCGAGGTAGAACACCCGTCGCAGCCGGCGGTGATAGCGCTTGGGCTTGTGCAGGTTCCCGGTGACCCGACCGGAGTCCCGAGGCACGGGTGCGAGGCCCGCGTAGGACGCGAGGTGGCCGGAGTCGCGGAACGTCGACAGGTCGCCGGTGGCGATGATGAACTCCGCGCCGAGCTGGGGTCCGAAGCCGGGAATGCTCGTGATCACCTTGGACTGCGGGTGCTGGTCGAAGGCTTCGGCGATCGCCCTGTCCGCTTCCCTGAGTCGGGTGTGCAGCGACAGCAGGGTGCGCGCTATCTCGGAGATGAGACGGGCTGCCGTCTCCTCGCCGGGCAGCTGCACGGTCTGAGCTCGCGCCGCGGCGACAGCACGCTCCGCAATGTCGAGGGGCTCACGGACTCGCCCCTGTTTTCCCAGGTGGGCAGCGATCCTGGTCCTGCCGGCGCGGCGGATCGCCCCCGGGGTCTGGTATCGCTCGACGAGCAGGAGTGGCGCGCGGTTGGAATAGTCGAACTCCCGCTCCAAGGCCGGGAAAATGCCGGTCAGCAAGTCGCGGAGGCGGCTGATGCCGCGCACCCAGTCGGCGTTGAGGTCGGCCCGGTGGGCGGTGAGCATCGCGAGCTTGGAGACCAGGTCCCGCGGCGGTCTAGCCGGCAGGAAGTCGCGGCGCATCCGGGCGGTTTGCGCGATGGTCACCGCGTCCTTGGCGTCGGTCTTCGCCTCGCCGGGGAAGGCGCCGGCCATCCGGTTCACCGTTCGGCCGGGGATGTAGACGACCTCTTGCTCGGCGGCCAGGAGCAGAGCCAGCAGCAGCTTGGCCGCGCTGGACGTGAGGTCGACCGCCCAGGACGCTTCCGCGCCGGAGGACGTCACGGTGTCGATCGCGGCCTCGATCGCCGCCTGGTCGTTCTCGACACGCAGGGACCACACCGCATCGCCCGCGGAGTCCACGGCGGCCATGTGATGCGCCGCCTTGCCCGCGTCGATTCCGACCCACACAGGCCCCGACTTCGGCAGCCCAGGCTGCTTGAACTTGGGCACTCAGCCCCTCCTCATCGCTGCGAGGGGTCAGGCGCCCGACGGTCACTCCGCCAGCAGGTCCTTAGACAGCGACGATTCGCGGATCTCAATCAGCGGCCGGAGATCCCTGGGAAGCCGGGTGGCCATTCCCGTCGAGCCACAAGCCAACAAGCCAGTATCAGCCACGCCCGGCATCCCTGGGGCCCAGAACCCCTGTTCCGGACGAGCAAGATCCTAAGGAGTAGGTATGCCCGACGGCGAAGTCTCCACACGAACGATCGGGACCAGAATTCAGGAGTTGCGGAGTATTCGCGGCTTCTCCCTGGCAGAACTGGGGCGTCGCGCCAACGTCTCCGCCCCACACCTGTCCCGGATAGAGCGCGGCCAGCGCTACGCGACGCCAGGAGTTGTCGCGTCGATCGCGCGGGCGCTGGGCGTGGGCGTGTCGGTGCTGCGCGGCCAGCCCTACATCCAGATGCTCCAGAAGGACAAGCTCGACGCGATGCTCTCCCCCATCAGCAGCGCCCTGGACAGTTGGGATCTGCTGCCGGACGGCGAACCACCGCCCCGCGCGCTGGACGTGCTGGAGGCCGAGGTGGAGCGCGTCGTCAGTCTCCGCGTCAGGACCGAATTCGTGGCGGTAGCCGAAGAACTGCCGGGTCTCATCGTCGAGTCCGCTCTCCTGGCACAGACGTACGACCGTTCTGGCCGGAATCGCGAGCGAGCATACGCAGTCCAGGCCGAGGTGGCGCGCACAGCGGCGGTGATCGCCTACCGACTGGGATTCGTCGATATCGCACGGCTCGCGCTCTCTCACATGCGGGTGGCGGCGCCTCTGTCGGGGGACCCGCGCCATGTCGCTGTGGAACGGTACGAGCGGGCGCACATCACGCACTTCGAGAGTTCACGCCCCGACCGCGCCGTGGCGTTGATGCGCCTCGCCCTGCGGGATCTGGACGACGACAGGGCACGTGCCACGCGGGCTGTGCGCGGCACTCTTCAGTTGCGAGCCGCGATCATGGCCGCCATGCAGAACGACGCCAGTGGCGCGGAGGACTGGATCGGACAGGCGGGAGAACTCGCCCGCCTCACCGGGGAGACCAACGACTACGCGATGGCCTTCGGGCCGCTGAACGTGGCGCTCAACAACATGGCTGTGGCGTCGAACCAGAACAACCACGCCAAGGCCCTGGAGAGCGCCGCCGCCGTGCGTCTTCCCGCCGGTTACCCGCCGACCAGGGCGGCGGGGTTCTGGATCGAGAAGGCAAGGTCCGAGATGTGGACCGCCCGGCATGACGACGCGTTGGAATCCCTCCAACAGGCGAGAAGGGTTGCGCCGCAGCTCACGCGCTACCACCCGGGGGTGCACGAGACGGTCGGCACGCTGCTACGGGCGCGGGCGAAGGCCCCCGGTCCGCTGAGGCGGTTCGCCCGGTGGAGCGGTGTGTAACACGTCGATCGCTGTGCGTCAAGCGATTCCACGGCTCTGGCAATGCCAACCAGGCAAGGCCGGAGCCGTTTCGCGCGGGCAGGCTGATGGTTGATCAGAGCCCCTGACGCCGAAGGCCAAGGACCCCCGCGGCCGCTAGGGACGGCCCGGGGGCGTGGCCTTCAACCAGTGAGGGGTTGACGACGTGTTCAAAGCTACCGGGCGGCCGGTGCGCGCGGAGGGGCCCCCTCCCCCACCGACGCGGCGTCGGGCCAGGGCCAGCAGGCGGGAGGCCAGGACAGCACCACGCTGCGCAGGCTCCGCGCGTTGGCGCGGGAGGCCAACGAGGTCAGCCGGAGGAACCGGGTCAGCAAGGGCGGCAGGCTGCGGCGGGGGGTGCGGTGAGCGCCTACGTGGTCCTGCGGGGTACCGCGTTGAAGCTGTGTGCGGAGCGCGCGGCGGAGGCGCCCGACCCGCTGTGTCGGGTGGCGTGCCTGACGTGTTCCGCCGAGTCCGAACTCGTGCGGGACGATCCGAGGCCGGCCCAGCTCTGGGCCCTCGGCCACGCCGAGGAAGCCGGCCCGGAACACGGCCAGTTCCGTGTCACCGCCCACCGGTACTGGCGGGTGTACCCCGTTCACGCGCAGGTGGGCGCGGCGCCCTGGCCGCCGGCCGGCCGGACCGGTGGCCCGGCGGTCCCGGCCACTCTGGCCGGCGACGCGCCGCGCTGTTGGAGAACCCACGCCCGGCGGCACGGGCACGGGCGCGGGCGTGGGCGTGGGCGCGGGCACGAGGGCGGCGGGCTGACGCACGCGGGGCGCCGGCTGGGCCCGTTGCTCCTGTCGGCTCTGCTCCTCGTGGTGCTCGTTCTCCTCGGAGCCGCGGCGGCCGGCGGGCGCGGTCACCACACCGTGGGTGACAGCGCTGAGGGGAGGGAGGGGCCGTAGCCGGCCCGGCCCCGTCACGGCAGGAGTCCCCACAGAATCCCGGCCACCCCCGAGGTGGCCGGGCAAGTCCCCCGACCGGACAAGCCCCGAGCGGTTCAGCGGACGCTCCCGCCCCGGTCCGCCCCTTCGCTGGGGTGCCGCACAGCGGTGAGGGACAACCGGCCCGCCCCCGTGTCGACGCGGGGGCGGGCCACCCGACCGTGGGGGGGTGGTGCCGTCATCCGTTACGGGCGCGGCTCCGGGGAGGTGGAGCCGGAGGGGAGGGAGACGGAGAGGTGGGGGGACAGCGCGCGGAGGAAGTCGGGGGCGTCGAAGATCTCGCCGGCCGAGGCGACGCCGACCGCCCTGGTCCGTCCCGTGAGGATCCGGTCGACCGCCTCCACGGCGAGCGGCGCGGTGACGGCGTAGATGTCCCGGCCGCTGGCCACGGCGCGGCGTTCGTCGCCGCCGGAGCGCACGAGGACGTCGACGAGGAAGGTCTGCGCGGACCGTCCGTGTTCGTCGACGGCGGCCGGCGCCGGGGTGTCCGGGGCGGAGAGGTCCCTGGCCGCCTCGGTCGTCATGTACGTGCGCACCTCGGGGATGTGCAGGTGGCTGGGCACGGTCACGACGTCCGCCATCGAGAACTCCCCGATGACCTCCCGGGCGCCCATCGGTTCGGGGAAGGGCCACCGCAGGGTCGGCGGGGCGTCGTCGCGGTACTCCAGCGTCCCGTTCGCGAACCGGACGCGTCGGCCGTCCCGCCGCTCCCGGGAGACGGCGCCCGCCGCCCGCGTCCCGGGCGTGGGGTGCCAGCTGGTCAACCCGTAGGCGATGTGCGCCTCGTCGGCCGTCGTCCAGTCCTCGCCCATGGCGGCGGTGGTCAGCAGGTCGCCGAGGCCGCCGTAGAAGGCCATCGCGGGGACGATCACCGCTCCGGCGGCGCGGGCGCGGTCGGCGAAGTGGGCGAACGTGTCGACGTTGGCCTCGATCTCCGCCGCCACGTCCACGTACGGGATTCCGGCGCGCAGTGCCGCCTCGATGACGGGGGCGGCCGTCGTGGCGAAGGGCCCGGCGCAGTTGATCACGGCCGCCGTGCCGGCCAGGGCGCGGTCGAGGGAGGCGGGGTCGTCGACCGAGGCGGCGCGGGTGTCCGGTTCCGACGCGGAGGCCGTCTCCGCCGCCAGCTCCTTCAGCCGGTCGGCGTCACGCCCGCTGAGGACGGGGGCGAACCCGCGCTCCAGCAGCTCGGCCACGACGAAGCGCCCGGTGTGCCCGTACGCGCCGAACACCGCCACCCTGGCCCGTGCTCCCGATCCCATGGGTCTCTCCCTCGCACTCACGCGCTCTCGCGCTCTCGCGCTCTCGCACTCGCCTGGTTCGACGGGTCCTTCGCGGTCCGTCGTGGCCATCCTGTCGAGGACGGGCACCCCGCACGAGTGTCCGGAACGACACGACCCATACAATTCCGGACGTGGACCCTGACGCGAACGCGCACGCTGACCCTGACGTGAGAACCGTCGCACTGGCCGTCACGAACGGCATGCTGCACTTCGAGCTGTCCCTGGCGTACGAGGTCTTCGGCTCGGCCCCGGACGCCGTGGCCGGCCCCTGGTACGACCTCGTCGTCTGCGGCCCCGGCCCCGTGCGGGCCGGCCGGTTCCTGCTGGAGCCCGACCACGGCCTCGACCAGCTCGCGCGCGCCGACACGGTGATCGTCCCCGGCTGGGCCGACGTCGAGGCGGAGCCGCCCGCCGAGCTGGTCGACGCGGTGCGCGCGGCCCACGAGGCCGGCGCGCGCGTGGCCTCCCTGTGCACGGGCGCGTTCGTGCTGGCCGCCGCTGGCCTGCTGGACGGGAGGCGCGCGACCACGCACTGGGCACACACCGAGGCCCTGGCGGCCCGCCACCCCCGGGTGGAGGTGGACCCCGACGTGCTCTACGTCGACGACGGCAGCGTGCTCACCTCCGCCGGCAAGGCCGCCGCCATGGACCTGTGCCTGCACCTCGTCCGCCTGGACCGTGGCTCGTCGATCGCCAACGTCGTCGCGCGCCGCCTCGTCGTGCCGCCGCACCGGGACGGCGGCCAGGCCCAGTTCGTCACCGCGCCGGTGCCCGCCCCGGACAACCACCCGCTCGCCGAGCTCCTCCCCTGGGTGATCGAACGGCTCGACCGTCCGCTGACCGTGGAGGACCTGGCCCGGCAGGCGCGGATGAGCTCACGTCACCTCGGTCGCCACTTCAGGACGGTGACCGGCACCACCCCGTTGCAGTGGCTGCTGACCCAGCGGATCCGCCACGCCCAGGAGCTGCTGGAGACCACCGACGACAGCGTCGACACCATCGCGGCGGCCACCGGCATGGGTACGGCCACCACGCTGCGCCGCCACTTCAACCGCACCGTCGGCGTGCCCCCGGACACCTACCGTCGCACCTTCCGCTCACGGGTTCGGTGACCGGTGACCGGTGGCCCGGTCACCGGCCGGCCCGGTCACCGGTCACGGCGGTCAGGCGGCCTCGTCCAGGAGCCGGCGGTGCTCGACCGACAGCGCCAGGCGCACGCCGGCGAACGCCTCGTCGAGCTGGGCGGGGCCGCTGACGCCGACGATGGGGGTGATCGGCGGCTCGCCGCCGACGAGCCAGGCGAGGACGACCTGGTTCGGCGTGACGCCGAGGTCGTCGGCCACGCGCGCGAGGGCCGCCAGGCGCCGTTCGTTGCCGACGTGCCGGAACGCGTCCGCCAGCGCGGCGGCGCGCTCCGGGCGGGTGTAGGCGCCGTTGAGCAGCGCCGTGTACGCCCACAGGCTCATCCCCGGCTCCGACTGCACGTAGTCGAGGGTCTCGTCGGTGACCCAGCCGAAGCGGTGGCCCTGGTCGGGGACGGGGGCGCCGGGGCGGGGGGCGAGGTAGGAGTGGCGCAGCTGGAGGGCCGTGTAGTCGGCCCAGCCCTGGGCGGCGGCGAGGCGGCGGGCGCGTTCCACCCGCCACAGGGGGTGGTTGGAGGCGCCGAGGCGGGCGACGGTGCCGGCCGCGACGAGTTCGGCGAGGGCGCCGGCCGTCTCCTCCAGGCCGACGCTCCGGTCCTCCATGTGGGTCCAGTACAGGTCGATCCGGTCCGTGCGAAGGCGCCGGAGGCTGCCCTGGACGGCGGCCTTGATCGCGGGCGCGGACAGGCCCTGCCGGTTCGCGGGCCACTCCCCCGGACCGTCCGGCTCGGCGCCGACCTTGGTGGACAGGACGATCCGCTCGCGCATGCCGGGACGGCTCGCGAGCCACCGGCCGATGATCTCCTCGCTGTGCCCGCCGTGGCCGTCCGGCTCGGCCCAGAAGGCGTAGCAGTCGGCGGTGTCGATCAGCGTGCCACCCGCGTCGACGAAGCGGTCGAGGATGTCGAACGCGGACTGCGCGTCGAGGCGGGTGCCGAAGTGCATCGTGCCGAGGGCGAGAGCGGTCGTGGGCGTGGACATGGGCGTCGACGCGGGCTGGGGCGTGGGCGTGGTCATGGGGCTGTCCTCTCCCGTCAGGCGGTTCCGGGACCGGGGCTCGTTCCGAATGCCGAGGCGGAGCATGGCAGCTGGAGCGCGCTCCAGGGCAAGCCGTCACGTCCCCCGGTCGTTCAGCCGACGGGCGGGGCCGCCTGGCGGCGGAGCGCGACCCGGGACGCGGCGGCGCCGGGCGCGGTGCGCCAGTACGGGTGCCACCAGATCCGGGTCGACAGGCGCAGCAGGCGTCGTCGCAGCACGGTCGTGCCGTGCCGCCCCGGCGCGGCGAGCGCCCGGTACGTCGCGTGCCACTCGCGCTGCGCGCGGATCAGGTCGTCGGGGAAAGCGTCCGTGTCCTCCATAGCGATGAATTAGATCACGTGTTCGAATATCTACCTCGGGAGGCCAGGCCACGCACGCGAACGTGACCTTCACGCCGAGCACCCGCGAGGCGTTCGACGCCGATCCGGCGGTGTCCCCGTGGCGGGCGGCCCGTCGGGAGACGGACCGTTGGGAGACGGACCGCCGTGGGCGACACGCGGACCGCCGTGGGCGACACGGCGAGCGCCCGGCCCCACCCCCGGGTGGGGGCGGGGCCGGGCGGTGTGGTGGACAGGCTCAGAGCGCCTGGTCGTCGGCGTCGGGCCGCCAGCCGGAGCCGTCGAGCCAGGTGATGCGCTCGGTGAGCCACTCCTCGAGGATGTCCACCTGCTCCTGCCAGGTCTCCGAGGTGGGGGTCACGAAGGCCCCGACCATGGACGAGGAGAGGTTCGGCCACTTCTCGAAGTTCCGCTCGGCGGCGTCCGCCAGCGGCGCGGCAAGCTCGGCGACGCGGGTCCGGAGCGCGGCGTCGGACAGCAGGCCCTGGCGCAGTTCCTCCCAGCGGGCGTCGACCTGCTCGGAGAAGGCCGGGATGTTCATCAGCCGCAGGTACCAGTCGTTGCCGACCGGGTACCGGGTCTGCTCGAACTGCCAGCCGGCGGTCTCCTGGTTCTCGAAGTACCCGCCGACGCCGAAGGTGAGGTCGAAGTCCCACAGCGGGCCCGCGACGATGGGGCCCTCGCGGTCCTTGTGGAAGTACGTGCTGCGGATGTAGGAGTCCATGCCGCGCGACAGCTCGTTGAGGATGACCTGGTCGACGAAGGAGCCGGTGTCGATGTAGGCCGGGTATCCGGTGTCGGGGTCGGCGGGCGTCTCGCCGTGCAGGGCGTCGTGGAACTCCTGGACGTGTCCGGTGAGCCACTCCAGCTGCTCCGGCTGGAGGTCGCCGGGCTCCTTGACCTCCAGGTCCTGCCAGCAGGTGGCGGCCGGGCCGGTGCACGGCAGCGTCGGCTCCTCGGAGGCCAGCCACTCGGACGCGAAGACGTAGCCGCCGGTGACGGCGGGCGGCGTGACGTCCTCCTCCTCCAGCTCCGCGAGGTCGAGCCGGTCGGAGTTGATCTTGATCGTCTCGACGATCATGTAGACGCCCTGGTAGTCGGCTGCCGCCATCGGCTGGTCGTCGAGGTTGAGGTAGACCTCGACGAAGCGGTAGCGGGGAGCCGCGAGGCCCATGGCGCGGCCCAGGTCGTAGACGAGCGCCTCGCGGATCAGGCTCTTGTCGGTGAACGGGCCGCGCAGCACCCAGTCGGAGTCGGCGGGCATGCCGAGGACCGGGTGGTCGGCGTCGTCGTCCTCGTTGTCCCACAGCTCCAGGCGGTAGGGGGCCTTGGCGAAGGTGGAGGAGGACTGGCCGCGCAGGTGGAAGCCGGCCCGGGAGGCGACGGCGGGGGCGTCGGCGACCGAGGCGGTGCCGTCCGCTCCCGGCTCCATGATCATGGTGGCGACGTCCTCGTACTCCCGGCCCGGCTTGCCGGCGCCGTAGGCGTCCATCACCAGCAGCGGCAGGTCGTGGGCGGCCTGGGCGACGCCCGCGGTGGAGGCGACGTAGAGGGCCGTGCCCATCGCGCCGGTGGCGGCGCCGTCGACGAACGGCTGGGCGCGCAGCTGCGTGGTGGCGGTGAGGCGCAACGGCTCGCCGTCGTAGGCGGTCGAGGTGGCGGTGGGGGGCGTGCCGTCGGTGGTGTAACGGATCGTCGCGTCCGCCACGGTGGTGGAGAGGGCGACGTCCACCGCCTCGCTGAAGGTGCCGCTGGGCACCGAGAAGGTGATGTCGCCCGTCAGGTCCGCCTGCCGTGGGGCGGCGGCGCCGGCCGGCGCGGGGGCACGGTCGTCGGCCGGCGGGTCGTCGGCGGCGCCGGCCGCCGCGCCGCCCATGACGAGGGACGTCGCGGCGAGCAGGGCCACCGCGGCCGTCCATCGTTGACGCGCCCATCGTTTCTGCTTCCTTCGTGTGCGCACAGCGCTACACCTCACTCCGTGTCACGTCGTCATGTCGGGAAGGCCGGCCCGTCCGCGGCCGTCCGCGCCCGTCCGCGGCTGCCTCGGGCGCCGGCGCCGCCGCGTCGAGCGGGCGGCGGCATGCCGGGGGCCTCGGGTGGTGCCGGGTGGTGCCAGGTGGTGCTGGGTTCCGAGAGTTGAGGGCCGAGAGCTGGTCCCCGAGAACCGGGTGCGGGGTGCGGCCGGGCGGCCGGGCGGCCGAGCCACGACGTCCCCGCGTCTCGTGTCCCGCGCCCCGTGTCCCGCGTCCCGTGTCCCGCGTCCCGGGGCCCCGTCGGTCCCCGCGCCTCAGCCGGCGGTCACCGCGTCGGTCAGCTCGGGGAGGCGGACCTCGGCGAGGGGCACGGCGCGGCGGACGCTCGGCGGCATGTCGCGCCGCAGGGTGCGCCGCCACGGCGTGGCGGGCAGCTGCGGGCGCAGCGCGGCGAGCCCGGTGGTGTACTTCGAGATCCGGCAGGGCCGGTACCGCCCGCGCCACAGCAGCCGGTCGACGTGACAGGCCCGCGCCCCCGTCTTCGTCTCGACGACCGCCGTCTCGGGCAGGCACAGCGCGCGCTCGCCGTCGTGCCAGGTCAGCCCCAGGTCGATGGTGACGCGGCTGTCGGACTCCGGAAGGTGGAGCGTGGTGCGCCGGTACCGGGTGGTCAGCGTCGGCACGAAGGTGAGGTCGTGCCCGGCGGCGACGCGGTTCTCGGCCAGCGTGGCGTCGACGAAGGAACGCCCCGGGGCGAGCGTGCCGTGGTCGTCGGGGGCGTGGGGCAGCCGGTGCTTGACGGTGTCGCCACGGCGGCCCCTGACCTTGACCTCCAGCCAGCACTCGTCCGACTCCTCGTAGACCCGGGTGCGGACCTTGAAGCGGCGGGGGCGACGGTGGGCCGCCATGCGGTAGGCGAGGAGGTCGGGGGTGTCGAAGTACAGGGAGCGGTAGGCGAAGCCGCGGACGCCGTCGATCTCCAGCACGCGGGTGGTGGGGGGCAGCAGCGCCAGCAGCTCGCGGACCTCGGTCACCGGGAGGAGGTACTTGCGGTCGACGCGCGTCTGGAGGGAGGCGCGGGCGACGAGCTCCTCCAGGCTGGTCGACGGCAGCCCGGCGAGCGCGGCGAGCACGGGGCCGAGGGACGGTGACGCCGTGGCGACGACCCCGCCGGCGGTCACGGCTGCACCGCCGCGGGTGTGTGGGGCGTCGTCGCCTCCACGCGGGGCGGGGCGGCGGGCCGGGGGCGGGCTCCGGGTGTGGAGCGGTACCGGACGTCGACCACGGTGGTGTCGTTGACGAGGTCGAGGCGCTGGACGGAGACGCTGTGGACCCGGCTGCCGAGGGTGTGCTCCAGGTGGGCGACGAGCGTGGCGTGGTCGGGTATCGCGACGTCGAGCACGATCACCTGGCGGCGGTGCTGGCGCAGCAGGCGCGGGTGGTCGCCGACGTACAGCACGGCCAGGATGACGGCCATCAGCGTCGCGGAGCGCCACTCCTGTTCGGTCTCCCAGGCACCGAGGATGCCGAGGGCGAGCGCGGAGAAGTAGTAGGCGACCTCGTGCTGGTCGAGCTCGGTGGAGCGGAGCCGGATGATCGACAGCACGCCGAAGAGCGCCATCCCGAGGCCGAGTCCGGTGGCGGCTCCCCCGGCGGCGCTGAGTGAGCTGGCGACGGCGAGGACTCCGATGTTGACGCCGAGATAGGCGACGACCAGGTCCCGGCGACGGTGCCGGGGAAAGTACAGCGCGAAGACCAGGACCGACACCGCGACGATGTCGCTGAGCCAGAGGGCGAACTGCGCCATATCGCGTCCTTCCCGTGAGTGTGGGGTGTCTGGGAGGTGAATCAGCGATGGCCTGTCGATGACGTGGATTACGAGAGAGAACCGTATGGGGCGCTCCCGCGTGGCCACCACGTCACTTCACGGCCGATCGTGCTTCGGAAAAGTGCGTGGTCAGGACCGGAAGGCTCGACGGGCGGCGGGGCGGCGCCGGGGACGCGGAACGGTCGCGGGGCAGCTCAGGGCGGGTGGCGGTGGGCCCGGCGACGCGGTCACCCGGCATGGCTTGAAGTGTTCACTTCAGCTCACCTCCGGAAAAATTCCGGAAGATTTAACAGAGCAAGGAGGGCTGCTGACGCCGCGTCAGGTCACCCTACCCGTGCTCAGAGCCCCGCGAGGCCGACGCGGGTAGAGCCGGGCGAGGCGCGGACGTGCTTCACTCAGGATGAACTACCGGAAACTTTCCGGTACGGAGGGGCGGCGAACTCCCGCCGGCGCCGGGAGAGCCCGCGAGCCGGGGGCCGCCTCAGCCGCGCCGGCGACCGCGAGTGACACTACTGACCGGCACGACGCGTCGCGCCACCTCAGAGCACCTCACGGAGGGGACCCGTCAGATGACCACGCCACAGCCCCGGAGCCCGCGGCAGCGCAAGGAGGACACGCTCCACCGCCTCGCGCACGACGTCGACGCCTGGGTGGCGACGGCCTCGCCCGACGGCGAGCCCCACCTCGTGCCGCTGTCGTTCCTGTGGGACGGCACCGCGCTGCTGATCTCCACGCCGGTCACCACCCCCACCGGCCGCAACCTCGTCGCCACCGGGCGGGTTCGCGTCGGCATCGGCGAGACCCGCGACGTGGTCCTCGTCGAGGGCGGCGTGACGGCGTTGGACGTCGACGAACTCACCCAGGAGACCGGCGACGCCTTCGCCGAGCACACCGGCTTCGACCCCCGCACCCTCACCGCCCACTACCGCTACTTCAGGATCGTGCCGCGCCGGGTGCTGGCCTGGCGGGAGGCCGAAGAGCTGAAGGGCCGGGAGCTGATGCGCGACGGCGAGTGGCTCGTGGACTGACCCCGCCGCCCGGGTGACCGCCCGCCGCGACGCCCGGCGAGGCGGGCCGACGCGGAGTGAGGCTGGCGCGACGCGGGCGCGACGCGGGCATCCGCTACTCCCCACGTCGTACGCGGACGCCCCGCCCCGCTCCTACCGTGGGCGGGGTGAGCACCCCGAGAAGAGTCCAGCTCAGGGACGCGGCGCTGGTCGCGGCCGTCGGCGGCCTGACCGCCGCCGACCTCGCGTCGAACGTCTCCGGCAGCCGCGAGGACGACTGGTTCAGCTGGCTGGTCTACGTCCTGTCGCTCGCCGCCCTGGTGGTCTGGCGCGCCGCCCCGTTGACCTCCGCCGTCGTCACGGGCGCGGGCGCGGCGGCCTGGACGCTGTACGGGCACGTCGGTGAGCTGCTGAACCTGCCGGTGATGCTCGCGCTCTACGGCGTGGCCGTCGGCCCCGGCGCGGGCCGGCGCCGGTCCGCCGTCACGGGCGCGGTGGCGGCCCTGGCCTCGGGCGTGGTCGCCGTCGTCTCGGGGCAGGAGGAGGGGCGGCCCATCCCCTCGCCGGTCGCCGACATGATCTGGCCGCTGATCCCGCTGCTGCTGGGCGAGGTGGTCCGCAGCCGGCGCGAGCTGACCGAGCACCACCTGGCGCGGGCGGAGCTGGAGGCGGCGCGCCGGGTGCGGGAGGAGCGGGTGCGGATCGCGCGGGAGCTGCACGACGTCGTCGCGCACACCGTCTCGGCCATGACCGTGCAGGCGGGCGTCGCGCTCGACGCGTTGGACCGGCGGCCCGAGCTGGCCCGCTCCGCGCTGCGGCAGGTCCGCGCCTCCGGCCGCGAGGCGGTGCGGGAGCTGCGGGCCACCGTCGCCGTGCTGCGCGAGGGCGACGAGCCGGGCCCCGACGCCGCCACCGGCGACGGCCCGAGCAAGCGCACGGGCACGGGCACCGGCACCGGCACCGGTCCGACGCCGCGGCTGGACCACCTTCCCGAGCTGGTGGAGCGGACGGTCGGCGCGGGCGACCGGCTGCGCGTCACGCTCGACACCGCGACCGGGGACCGGCCGTTCCCCGCGGCGGTGGAGCTGGCGGCGTACCGCATCGTCCAGGAGGCGCTGACCAACGTGCTCAGGCACGCCCACGCCCGGCACGCCGCCGTGACGGTGAGGGCGGCGGCCGGCGGCGGCCCGCTGACGGTCGAGGTCGTGGACGACGGGACGAACGACGCTCCCGCCGCGAGCCCGGGATTCGGCCTCCTCGGCATGCGGGAACGCGCCGCGGCCGTCGGCGGCACCCTCGTCCACGGTCACGTGCCGGGCGGCGGCTTCCGGGTCCGCGCCGAACTCCCCGTGGCCGAGCTTCCACGGGACCCGCGGGACGAGCCCGACCGCCCGGACGCCACGGGCGGGCCGGACGCGGCGTCCTCGCCCTGACCACGGGCACGGGCACGGACACGGAGCGGCCCCATAATCTCCTCGAACTCGATGATGTTCAGCCTTCACTTTCCTGGCGCTTTCTCAGCACTTTCCCAGTGCTTTCCTCAGCGCCCCGGAAGCCCTTTGCGAGTGGAATTTCCCCTACGCATTCACTAGCGTGATGTCCGCTCAACCGATCATCGCACCAAATGACGGGGGAAACACCTGTGCGCACACGAATGCATCTGATCGCTCCCGCCGCCGCGATCGCGGCGGCCCTGCTGCTCACCGGATGCGGCGACGACGAGGGCGGCGGCGGTCCCGGCGCCGGCGGCCTGGTCTCGGGCGGCGGGAGCGAGGGATCGGGTGAACTCCCCGAACTCCCCGACCCGGAGCTCGAACTGGAGACCACCGGCGGCGGCATCGGCGGCGACTCGGGCGGCACCGCCGGCGGCGGTGGCGGCGGCGAGGCGGGCTGGTACGCCCACTGGGAGGCCAACGGCGTCACCCTCTACACCACCCCCGACGGCGTCCTCTACGGGAATTCCACGACGGGCGAGGTCTGCACGCAGGACGTCGGCCTCTCCGGTTCCCTCGACTGGGAGCCGGTCCTGTTCTCCTGCGAGCCCTCGGGATTCGCGAACGTCACCCTGCGGCTCAACGGCGAGACCATGGCGATCGAGTGGGACCAGCAGACCGAGGAGGTGACGAAGGTCGAGGACCTCACCGGCCAGACCGTCGACCTCGCCTCCCTCGAAGCCACCATCCTCAACTGAGGCGGGGCCGACGCCCGACGCGTCGGACCGTGGGTGCCGGGGCCAGGCCGGACCCGGAGCCGGGCGGCGGCGTCTCCCGGCTCCCCCGGGCACCACGGCTCCCCCGGCACCACGGCACCCCCGGCACCCCCGGTCCCGAACGTCGCGGCGTGACAGCCCGTAGGCTTCTCGCGTGACCGCGCAGCGTCCCGAGGAGCCCGGCGCAGGACGGGTGAGAGTCGTCCTCGCCGACGACCAGACCGTCGTCCGCGCCGGCTTCCGCGCCCTGCTCGACCTGACCGACGACCTGGTCGTCGTCGCCGAGGCCGCCGACGGCGCGCGGGCGATCGAGGCGGTGCGCACCACCCGCCCCGACGTGGTGCTGATGGACGTGCGCATGCCCCGCGTGGACGGTCTGGACGCCACCCGTCGCATCGCCGCCGACCCGACGCTGGCGGCGGTCCGCGTGCTGATCCTGACGACCTACGAGGCGGACGAGTACGTCTTCGAGGCGCTGCGCGTCGGCGCCGCCGGGTTCCTGCTGAAGGACGTCGACCCGGACGAGCTCCGCGACGCGATCCGCACCGTCGCGGCGGGCCAGAGCCTGCTGGCACCGGCCGTCACCCGCCGCGTCATCGAGGAGTTCGCCCGCCTGCGCACCCCCGTCACCGACGGCGCCGCCCGCCTCGCGCCCCTGACGGACCGCGAGCGCGAGGTGCTGGCCCTCGTCGCCGCCGGCCTGTCGAACGAGGAGATCGGTGCCCGCCTGCTGATGTCCCCGTTGACCGCCAAGACGCACGTCAGCCGCACCATGGCCAAGCTCGACGCCCGCGACCGCGCCCAACTCGTCGTCATCGCCTACGAGACGGGCCTGGTCCGCCCCGGCGAACACCGCTGACGCCCGGAGGGCGACTGCCGGACGGCGGCGGCGGCCTGACGGCGGCCCGAGGCCGACTGCCCGACGGCGGCCCGTTCACCCGAGGCTGAAGACCTCGATGGCGTCGCCGAACCGGAGGTACCGGTCGGGGGTCGTCGTGTACACGGTCCTGTCCGCCGACATGGCCAGGGAGGCGGTGTGGGCGGTGGCGATGTCGTCGAGGTCGTGGCGGCGCATGGTGGCGGCCACGGCCGCGACGGCGGCCATGTCGAGCGGACGTATCAGCACCGAGGGGCCGCAGCGGGAGAGCAGCAGCTCCAGCGCGGCGCGCGCCTGGTCGGCCTTGTCCCGCTCGACGAGGACGAGTTCGGTCTGCGGGACGCTGACGCTGACGGCCTGACGGCTCCACCGGTCCGCGAGCACCTCGTGCTCGATGCGGTAGCTCCTGCCCAGGTCGGTCAGGAAGCTGGCGTCGAGGACGACGCCCGAGACGCCGTCTGACATCATCACGCGGCGTCGCGCTTCCCGCGTGAGGTGCGGGACGCCAGGTACTCCTCCAGGCTGAGCCGGGTGCGGCGGTTGGTGACGTCGTCGGCCCACTGGCGGGCGAGCTCGACCTCCTCCTCGTCGAGGCCGAACTCGGCGCGCAGCCGCTCGCCGCTCTCGCGGTGCCGGCGCTCGCGGTCGATCTGCTCGGCCATGGCCCGGGAGGCGAAGGCGGAGACCGACTCGATGGAGTGGGCCTGCTTCATGTCCCTGAGCTCCTCCGCGAGCGCGCGCGGCACGGTGATGCTGATGCGCTCGTACTCGGGTGGTCTCTCGTCAGCCATGGGCCGGATATTACCAGCGGGCCTCCCAGTAGGACTGGAGCCGCGCGCCGGGGAGAGGACCCGGGTCAGATCCCGCAGGACCGAACGGGCCCGGACCGGAGGAAACGAGAGGGAACGAGATCAAAAAGCTACTGGTGAGTTCCCGTTTCTTGCCGGTTCTGACCGGTTCCGCCCAGCCGCCGGACGCCTACCCTGGCGCCAAGGGCATGGCAGGGAGGTTCGAGATGGGCGTGGACAGGAGCATGACCACCAGCGTGGATCTGGGGAACGGCGTCAGCATCGGCGTGAGCGTCGTCGCGGCCTCACGGGAGGACGACCGGCCGCCGTTGGAGGCCGTGCGGGTCGCCGAGGTGGCGGACCGCTTCGGGTACGGGGAGGTGTGGCTCGGGGAGGGGCCGACGTGGGACGCGTTCGTGCTGGCGACGGCGGTCGGGCTGCGGACCGGGCGGGTCGCGTTGACGGCGGGCCCGGTGGCCGTGTCGGTGCGGGACGCGGCGACGATCGCCCGGGGCGCCGCGGGCGCGGCGGCGCTCGTCGGGCGGCCGGTCGGGGTGGCGCTCGGCGCGTCCAGCGTCCGCGTGGTCGAGGGGGTCCACGGCCGCTCGCGGGAGGGGGTCACGCGCGTGCTGGGCGAGACCGCCGAGGCCGTGCGGCGGCTGATGAGCGAGGCGTGGGACGACTGGGGCGAGGGCTTCAGGCGGCGGCTCGGGCCGCCCGGCGGGCCGCTGACGGTGGCGGCCTTCGGCGAGCGGGCCGTCGGCATCGCCGCGGCGCACGCCGACCGGATGGTGCTCGACATGGTGTCCGTGGCGCAGGTGCGTGAGCTGCGGCGGCGGCTGGACGAGGCGAGCGCGCGGGCCGGCCGCGCGAAGCCGCCGCGGCTGGCGGCCTGGCTGCCGGCGGCGGTCGACCCCGTCGACGCGTCGTACGAGCACGTGCTGCGCGGCGTCGCCGGATACCTGACGGTCCGTGGATACGCGGAGGTCTTCGAGGAGGCGGGCTACGGCGAGGCGGTGGCGCTGGCGCGGGACGGGGCGCCGATGGCGGAACGGCTCGCCGCGCTGCCGCGTGAGGCGGCGAGCGTGCTGGGGCTGCTCGGCGACGCGGTGACGGTGCGGGCGCGGCTCGCGGACTACGCGGCGGCCGGCCTGGACGAGGTGGCGATCGTGCCGGCGACGATGGGCGACCCGGACGGGGAGCGCACGCTCAAGGCCCTCGCGCCGAACAGGAGCTGACGCCCCGCCAGCCCAGCCCTCGCCGTGCCCGGCCCCCTTTTCCCGCCGTGGCCTGCCCGGCGCCGCCCTTCCCGCCACGCCCAGCAGCACCGTGCCCGCGCACCCCGCGTTCTCCGCGAGGTGGAAAACCGGTAGGTAGCTGACTCGGGGGTAGCAGAAACCTCTGACGGGCGGTCGGTGGAACCGAGCGCGACACCCGTCGCGCCGCTGTAGTGTTAGCGGCCCACAATTCGCTGTCAGTGCTGACTGATAACGCCGGCGGGGGCGTAGAGGACAGGAAGAGGGGAACGGCAGTGGAGGACATCCGGCTTGAGTCCGTCGTGGCCGGCGACGACGGGGACCGCGCTGTCGTGCGGGTCGCGGGGGAGCTCGACGCCTACACCGCGCCCCGGTTGCGCCGGCGGATGAGCGAGCTCGTCGACGCGGGAACGGTCCACCTCATCGCGGACATGCGGGGGGTCGACTTCATGGACTCGACCGGCCTCGGCGTGCTGGTGGGTGGGCTCAAGCGGGTGAGAGCGCGCGAGGGCACGCTGGCGCTGGTGATCCAGCAGGAGCGGATCCTGCGGATCTTCCAGGTCACGGGCCTCACGAAGCAGTTCCCGATCCACGCGACGGTCACGGCGGCGATCGCCGACGACGAGCTGTGGCAGAAGGAGATCGGCGACGTCGAGGGCTGGTGCGGCAGCAACGGGCTGACGTAGCGGCCGACCGACTGACCGACTGACCAACGGACCGACGGCTTGGCCGACGGCCGGCCGACGGCTGACGGGGTGCCCGTCCGCCGTACGGACCCCCCGGGGTCCTCCGCGCGTACTCCGGCGGGAGCAGGAGCCGACTCCCGCCGGCGGATGTCGCCCTTCCCACCGCTGCCTAGCGTCGGGGGCATGACCAGCGGACACGTCGTTCACAGGGACGGCAGAGACGGCACAGACGGCACAGACGGCGGCGGCGGCGGGCGCGGCGCCGCGCGGATCGAGGCCCGGGGCCTGACCAAGCGGTTCGGGTCCACCACGGCCGTCGACGGCCTGACCTTCACGGTCATGCCGGGCCGCGTGACGGGGTTCCTCGGGCCGAACGGCGCCGGCAAGACCACGACCCTGCGGATGGTCCTCGGCCTCGACGCGCCGAGCGCCGGCAGCGTCACCGTCGGCGGCCGACCGTACGCGCGGCTGCGCGAGCCGCTGCGCGTCGTCGGCTCGCTGCTCGACGCGCGCGGCGTCCACCCGGGCAGGACCGCCCACGCCCACCTCGCGGGCCTCGCCGCCAGCAACGGCATCCCGCGCCGGCGGGTGGAGGAGGTGCTGGCGGTGGTGGGCCTCGACGGCGCCGCCGTGACGCGGCGGCGCGTCGGGGGCTTCTCGCTCGGCATGGCGCAGCGGCTCGGCGTCGCGGCCGCGCTGCTGGGCGATCCCGAGGTGCTGATCCTCGACGAGCCGGTCAACGGCCTGGACACCGACGGCATCCGGTGGATCAGGCAGCTGTTGCGCGGCCTGGCCGCCGAGGGGCGGACGGTCTTCCTCTCCAGCCACCTGATGAGCGAGATGGAGCTGACCGCCGACCACCTGGTGGTGATCGGGCGGGGCCGGCTGCTGGCGGACGCCCCGGTGCGTGAGGTCATCGCCTCGCGGTCGGCGGTGCGCACGGTGGTGCGCGGCCCCCTGGCGGAGGCGGGCCGGCTCAGGGAGACCCTGGAGGCGGCCGGCGCCCGCGTCGAACCCCACCTCCCGCGGGGCGAGGGGGACGGGGAGCGCGAGAGGGGCGGCGAGCGCTGGCTGGTGTCCGGGCTGGACGCGGCGGCCGTCGGCGAACGGGCGCGCGCGGCCGGGCTCGCGCTGCACGAGCTGACGCCGCTCCTCGCGTCGCTGGAGGAGGTCTACACGGCGATCGCCGCTGACCAGGGCGAACACCAGGCGGGTGGGCGATGAGTACCAGGACGACGACCGGGACGACGACCATGACGAGGGCCATGACGGGGACCGGGACGAGGACGGCGAGCGAGCGGTTCGGGCGCGCGCTGGCGTACGAGTGGATCAAGTTCCGCAGCGTGCGCTCCACGGTGTGGACCACCGTCGTGATGGCGCTGCTCCCGGTGCCCGGAGCGGTGTTCGTCGCCGCCACCGAGAGCCTCCAGCCCGACGACACGGTGCTGGGCGGCAGCCTCACGATCGCCGTCCCCGCGATGATGCTGGCCGCGGTGGTCGGCGCGCTCGTCGTCTGCGGCGAGTACGGCAGCGGCGGCATCCGCACCACCTTCGCCGCCGTGCCGCGCCGGGAGGTGGTGCTCGCGGCGAAGGCCGTGCTGGTGGCGACGGTGCTCTACGTGCTGGCGCTGCCGTCCTGCGCGGCGGCGTACCTGGTGGGCGACGCGATGCTCGGGGACGACCACGCGCAGGGCGACCCGTTGCCGGCGTTGTTCGGCGTCGCGGGCGCGTTCTCCGTGGCCGGGCTGCTCGGGCTGGCCGTGGGCGCGATGGTGCGGCACGCGGCGGGGGCGGTCACCGCCGTCGTCGGCGTGCTGGTGCTGCCGTCGATGCTGGGCCCGCTCCTCGGCGGCGCCGAGCGCTGGGTGGCCGGCGTCTCGCCGACCGCGGCGCTGGAGAAGCTGACGCAGAGCTCGGACGCGACGGCCGACGCGGTGGGCAGCCTGGCGGCGTGGCCGTCGTTGCTGCTGGTCACCGGATACACGGCGGTCGCGCTGCTCGCGGCGGGTGTGTTGCTGCGGCGGCGCGACGTCTGAGGGAGGGAGGCTGACGAGATGAACGAGAAGGACGCTTTCACGCCGGTTCACCCTGATGTGAGCCGACGCGGCTTCACGGGGGTCGCCGCGGTCGCCGTGGGTGTCGCGGGTGTCGCGGGTGGCACGGGCGCGGCGCTCGCCGCGGCGACGGGGACCGCGCGCGCCGAGGGTGGCGGCTCCCGCCGCGGGACGACGGGCGGCGCGCGGGTCGTCGGCGAGACGTGGCACGACGAGCGCACCCTGGAGCTGACCGTCGACTCACCCGCGCTGGCCGCCACCGAGTCCGTGGTGCTGCTCGTGCCGGACGGCTGGCGGCGGCGCGGCTCCGGGCGGCGCTGGCCCGTGGTCTACCTCCTGCCGGGTGGCGACGGCGACCCGTGGCGTTGGCTGTTCCAGCACGGCGCCGAGCAGGTCGAGGAGCTGCGCGAGGTGCTCGTCGCGATCCCCGGCATGCCGCTCTTCGGCTTCTACACCGACTGGTGGAACGGCGGCGAGGGCGGCCCGCCACGGGTGGAGACGTTCCACGTCCGCGAGGTGATGCCGCTGCTGGAGCGGGAGTACGGCGCGGACCGGCGGCGGGTGGCGATCGGCGACTCCCAGGGCGGCTTCGGCGCCCTGGCCTACGCCGGCCGCCATCCCGGGATCTTCCGCGGGGTCGCGGCGTTCAGCGCGGGCGTCCACCCCCTGGCGCACGCGGACGTGTGGCTGGCGGGAGCCGCGTTCGCCGGGATCGACGGCCTGCGCGTCTGGGGAGACCCGGTCGCGCAGCGCGAGGTCTGGACGGCGCACGACCCGTACTACCTGGCAGGGCACCTGAAGGACATCCCGGTGCACCTCTCCTGCGGCGACGGCACCCTCGGGGTGCTGGACCCGCCCGACACGGAGCCCGACCCCTTCATCCCGGGGACGGAGGAGTGGGTCGAGCGGCTGCCCGACGACGTGCTCTCGTTGACCGAGGCCATCTGCGGCATGGAGTCGCGGGCGCTGGCCAACCGGCTGATCGCTCTCGGCACGCCCGTCACGGCCCGCTTCTACCCGGGGACCCACGCCGGCGACTACCTGTGGCGCGAGCTGCGCGTGGCCGTGCCGCCCCTGCTGGCCGCCCTGTGAGCCCGCCGGCCGCCCCTGGGGCGTGCCCGCGGGACTCGCGCCGGACGCGGCGCCGCTTCGCGGGCACGCCCCGAGGGGCCAGGGCGCGCGACTCCTCCGGGGGCGTCGAGCCCTGACGTTCGGGCCCGGGTGCCCCCGACGTTCAGCCGTTCTCGACCTCGTCGTGGATGCGCGTGCAGATACGGTTCAGCAGGCGGGAGACGTGCATCTGCGAGATGCCGAGCTCCTCGGCGATCCTGCTCTGCGTCTTCTCCTCGAAGAAGCGGAGGTAGAGGATGCGCTGCTCCCGCTCCGGCAGGTCGCGCAGCCGGTCCCTCACGGCCTCGCGGTCCACGACCACGTCGTAGCCCGGATCGGGCATGCCCAGGGTGTCGCTGAGGGTGTACCCCTCGCCGACGCCCGGCAGCTCGGCGTCGAGGGAGAGCGGGCTGTAGCTCTCCAGCGCCTCGAGGCCGATCGTGACCTCCTCCTGCGTCAGCCCGCTGCGCTCGGCGATCTCGGCGACGCTGGGGCCGTGGTCGTCGACGCGGCAGTCGAGCTCGCGGCGGGCGGCGCGCACCCGGTTGCGGAGCTCCTGGGTGCGGCGCGGCACGTGGACGCCCCACAGGTGGTCGCGGAAGTGCCGCTTGACCTCGCCGACGATCGTGGGGACGGCGAAGCTCTCGAAGGCGCTGCCGCGCCGGGGGTCGTAGCGGTGCACCGCCTTGACCAGGCCGAGCGCCGCGACCTGTTCGAGGTCGTCCAGCGACTCGCCACGGTCGCGGAAGGTGCGGGCCAGACGGCCGGCCATCGGCATCCAGGCGCTGATCACGTCGTCGTAGAGCTGTTCGCGCTCCGGGCACGGGGGCAACTCGGCGATGCGGCGGAACTGGGGCGCGGTGTCGGGGGCGTCGTCGTGGGGGTGCCGCTGCCGGCGGGTACGCCGGGCGTCGCGGCGGGTGTCACGGCCGGTGTCGCGGCGGGTGTCGCGGCGGCCGTCACGTCGCGTAGCGGCGCGACGCATGCCGTCACGGCTGTCCCGGGGGCGGTCCGACCGGGACTTCCGTCGGGCGTCCTGCCTGGTGTCCTGCCTGTTGTCCTGCCTGGTCGTGGTACGAACCGGCACGGTCATGGCAACCCTCCCAAGGCGTTTCGGAGACTGTTGTCGACTACGTTCGGTGCCCAGTCGTTCCTTATACCCGTCCTCCAGTAGTATCAGCCGATTTGCAGCAGAGTGCGACAGCACGCACAGACCGTGGCAGCGAGGCGCGAGGCGTGTGACGGCCATGCGAGGAAGTCGTGCGAGCGAGGGTGCGGCCGGCGGACAGCGGTGGGAACCTGACAGCAGTACCGTCCCTCGGAGGCTGGAGGCCCCATGGATGTCCTGGTACTGATAGGGCGCGTCCTCTTCGCCGCCCTCTTCCTCAACTCGGCCGTCGGGCACCTCACCCACACGCAGGCCATGGCGGGATACGCCGCCTCCAAGAAGGTGCCCTCGCCGAAGGCCGCCGTGCTCGCCTCGGGCGTGGTCCAGGGCGTGGGCGCGCTGATGATCCTGCTCGGCGTGTGGCCGGACCTCGGCGCGTTGCTGCTGGTGCTCTTCCTCGTGCCGACGGCCGTGCTCATGCACGACTTCTGGGCGGCTCCCGACGGCGAGGCCCGGCAGAACGAGATGATCCAGTTCCTGAAGGACATCGCACTCGCCGGCGCCGCGCTGATGCTGATGGCCTTCTTCGCCCACGTCGACACCGACCTCGGCCTGACCCTGACGGGATCGCTTTTCAGCATCGACTGAGCCGGCGCGGGCAGGCTCGGGCCGGAAGGGACTGGCTGGGTCCGGCTCGGCCGGCTCGGGACCGGCGGCGGAACCCCCGGAGGGGCCCGACCGTTCGATTCATGACGAAGAGGACGATCGACGTGGTGGCGGGGAGACGCCGGTGAACGTGCTGGACGTGGCACTGCTGGTCGCGGTGGCCCTGTTCGCCGTGACGGGGTACCAGCGCGGCCTCGTCGCGGGCGTCATCTCGCTGGCGGGCTTCGTCGGCGGCGCGGCCCTCGGCGTGTGGCTGCTGCCCTTCGTCGTGGACCCGATGGAGCCCGAGACGCTGGGGTCCACCTTCGTCGCGCTCCTGGTCGTGCTGCTGCCGGCCGCGGCGGGACAGGCGCTGACCTGGCCGCTGGCCGAGCACCTGCGCCAGGCCATCACCCTCACCCCGGTCCGCTGGCTCGACGGCGTGGGCGGCGCCCTGCTGAACACCGTCGCGGTGCTGCTGGTCGCCTGGATCGCCGCCAGCAGCCTCGCGCCCACGCCCTCCCCCGGGCTCAACCGCGCCATCCAGGGATCGGCCGTGCTCGGCGGCGTGCAGGACCGCATGCCGGCCCAGGCGCCCACGTGGTTCAGCCGGGCCTCCGACGCGCTCAACGAGGCCGGCTTCCCCCAGGTGTACAACCCGTTCGAGAACATCCCCGCCGCCGAGGTGCCCGCCCCCTCGGGGGACAACGTCACGCCGGCGGCGGTGGCGGCGGCCCAGCGGAGCACCGTGAAGGTGGCGGCCACCTCGGGCATGACGGGCCAGGCGGGCAGCGGCTTCGTGCTGGACGACGAGGAGGACCTCATCCTCACGAACGCGCACGTCGTGGACGGCGCCAGCGCCATCTCCGTGCAGGTGGGAGGGGCCGGCGAGCAGCTCGTGGCCGAGGTGGTCCTCCTCGACACGGACACGGACGTGGCCGTGCTCCACGTGCCGGGGCTCGACGCGCCCGCCCTGACGCTGACGGACGGCGAGGCCGAGGCCGAGCGGGGCGACCCGGCCGTCGTCGCGGGATACCCGGAGGACGGTGGCCTCGACCTCCAGGCGGCCACCGTCGCCGGACGGTCGGAGGCGCGGGGCCAGGACATCCACGGCGAGTCCGTCGTCACCCGCGAGATCTACACGGTCCGCTCCCTGGTCCGCCCGGGGAACTCCGGCGGCCCGCTGCTGACCACCGACGGGCAGGTCTACGGCATGGTCTTCGCCCGCTCGGTCACCGACTCCGACACCGGGTACGTCCTCACGGCCGACCAGATCCGCGCGGTGCTCTGAGCCGCGGCGCGACGGGGGCCGACGCGCGCCGGCCGCGGGCCGGAAGACGCCGGTCGTCCGGAGCAGCCTTGTCCCGGACGGTCGCCCGTCCCGCGTTCACCCGTCCCGCAGCACGCGCCACCGCAGGTGCACCGCCGAGGTGGTCCGCACCGACGCGACGGTCTCCAGCCGGACGTGCTCCTCCCCCAAGCCCTCGAACAGCCGCAGTCCGCCCCCGAACAGCACGGGCACCAGGTGGACCGAGATCTCGTCCACCAGCCCCGCCCGGACACACTGCCGTATGCAGTCCGCGCCGCCCATCACGGACACGTCCCTGTCCCCGGCCGCGGCCCTCGCCTCCCGCACCGCCGCCTCGACGCCCCCGGTCACGAACGTGTACACGCCGTCCTCTGGCACCTCCTCGGGCGCGCGGTGGGTGACGACGAACACCGGCAGCCGGGCCGGCCCGGTCGGGCCGTCGGCCTTCCACCAGCGGATCGAGTCGTCGTAGGTGCGCCGGCCGGCCACCACCGCGCCGGCGCCGGCGCCCCACCCGGCCATGAGCTCGCGGTCGAGCTCGTCACCGTCGAACGCCCACGCGTGCAGCCGCTCACCGCCCTTCCCCAACGGCTCGTCCGGGGTCCGCCCCGCGGCGGTCACGAACCCGTCGAGCGACATGCTGATATCCGCGACGACCTTGCCCACGATGTGTCTCCTCCGGTCGGGAGCCCGGGACGACCGCCCACGCTCCGCCTCACCACCTCACCCGTAAAGACCGGGCAGGGAAGGGAAAGTCATCGGTGCGGGCGCGCCGGCCGGGGCGCGCCGGCCCGCTCCTCAGCGCGGGTCACCCGGCCAGGCCGGACGTCGACCCACCGCCCGCTGCCCCACCGCCCGCTGCCCCACCACCGGACGCCCGGCCAGCCGCTCCGGGCCGCCACCACCACCGCCGCCGCCCGACTCCTCCTCCGTCACGCCCTCCAGCACCTCCCTGACCGCCTCCGGCGTCCACACCCCCCGCGCCCCCGGCCGCGTCGCGAGATACCGCGCCGCCCGCTCCGCCGACCAGCCGTGCGTTGTCATCAGCCCCGCCCCCAGATGCCGCAGGTACCCGGCGGCCGGCGCGTTGAGCGGCAGGTGGCCGCTGTCCCAGCCGCGCGGGGCGGTGAACGTCACCACCGGATGCCCGGCCAGCGACCCCGGGCAGACCAGCGTCTCGTACCGGCCGGGGCCCAGCCGCGCGCGACCGGTGCGCAGCGCGCCGCTCAGATCGAGATCGCGGTCCGGCGGGCGGCCCATCTCCTGCGCGGCGACGTCAGAGAACTGACCTCCCGTCAGGAGATAGGCGGAGACGGGCGTCTCCAGGCCCGCCGGGTGGGGGTCGAAGAACGCCCTGCCGCCACCCCACACCGCCGACTCGGTGGCGAAGAAGAGGAGCCCCGGCAGGACGAGCGGCACCACGCGCTCGGGCGGGCGGGGGTCGCGGCAGCCGGGGTGGGCCAGACGCCCGCCGGGCGGCCTGCCGCCGCGAAGGTACCGGGTGAGGCGCGGCGGGTGCATGTTCGAGCCGTAGGCGGCGTACCACACGCGCTTCGGACAGCGAATCCTTGATGACCGGTCGGGGAACTCCCGCGACATTTCTACCATCTGGTCGTCCTTAAGGAGATACTCGCCTGCGGCCCACGACACCCGCAGCATCCCCAGGAGGACCCGTGGTAACTCTCAGCCGCCGCCACGCCGTTGCCGCTCTCGGCTCCCTCGCCGCCACCGTGGCGCTGGCCCCCGACGCCCTCGCCCAGGCCGCCACCGGCGGCCCCCACGGCGGCGGGCGGGTCCGGCCACTGGCCCGCGCCCACGCCCACAACGACTACGAGCACGAGCGCCCGCTCCTCGACGCGCTCTCGCACGGCTTCACCAGCGTGGAGGCGGACATCTGGCTGGTCGACGGCGAACTGCTCGTCGCCCACGACGCGGTGGACCTCGACCCCTCCAGAACCCTCCGCTCGCTCTACCTCGACCCCCTGGAGCGGCTGGTCCGGCGCGGCCACGGCTCCGTCTACCCGGGCCACGAGCTGTCGGTGCAGCTGCTGATCGACATCAAGAACACCGGCGAGGCGACCTACCAGGAGCTCTCCCGCCAGCTGCGCCGCTACCGGCGCGTCCTCAGCTCCGCGGTGGCCGGCGGCCCCGTCCGCACCCGGGCCGTCACCGCCGTGATATCCGGCGAGCGCTCCGCCCGCGTCCCGATGGAGGCCGAGCACCTGCGGTACGCCTTCTACGACGGCCGCCTCGACGACCTGGCCGCCGCCGAGCCGGCGCCCGCCTCCTTCATCCCCCTCATCAGCAGCAACTGGACCAGCTCCTTCCGCTGGGCCGGCGTCGGCCCGTTCCCCGCCTCCGAGCGGGAGCTGCTCCACCGGATCGTGACGACGGCCCACGCGCGCGGCCAGCGGGTCCGCTTCTGGGCCACGCCCGACGTGCCGGGCCCGGCGCGGGAGGCGGTCTGGCGGGAGCTCCTCGCGGCCGGCGTGGACCACGTCAACACCGACGACCTGGCGGGCCTCGAGGCGTTCCTCCGCGCCGAGGACTCCTGACGCCGCCCGCCTCCGGCTCCTACCTGCACGTCCTTCGGGGGAGGTCGTCGATCCAGGCGTACCGCGTGCCGCCGCCCTCGGTGGACCGCAGCTCGTACAGGCCGAGGTCGCGGTCGGCGTCGCGGGCCGCGATGATCAGCGGCAGCACGGCCTCCCCCGTGATGACGAGGTCGACGGTCGTGCCGTGGCGGGGACCGCCGTCGTACCGGACGGGGATGACGTGCGGCGAGGAGACGGACAGCGGGTCGGCGCGCTGCGCGGGCACCGCGTACGCCCGTGGGTCGGGCGGTGCGGCGGGGCGTGGGGCGGTCAGCGGTGCGGGCCGGGAGCCGGCCTGGGAGTCGTGGAACGTGTCGGGCGGCGGTGAGTCGTACGGCGGCGAGTCGTGGGGTGCGGTGGACGCACTGGGCTCGATCACGCATCCAGACTAACGGGGCACTGTGACATCAACTGGCGCCGAGCATCCGCCGATTCACCACCAATTCGGACACGACATACTTGCGCCTCACCCGATCGTGTGAGATCGGGTGAGGCGGCCCCACCACGGGGCGGACACGCCCCTATGGCGCGGGGCGCAACGTCGAGCGCTGGCGCCCCAGTCCCTCGATCTCCACCTCGACGACGTCGCCCGCCGCCAGGTACGGGAAGCGCCCCGAGAGCGCGACGCCCTCGGGGGTGCCGGTGTTGATCACGTCACCGGGTTCGAGCACCAGGTACTGCGAGAGGTCGTGCACCAGCTCGGCCACGCCGAAGATCATGTCGGCGGTGACGGAGTCCTGGCGCGGCTCGCCGTTGACCCAGGAACGCAGCCGCAGCGCCTGCGGGTCCGGGACCTCGTCGGCGGTCACCAGCACGGGACCCAGGGGGTTGAAGGTCTCGCAGCTCTTGCCCTTCGACCACTGGCCGCCGGACTCCTCCAGCTGGAAGGCGCGCTCGGAGACGTCGTTGCTGACGGTGTATCCGGCGACGTGGGTGAGGGCCTCGGCCGGGGAGGCGGTGTACCGGGCGCGGCGGCCGATGACGACGGCCAGCTCCACCTCCCAGTCGGTCCTCGTGGAGCCGCGCGGGATCAGCACGTCGTCGCGCGGGCCGACGATCGTGTTGGGCGACTTGTAGAAGAGGATGGGCTGCTTCGGCGGCTCGGCTCCCGACTCGGCGGCGTGGGCGGCGTAGTTCTGTCCGATGCACAGCACGGCGGAGGGACGTGCGACGGGCGCCCCGATCCGTTCGCCCTCGATGCTCGTCTCGGGCAGCCGGGCCGGGTCCAGCAGCCGCGACCTGGTGGTCAGCGTGGCCAGCGAGGCCAGGAACGGGCCGTCGATGTCGGACGTGACCGGCCGCAGGTCGTAGTGGCGGCCGCCGTCGGGGGCGGCCAGCACGGGGCGCTCACGACCCGGCTCGCCGACGCGCATCAGACGCATGGGTGTCGCTCCTAGTTCGAACGTGTGTGGTCCTGGGGCTCCTCCAGTGTGCCCCCGCCCGCCACCACCCTGGCAGTCCCCGGCGCCTTGGCGTCGACGACCCGGCCGAACGGCCGCCAGGCCACCACGGTCAGCGCCACCATCACCACCGCCGACAGCCAGAACGGCCCCGTGACCCCGAGCCAGCGGGCGACCGGCCCGCCGAGGAACGAGCCGAGCGCCGCGCCCCCCATCACGAACATGAAGAAGACGCCCTCCACCCGCCCCCGCAGCCGGTCGGGCACGGCCCGCTGCCGCAGCGTCTTCTCGACCCCCATCCACACCGAGCCGTGGATGCCGAAGACGACGATGACCGCTCCCGCCGCCCACACCGTGCTGGCCAGGGCGAGCCCGACGTGGGTCAGCGTCTCGATGACCAGGCCCACGCGCAGCAGCAGCGACGGGCTGAACCGGGCCTGGAGGCGCGGCGCCCACAGCGCGCCCGCCAGGCCGCCGATCGCGAAGCTGGTGAGGAAGAGGCCGTAGCCCATCTCGCCGAGGCCGAGGCGCTCCTGACCGTAGAGCACGAGGATCGACAGGCCGGAGAAGAGCGTGATGTTCATCAGGAGCAGCGAGACGGAGATCATCCGGATCGCGGGGTGGCTCCACAGCCACCGCACGCCCTCGGCGATGTCGGCGCGCAGCGAGGGGCGGGCGGCGGGCGGGGCGTCGCCGGGCGCCCCCGCCGCCGCTTCGCCGGGCGTCGCGGGCCGTGCGGCGTGGTCCGGGCCGGTGCCGCCGGCGCGCCGCAGGCCGGCTATCAGCACGCCCGCGAGCACGAACGTCACCGCGTTGACCCCGAACGGCAGCGCCGCCGCGACGACGAAGAACGCCGCCCCGAGCGGCGGCGCGACGAAACGGTTGATCACGAAGAACGCGCCCATCATGCGGGCGTTGGCGCGCGGCAGGTCCTCGGAGGCGACGACCGTGGGCACGAGGGAGGAGGAGGCGTTGTCGGCCAGGGTCTCGCAGGTGCCGAGCAGGAAGCCGGCCACGTAGACGGCCGGCAGCAGCGGCACCGCGTCCTCGTGCCAGAGCGCCACGACGAGCGTGAGGCCGCCGACGACCGTGGCGCGGATGACGTTGACCACGACGATGAGCCGCCGCCGGTCGAGGCGGTCCACGTAGACGCCGCTGACCAGTGAGAAGAGCAGCCACGGCAGCTGCTGCGCGAAGGCGGCGAAGCCCACGAGCAGCGGGTCGGAGGTCACCGAGGCGACCAGGAGGGGCGCGGCGGCGGCCACGATGCCGTCGCCGAGGTTGTTGACCGCCGCCGCTCCCCACAGCCTGTTGAAGTCCCTGCCCAGTCCAGCCACCGGGGCAGGCTACCGACGCGACCCGCGCCCGGCACGCGCTTTTCGCGCCGGCGCGAGGATCCGGCTGTGGCGCCCCCGCCGGCCCGGTGGGGCTCGGTCCTCGACCGGGTCAGTCCCTTGACCGGGTCGGTCCTCGACCGGGTCAGTCCTCGACCGGGTCGGGCTCGCCCACCGTCCTGGCCGGGTCGATCAGCGCGAACGACGCGCCCTGCTGGTCGGCGACGACCGCCATCCTGCCGTACGGGCTGTCCATCGGCTCGGTGATCACCTGTCCGCCCAGCTTCGACACCGTGGCCGCCGCGTCGTCGCAGTCGTTCACCGCGAAGTAGACGAAGAGCTGCGGCTGGGTGATCCCCGGCATGTCGGGGCCGAGCACGTACCTGCCGGTGACCATGAGGTCGCCGACCTTCCAGACCTTGTAGTCCATCTGGGTGCCGTCGCCCATGCGCTTGGCGCTGACGGTCGGGAAGACCGCCGAGTAGAACGCGTCCACGGCGTCGACGTCCTCGGCCTTCACGCAGATCTCCGACCAGCAGTAGGCACCGGGTTCCATCTGCTTGGCGAAGCCCTCGTGCTGGTTCGGCTGCCAGACGCCGAACGTGACCCCGCCCGGGTCCGTCGCCAGCATCATGCTGCCGGAGTCCGCCACCTCCATGGGCTCCACGAGCACCTGGCCGCCGTTCTCCCGCACCCGCGCGGCGGTGGCCGTGACGTCGGACGAGCGGAAGTAGAGCATCCAGGCGGCGGGCCCCTCGGGCATCCCCGGCACCGGTGGATAGAGCGCGGCGACGCGCCGGCCGTCGGAGAGCGCCTGGGTGTAGTGGCCGAACTCGGGGAGCGGGTCCTCGTAGGTCCAGCCCAGCAGTTCGCCGTAGAAGCGCTGCCCCGCCTCCAGGTCGGGAACCATGGCGTCCACCCAGCAGGGTGCGCCGTCGGGGATCTCAGTCATGTGACCTCCCTGTCTCATGAGCGGTGATTCGTACAGGCGTACGAATCACGCGTCACGCTAGCGGTGTCGACGCCGCGTCGCAGGCCGGGAATTCGAACATACGGTCAATTCTTCGGCGTCGCGGGCACGCGCTCGCACCACGCCCCACCGCACCCCGAGAGGACCCGCACGGACCAGCGCGGAGACGGACGGGACGGACGGGACGTACGGGGGCGGACGCGGTCGGATGGAGACGGACGGACGCAGGCAGACACGGAGGAAAGCCCACGAAGCCGCACGCGATCAGTATCGCCGCGCGCACGCCGGGCCGCCTCCCGACCGGGAACGCGCCCCCAGCGCCCTACCGCCGAGCGGCGGCCTCGGCGACAGTGGAAGGAGCCGACCGGTCACGAGCGGACCGGCAGCGGCGAGAGCAGCTCCACGGGGGAACGGGGAGGACCATGCTGCGCCTACCACTGCCAGGACGCTTCCGGTACGTCCACGAGCCGCTCCCGCACGACGAGAGCGTCATCCCCGTGCTGGGCCACGAGGACCTGACCCAGGCCCTGAGCGAGCGCCTCCTCCACTCCCGGGGCGGCACCTTCCTGGTGACGGGCTTCCAGGGCGTCGGCAAGTCCACCCTCGTCCACCGCGCGCTGGCCCGGACGGCACGCGCCTGGGACGGCGAGGGCGGCGTGCTGCTCGTGGCCCACATCAACATGGCGCGCTCCATGACGGCCGACCAGCTCCTCTTCGTCATCGTCCGGCGCGTCTTCGAGACCCTCCACGACCAGCAGCTGCTGCCACGCCTGCCGCCGGACGTGCGGGAGTCGCTGGAGACCGCGTACATCCGCACCTCGCTCTCCTTCACCCAGACCCAGTCCGAGACCAGCGAGCGGACCCGCACCATCGGCCTCGGCGCCCAGCAGGGCCCGCTCGCCGTGCTCCCCCTCGGCGTCACCGGCCTCAGGTCGAAGGCCCGCGCGACGGAGGCCGCGTTCCTCGCCTACTCGGAGACCGACGTCGAGCACGACCTCGTGCGGATCATCCAGCTGCTCAACGGCACACCCGACGAGGAGCCAGGCCCGGCCGCCGCCGGGGCGAGCCCGCCCGGGGCCACCGGCCGGGCCCGGCGGCGCGGGCGCGGGCGCGGGCGGCGCCGGGACCGGAGGGCGGGCGGCCGGCTGCGGGTCCATCCGGTCATCGTGCTGGACGAGATCGACAAACTGACCGACGGCCGATCCGCCGCCATCGAGGAGTTGGAGGGCCTCCTCCGCAGACTCAAGGGGGTGCTGACCACGCGCGGCGCCCACTTCGTCCTCGTCGCCGGCACCGACCTCCACGACCAGGCCCTCGACCAGACCGAGCGCGGCACCGGCGTCTACGAGAGCGTCTTCAGCTGGCACGCCTACGTGCCCTGCCTGTGGGACGCGCCCCAGCGGCTGGTCGACGCGCTCGCCCGGCAGGTGGGCGAGGCGGCGGCCCAGGACACCCCCGAGGCGCGGCTGGACAGCGTCAAGTTGAACCTGCTCACCCGCTACCTGCGCTTCCGGGCCAAGGGCATACCGCGGCGGCTGCTCCAGGAGTTCAACGCCATGGTCTGCTGGGAGCCGGCGGCCACGGGTCCCGAGGTGCCCTGCCTGCGGATCGACGGGACGGAGTGGGAGCGCGTCGACTTCTTCGCGCACATGGAGGCCATCACGCAGGACGCGGTCGAGGCGGGCGACCCGGCCCGGCTGGCGCCGACCCCGATCGACACCGACCGCTGGCGGATGAGCGGGCACCACATCGTCGAGTGGGCGTTACGCAGCGAGGGCAGGCCGTTCGCCGTCACGGACGTGGCCCAGCACGTGGAGCGCGCCTTCGGAGTGGGCGCCCCGGGCGTCGACGTCGTGCTGCGGCACCTGGCGGAGGCGAAGGTGCTGGAGGTCGCGAGCGAGCGCGGAGTGGCCAACGCCACGCTCTACGGCGGCTCCTCCCAGGAGAGCGAGCTGCCCCTGTACCGGCTGACCGACGAGTACCGCCGCCACCTGGTGCGGCTGCGCCTCCGGCGCGCCGGGGTCGCGCGCCCGCCGGTCGGGGTCGGGGCCGGGGTCGGGGCCGGGACCGGGACCGGCGTCCCCGACACGACGGCGGGCGGGGGCACGGGGGCGGGCACGGGCGCCGGGGCGGGCACCGGACAGCGCGACGTACACGGCGGTGACCCGGGCACCCTGCCCGATCCGTCGGCCACGATCCCCGGGCCGCGCCGGCCCGCGGGGGCGGGGGTGTCCGGCCCGTCCACCCGGACCCCTGACGTGTCGTACCCCTACACGTCCGTCCTGGCGCTCGCCGTCCCGCCGCTGCCGCTCGTGCCGGGAGCGCCCGTGCCGGGGTCGCCCGTTCCGTCGGGGCCGTCGGGGCCGTCAGAGCCGCCCGTGCCCGTCGCGGCCTCCGGGCCCGGGTCGGACCCGGCCGCCGAGCCCGACCCGCCGTTGGCGATCCTGGCCAACCGCTACGCGCTGTGGCGGCTGGTCGGCCAGGGCGGCATGGCGGCCGTGTACCAGGGCCGCGACCTGCTGACCGGCCAGCCGATCGCCGTGAAGATGATGCACGTCGGCCGGCGGGTCGACGCGCAGGCGCTGGACTGGTTCCGCCGCGAGGCACAGCTCTCCCTCCAGGTGCACCACCCCAACGTCGTGCGCACGCTCGACGCGATCCTCAACCCGGGGCCCGGCTCCGCGTCGTCGGAGCCGGCCATCATCCAGGAGCTGGTCGAGGGCCCGTCCCTCGACGCCGCCCTGGAGGAGGCCGGGTCCCTCACCGCCGGGCGGACCGTGCTCGTCGCCCGGCAGGTCAGCGAGGCGCTGAAGTACCTCGCCGGCATCGGGCTGGTCAGGATCGACATCAAACCCAGCAACATCGTGCTCCACCCGGTCCGTGGCGCGGTCATCGCCAACCTCGGGCTGGCGCTCCGCGTCACCGGGGAGACCCCGGTCCGCGGCGCGGCGGCGCACTCCGGCCCGCCGTCGCCCGACGGACCGCTGGACGGCCCACACGACGCCTCGGCCGACCGTTCGACCGACCGCCCGCACGACCAGTCACACGACCAGTCGCAGGACCCGGGCGAGCTGGTGGGCACGCCCGCGTACATGGCGCCCGAACGGCTCGCGGGCGGTCGCGCCGACGTCCGCGGCGACCTGTACGCCCTCGGGCTGCTGATGGTCCACTGCCTCACCGGCGAGCTGCCCGGCGGGAGCCTTCCCCTCGCGGAACTCCAGATGCGGCGGCTGGAGGGCGACGTCGTCAGCGGCCCCCTCGCGCGGGCCGGCGTCGGCGGGCCGGGCGTCTCCCCCGAACTCCAGGCGGTCATCCGCCGCGTCACCGCGCGCGACCCCGACAGCCGCTACGCGACGCCCGCGGCCTTCCAGAACGCCCTCGACGCGACCCCCGAGGGGCAGGAGGCGTTCGGCCTCCTCACCCGGCAGGGGACCACGACCACGATCGTCTTCGCCTACCCGCGCCGCGCGGCGCGGGGCGAGCCCGAGGTCGACGAGCCGGACGCGGACCAGCCGGACGCGGACCAGCCGGACGCGGACCAGCCGGACGGGGACCAGCCGGACGGGGACGAGGAGGAGCCGCAGGACGCGCGGCGCGGGCCGGAGCGGCGGGCCCCCGGGTCCGAACCCGAACCCGAACCCGATCCCGACGCCGATCCCGACGCCGAGCCCGACGCGTTGGAGGAGGCGTAGCCCCGGGCTCGGGCCCGCGCCCTCAGGCCGCGCGTTCGAGGACGACGGTGCGCATGCCGGCGCCGGGCCCGGTGTGGTCACCGGTGACCCGCAGCCCGGCGGTCCGGCACTGGTCGAGGACCCAGCCGTGGGCCAGGCGCAGCTTGCGGTAGCTGCCGGCGCGCAGCGTCCAGTCCTCGCCGGGGCCGCGCCGGGTGTGGACGAGGTCGTGGACGACGACGGTGTAGTCGTCGTAGTCCCCCGGGTATTCGAGGAAGCACGTCATGATCCGGTCCTCGGTGGCGCGGACCGGGAGGAAGCGGTCGGTGCCCGTGAGGGGGACGGTCAGGTCGCGGTAGGAGAGCACGGCCGTGCCGCCGAGCGCGAGCGCCTCGGCGACGTCCCGCAGCAGCGCCGCCACGTCGGCCCTGGTCGGCAGGTGCGTCAGCGTGTCACCGAGACAGACGACCGTGCCGGCCGTGCCAGGCCGGAGCAGTTCGCGCAACGCGGTGCGCAGGTCCGTCCGCACGGGCCGGACGACGGCCGGGTCGGCGCAGGCGGCCAGCTCGTCGAGGAGCGGTTGGCTGAGGTCGACGGCGAGGACCGGGTCGAAGCCGAGGCTGGCCAGGGCGAGGCTGGAGTGGCCGGGGCCGCACCCCAGGTCGACGGCGAGCGTGCCGGCGCCGCCCGGCTCCAGGCCGAGGTCGGCGAGGAAGGCGCGCTGCCGCTCCGCGAGGGCGGCCAGGTCACCGCCGAGCATCCACGTGTAGTGCTCCGCCAGCAGTCGGTCGTAGTGGTCGACGGCGGAGGTCACGGGGCTCGTCATGCCCGTTAACGTAGCTCCTGGTACGGCCTCTCGGTGATACCTCCGAACGATGTTCGGTCGAGGCGGGAGAATGGCGACCATGGACGACATTGATTCGGCGATCCTCGGGCATCTCCAGCGTGATGCACGGCTCACCAACCGCGAGCTGGCCCGCCTCGTCGGCATCGCCCCCTCCACCTGTCTCGAACGGGTCCGCGGCCTCCGTTCGCGCGGCGTGATCACCGGCTACCACGCGGCGGTGGAGCCGCGCGCCGTCGGCCGTTCGCTCCAGGCGCTCGTCTTCGTGCGGCTGCGCCCGCTGAGCCGGGAGGTGATCAGCGGCTTCGAGGCGTACCTGTCGCGGCAGCCGGAGGTCGTCTCCGTGTTCGTCGTCTCGGGCGACGACGACGTCGTGGCGCACGTGGCCGCGCCGAACATCGAGCGGCTGCACGACTTCCTGATGGACCGGATCAGCACCCGCCGCGAGGTCGTGACCTTCCGCAGCTCGATGATCTACCGGCAGCACAGCACGCACGTGATGGCGCCACTCGGTGGGGACGGCGCCGCCGGCGGCGGGGCCAACGGCGGACTCAACGGTGGACTCAACGGCGGCGGCGAGGGCTGAGCGGCGGCGGACGAGTCGCGGTGGGGGGCGGCGGGGGCCGCGGGGAGGTCCGTGGGAGGGGGCCGTGCTCACGCCCGGATCGCGTGGACGGTCTGCCCGGCGGCGACGAACACGACGGCGCCGCCCGACTCCGGCCGAAGGGGGGCCACGAGGGAGCTTCCGGGCCCGGCCGGGAACAGCTCCGCCGAGGACCACAGCTCGCCGCCCGTCGCCACGTCCACCGCGAGCACCCGGCCCCTCACGGCGACGCAGACGGCGTCGCCCACCGCCGCCAGGTTCGTGGAGACGTCCTCCCCGGGCAGGGCGTCGTCCGTGCCGAGGTCGATCTGCCACCGCCGGTCGCCGGTCGTGGCGTCGATCGCGTAGAGCCGGCCGTCGCCGTGGGTGCAGAACACCGCGTCCCCCGCGACGAGGGGGGAACGGAAGGGGGAGCCGCCGTCGAGCGGGGCGGCGCGCCAGCGCTCCGCGCCCGTGACGGCGTCGAGCGCGTACAGCCCCTCACCGCCAGGCACGTAGACGGTGCGGTCGACGGCCTCCGGCACGCCCGAGACGCCGCCGTCCACCTCGTAGCGCCACTTCTCCCCTCCGGTGTACACGTCGACCCCGTACAGCAGACCGGAGGTGCCGACGCAGACGGTGCCGCCCGCGACGGCCGGGCCGTGGTCGACGGTGCCGTTGGTGTGGAAGATCCACCGCCTCTCTCCCGAGACGGCTTCGAGCGCGTGGAGCAGGCCGGTCTCCTGGTCGACGGCGTACAGGGCGCCGTCGCCGGCCGCGGGCGTGGCCGCGAACCACGAGATGGAGTCGTTGTCGGTGGGGTACCGCCACACCTCGGAGCCGGTGGCGGCCGCCACCGCGTGGAGGGACACGCCGCCGACGTACACCAGGTCGTTGGCGTACGCACCGCCGCTGACGCCTCGTTGCGCCGCGCCCGATATCGCGAAGCTGATCTCGCCCTCGGAGTCGAAGCGCCACAGCTCCTCGGCGGTGTCCGTGCCCGTGCCCGCGCCTGTGTCCGTGCCCGTCGCGATCGCGTGGAGGAAGCCGTTCTCCGCGGCGGCGTAGACGGCGCCGGGGCCGGCGACGAGTTCCCGGCTGATGGGCTCGGCGGCGGTGAACTCCCACAGCTTCGTGCCCGGTTCCGACCGGGAGCCGGAGGAGTCCCGCGTGCCGCCGCCGTTCTCGTCGCCGTCGCGGCCGACGAGGTACCAGCCGGCGAGTCCGGCCGTGGCGGCGCCGCCGGCCAGCGTCAGCAGGCCGGTCAGGGCGCGTCGCCGGGGGACGCCGGCGCGCCGGGCGCGGGTCGCGGTGGGCGTGGGGGCGTCGGAGGGCGGGTCGTCGGAGGGCCGGGGGGCGGTGGCGGTGGCCATGGCGGTGGCCGTTGCGGTGGGAACGTCGTGCGGCGTGTCCCGGCGCGTCTCCTCCCACGCGGCGCCGTCGGGAACGGCGCCCGCGGTCGCCCCGCCCGGCGCCCCTTCCGGCACCCCCCGGCTCGCGTTCGCCGTCGGAGCGTCGACCGCCCTGGCCACCGGCTCGGGCAGCCAGGCGCTCCCCGCGCCGAGCGGCGCGGCCTCGCCCGGGTGCGCGGCCTCGCCCAGCTGCTCCAGCAGCGACGCGACCGAGGGCCGCCGCTCCGGATCCTTCGTCAGGCACGGCTCCACGACCGCCCGCAGCTCGGGCGGCAGCCCCGCCAGCTCCGGCGACTCGTACACCACGCGGAAGCTCAGCGCGTGCCCGTGCCCGGTGCCGAACGGCCCCGTGCCGGTGGCGGCGAAGACGAGCACCGACGCCAGCGAGAACACGTCGCTCGCCGGGCCCACCGTGCCGCCCGTCAGCTGCTCGGGCGACATGTACCCGGGCGTGCCGACCACGGCGCCCGTGCGGGTCAACGCGCTGGCGCCGGTCTCCACCGAGATCCCGAAGTCGATCACGCGTGGGCCGTCCGGTGCCAGCAGCACGTTGGACGGCTTGAGGTCCCGGTGGACCAGCCCGGCGGCGTGGATCGAGTCCAGGCCCTCGACGAGTCCCGCGCCGAGGGCGAGCACCGACTGCGCCGGCCACGGCCCGTGCGCGGCGACGGCCTCGGCGAGCGAGGGGCCCGGCACGTAGACCGTCGCGAGCCACGGCGGGGAGCCGTCGGAGCCCTCGGGGTCGGCGTCGATGACGCTCGCCGTGAACGCCCCGCTGACGCGGCGGGCCGCGGCGACCTCGCGGGCGAAACGGCGACGGAACTCCGGCTCCTCGGCGTGCTCCGCGTGCACCACCTTCACGGCGACGGCGCGCCCGCCCGGCGAACGCGCCAGGTAGACGCGGCCCATGCCCCCGGCGCCGAGGCGGCCGACGAGCCGGTATCGCCCGATCCGAACGGGATCCCCGTCGAGCAGTGGACCCGTGGTGCCCATGTCTGCGCCCCCGTGCCGTCGGTGGAAGGACCAAGAACTCGTGGAAGGACCAGGAACTCGCGGAGAGGCCGAGGACTAGCGTCCGCCGGCGACGCGCAGCACCGCCCCGGTGACGTAGGACGCCTCGTCGGACAGCAGCCAGGCTACGGCGCTCGCGATCTCCTCGGGCGCGCCCGGTCGGCCCATCGGGATGCTGCTTCTGGCCAGCCGCCAGGCGCGGTCCGGGTCACCCATGGTGGCGTGCATCTCCGTGGTGACCGAGCCGGGCTGGACGGAGTTGACGCGGACGCCCTCGGCGCCGAGTTCCTTCGACAGCCCGACGGTCACCGCGTCCACGGCCGCCTTGCTCGCCGCGTAGTGCACGAACTCGCCGGGGCTGCCGAGGGTGGCGGCGCCCGAGGAGATGTTCACGATCGCGCCGCCACCGCCGCCGTGGCGGGTGGACATCTCCCGCACCGCGCGGCGGGCGCACAGCAGCACGCCCGTCACGTTGACGTCCACGACGCGGCGCATCACCTCGGGCGCGGTCTCGTCGAAGCGGCCCAGCGGCCCCGTGATCCCGGCGTTGTTCACCAGGCCCGTCACGGGGCCGAGCCGCTCGCGCGCGACGTCGAACAGCCGCTCCACCTCGGACTCGACGCTGACGTCGACCCGCACGGTGACGGCCTCGCCGCCGGCCGTCCTGACGTCCGTCGCGACGGCCTCCGCCGCCGTCTCGTCCCGCGCGTAGCCGACGGCGACCCGGTGGCCCTCGCGTCCGAGCCGCTCGGCGATCGCCGCCCCGATACCCCGACTGCCGCCCGTGACGACGGTGACTCGCTGCTCCATGGCCTGGGACTGTAGTACTCATGGTGGTGGTGCCGGGGCCGGTGGACGCGGCTGCGAGGGTGCTCCGCTGCTCCAGGAAAACCAGCATGCAGGGACGGGAGTGGTGGTTGGCGGCAGTGGATCGGCCAGTCGTGCGCCGGTACGGTGCGGTACCCCACGCACCCCTGCCGCGTCCCCTCCCCCTGTGGTTGGGGCCGCTCAGTCGTGCGTGGCTCCCTCGGACCACAGGACCCGCACCGAAACTCCGGTGCGCTCCGCGTAGGCCACCACGTCGGCCGTGCCGGCCGTAGCCGCGCGCTCGCTGGCCGTCCCATACCTTCTGGGATATGCGCCGTGGCATCCCGGCCGTGGACAGGAAGTCCTCGGCGTCGGGGCCGTCGGCACGTCCTCAGGCCGTGTCGATCGCGAGGTGCCAGGGGAACTCCTCCGGCTTGCCCTGTCCTGGCGGGTTGGGCTCGAATCCTCCTGGCCCAAGGAGCACGCGCACCCCGGCGGCGCGCAACACATCCACCGACCGCCCGAACTGCGGATGCGTGGCGAACGCGGAGTTGACGCACGGTAGGAGCACCACGGGCCAGCGCTTCCCCACCGCTTCGCAGACGAAGGCTGTCACCCAGGTCGGAGTGAGCCCGAGAGCGGCGGCGTTGATCGTGTTCAAGGTTGCCGGCGCCACGATGGTCACGTCCGCTGGCGGCCAGTCGAGGCCCTTGCCGGGCGTGCGGTGGGCGACTCGCACGGGATGACCCGTCAGCCTGGCCAGCTCCGGGAGCCGCTGCTCGGTCCATTCCGCTGCCGTCGGCGTCATCCCCAGACACACATCCCACCCTCGCTCCTGGGCGAGGCGGATGGGCCTGTCGATGTGCTGCACCGGGGGCGCCGCGCACGCCAGCAGGTAGAGAACACGAGCCACAGGGACAGTCCACCACACACCACCGCCCCGGTTTGGGTCGGGGACGGGACGCGGTACGTTCCGGATGTCCGCTCGGAACGGAGACCGGTATGCCCGACCTTGACGATGAGCACATCGGTGCGCGGATCGCGTCGCACCGAAAGCGCCGAGGGCTGACGCAGCATGGTCTGGCCCAGCTGCTCCCCTACAGCTACAGCCTGCTCCGGCATGTCGAAGCGGGGCACAAGCGAGCCACGCCTCAGCTGGTTGCAGCCGTCTCGCGCGCGCTCGGCGTCCCCATCACAGCTCTGACGGGATCCTCCGTGACCACTCTGCGGCCCGACCGTGTCGCGGCGCTTGTCCGGCCCATTCGTGAGGCCCTGGACACCTACGACCTCCCGGTTGACTTTCGGCCGACGAGCACAGCTCACGAGTTGAGCGAGGCAGCCGACAACGTGTGTCGGGACGTGCGCGCCGGGCGCCTCGCGCAGGCCGGTGCAGCCCTGCCCAGCCTGATCGCTGAACTCATCGTGACGTGCCGGGAGCGGCCGACAGGCGAGCGGTGGAAGGCTCTCGCCTCCACCTGCAGGTCGGCCCATGACGTGGCGACAAAGCTGGGACACAGCCACCTCGCACTCCTGGCCCTTGACCGCATGGGCTGGGCAGCCAACCGGGCCGGGGACCCCGTGCTGGGGGCGATCCGCCACTACAAGCGTGCCCTGTCGTATCGCGACCGGGACGCGCAGCACCACATCGGCCTGGCCATGGTGGCCGAGGGGCATCGCCTGGTCGCGGACACGACGAGCGTTGAAGCGCGAGCCGTGGCGGGACAGCTACATCTCGGCGCCGCAGTGATCTCCGCGCGTGCCGATGACGCGCACGGGGTGGACCAGCACCTCACGCAGGCATGGCAGATCGCAGGCGAGACCGGCGAGGTCGGGAGCGTGCACTGGCTGAGCTTCGGCCCGACGAACGTGGCGACGCACACCGTCTTCGCCAGGCTCGAACTGCGGCAGTTCGAAGACGCCTACGAGGTGGCCAAGACGGTACGGCCCCCGCAGGGTTGGGCGGCATCGCGCAGGGCTGGGCACCTCGTGGACAAGGCTCGGGCGGAGATGGAGACGGGCCGAACGGACGCGGCCCTCACGTCCCTGCTGACAGCCCGCAAGCTGGCTCCGCAACAGACCCGATTCCATCCCCGCGCACGCGAGACGGTCAAAGGTCTGCTGTACCTGCGTCGCCGCTCTCCAGATGCTCTGTCACGCATGGCTACGTGGGTCGGCTTGTAGCACCCGCTGTCACCAAGGCGTGACAGTTCCGCAGGGGCATCAGGGTCATCGTTGTCGTCACCGGATCTCCATGACCGTGAGGGCCGACCGATGCCTGAGCACCCCGCACCGCCTGCCATTCAGCCCGTAACGCTGCCGCTGCCCGACTGGCTGCCGCCGGCTGGCGTCGGTGTGCGGGCCACCCCGTGTGGCGTGCACTTCGACGCTGTGCGCGTCTGCCATCGGGTCGGCACGCTCGCCTTACGGTCGTTGGCGGGCCGGTCGGGGCCGGTGATCGATGACCGGCGTGACGGTGTGCTGTTCTGGCTCGTGCCGGTGGGCTCGGCGGACGGCTGGTGCCTGCGGTCGGTGTCCGTGTACGGCGTCGCCTGTTACGTGGGGATGCCGCCGCTCGATACGGGCCACGCGCGGTGGGTCGAATGGCTGATCCAGCCGGAGCCGGGATGGGACGGCCTGACCGACCCCGAGATGTTGCACGACGCCCTCACGGCGGCCGTCGCCGCCCTCTGCGGGCCACGGCCGGAGTCGGGGCGGTGACCGGGATGGTGCCGTTCTGCGGCTGGTGCCAGGCGGTGCTCGGGGAGCTGGTCGTGGTCGGGTTCGTCGAGACGAACTCCGGGCCTGGCTGGTCCCGCCACGCCTGTGGCGGGTGCGTGAACGCGTTCGGGATCGTGCCGGCCGACGAGCAGCCGGCCGGGTGGCGTGGTGAGGTCACCTACCGGCCGACGGTGAGGGCGGTTCGGTGATCGGGGATCTCGGCGGCGGGGGGAAGGAGGTGTTGCGGGACGTGGCGCATCCGTGGGTCGGGCGGCGGGTCGTCCATCCGGCAAGTGGGCGGACGGGCCGGCTGGGGCTGGTCATGCAGCACCTGCACTACGACGTCCTGGGCCGCGAGAAGCTGCTGTGGACAGAGGCGCACGTCCGACGCCTCGACGGCTCCGGCTGGGAGTGGCGCTTCAACCTCGACGACCTCACACCCGCCGACGAGCACCAGCAGCAGCGGTCGAACCCGGCCGGAGAGGAAGAGGCCGGCCGAAGACCGCCGTCGTAGAAGAATCCCGGCCGCCCCCTGGCGGGGTGGCCGGGCAATGTCCCCCGACCGGACCAGCCCCGAGCGGCCAAGGAAGAGGCGCCCCCGTGCCGCTCCCGCCCCGGTCCGCCCCTTCGCTGGGGTGCCGCACCGCGGTGAGGGACCCCCCGCCCACCCCGGGACAGCTGATTCACACCCACATCCCGGGGTGGGCACCACAAACCCCCGCCCGGCCGAACGCCTCCCGGCCAGCCGCGCGGGGACGCCGCCCGCCCTGCCCATCCCCCGTACGGCCGGGGCGGGCGGCACCACCCCGGGGTCCCGGGCAGGACGCCCGTCGGCGGAACGCCCGGATCCTTGCGATGTTCCACGTGAAACGGTGTCAGGACCGTCGAATCCGTCCGCTCCCCGGGGGAGTTAGTGCCCGCCTCGTTCCCCAGAACTGCGGCGCGGAAGCTGAGTTCGGGTGGTCTCGCGCGCCCCGGCAGCTCCCGCGACGACCCGGCCGAGGGCGGCGGCGAGGCCCGTGAACGCGAGCTCGGTGTCGGCGGACGCGCGGTGCGGGGAGCGGAGGACGTCGAGGAACTCGGCGATGTCGACGAGGTCCCAGCGCAGGCGGTGGAGGTCGAGGGCGGGGCCGTACACGGCACGACCGGTCGCCGCCTCGTACGCCTGCCGCACCGCGCGTTCGGCGTCGCCGCCCTCGGGGGCGAGCAGCCACAGGTCGCGTTCCGGCGGGGCGAGGGCGACGGTGTCCCAGTCGATCAGCAGCGGGCGGCGGCCGGGGACGCGCAGCACGTTGCCCGGGTGTGGCTCGCCGTGGGTGAGCACCGGCGCGCCGCCCTCGGCGGCCACCCGCGCCGCCAGGGCGTCGAACCGGGCGAGGGCGCCGTGCAGCGCCGCCGTCCCGTGGCGGGCCAGGAGTGCGCGCGCCGGTTCCGCGTACGGGCCGCCCGACCACGGCCGGTCGAGCGCGGCCAGCGCCGCCGTCAGCGCGGGCCGTCCGGCCAGCACGGCCGGGTCCAGCACCGGCGGGTCCAGCACCGGCACGAGCGGGCCCGGCGCGCGCCCGCCCGGGCCGCCGCCCGGCAGGCGGCGTGTCGTGTGGTGGAGTTCGGCGAGGAGGGCGACCAACTCGGCGCGGCGCGGCGCCGTCACGACGTCGCCGAACTCGCCCGGCTCCCCCTCGACGAACGGATAGAGGGCGACGCTGTGCCGCTCGCCCAGCGGCCTCAACGGGGCGCCGTCCCGCGTGGGCACCGGGGCGACGACGAAGTCCAGCCCCGCCTCGTCCGCCAGCCAGGCCGCGACCCCCAGCGCCCGGAGCAGCCCGTCGCGGCGCGCGGCGACGGTGACGAACCACCGCGTCCCCGCCGCGTCGACGGCCTGCCAGTGGTGGTCGCCGAAGCCGACGGGCGCGTAGCGCAGCCCGCCCTCGGGCACGGTCAGGCCCCAGCCGCCGCGCAACGCCTCCACCAGCGCGGCGTCGTCGATGTCCGCGGGTCGGTCCTTCACGGTCTCACCGTAACGACGCGCCGGAGCCGCCGGCACGGCCGGGCCGGCGCGCGGACCCTCAGGCCGTCACCGCTGCCGTGCTTGCCCCGCCTGCCGCGCCTGCCGCGCCTGCCGCGTCACGCGGGTTTCCCGGCTCGGTGTCCTCGGCGAGGTCGCGTTGCATCAGCAGGGTGTCGAGCCACCGCCCGTGCTTGTGGCCGACGCCCTTCAGCCGCCCGACCTCCGTGAAGCCGAAACGGCGGTGGAGCGCGACGGAGGAGCCGTCGCTCGGCTCGGCGATGACGGCGATCACCCGCCGCGCCCCGGCCTCGGCGGTGGCGCGCAGCAGCGGGTCGAGCAGGGCGCGGCCGAGGCCACGGCCGGTGTGGTCGGGGGAGACGTAGATGGAGTCCTCGACGGTGTGGCGGTACGCGGGCTTGGGGCGCCACGGCCCCACGTAGGCGTACCCGGCGAGCTCGCGGGGGGTCGTCGTGGTCTCGGCCACGAGGAACGGCAGCCGCCGGGCCGAGAGGTCCGCCAGCTTGCTCCGCCACTCGGCGGCGGTGGGGGGCGTCTCCTCGAAGGTGGCCACGGTGCGGGTGACGTAGTGGGCGTAGATCTCGGCGACCGTGGTCATGTCCTCCGGTTCCGCCGGACGGATCGTGAAACCGTGCCCGCTGTCGCTCATGCCGCCCATCGTCGCACGCGGGGCGTACGCCCCCGCCCCGCCCCGCCCCGGCCGGGCGGGGCCGGGACGGGGCCGGGACGGGGCCGGGACGGGGCGAGGCCGGGACGGGGCAGGGCTGGGGCGGCCGGCCCCTACGCCGTCTTCTTCCGCTTCCACTCGTGGGCGAGGAGCCCCAGCAGCGCCTCGTCCAGGAACTCGCCCATCACCCAGACCGAGGAGCGCAGTGTGCCTTCGCGAACGAAGCCGTTGCGCTCGGCGGAGCGCAGCATCGCGGTGTTGTCCGCCAGCGTCTCGATCTGGAGCCGCTGGAGGCCGCGCACGACGAAGCCGTAGTGGCACAGCACCGCGACCACGTCGGTGCCGTAGCCCTTGCCGCGGCAGGACGGGAGGAGCCCGAGGCCGATGTGCGCGGTCCGGTTGTGGTCGTCGATGCCCCACAGGACGGCCGTGCCGATCAGCGTGCCGCCGTCCAGTTCCACCACGGAGAACTGGACGCGGCCCTGCTGCGTGTCGTCCACCACCAGCCGCGGGTCCTTCGAGCCGGGCGTGATCGGCTGCCACGGCCGGCTCTCGGACCGCGAGGCGTTGACCACGTCGTCGTAGAGCTCGGTCCGCAGGATCGGGATGTCGTCCTCGTGCCGGGCCCTGAGCCCGACCTTGCTGCCGCTGAGCATGCGGGCTTCCTATCCGACCGGGCTCGCCAACGCAAAGCCATTTCGTGTCGACGGCCGGTTGGCGGGGCGGCCCTTCAGACGAGTGCCGGCTGCTCGTCCCGCTCGGTCGCGCCGGACAGCCCGGCCGTCTCCTCCGCCCCGGACGGCGGCGCCGTCTCGCGGGCCCGGCGCGGCAGCAGGAAGCCGAGGCCGAACGCCGCCACCGTCAGGGCGAGCGTCACGAGCGTGACCCGCTCACTCGCCGTGAGGAAGTCCCCGACCACCGCCCCGTCGCCGGCCGTGGTGAAGAAGACCGTGCCCAGCACGGCCACGCCCAGGCTCGCGCCCAACTGCTGGAACGACTCCAGCAGCCCGGAGGCCGACCCGACCTCGTGGTCGCGGATCTCGCCCATGACGATGTCGAAGAGCGGCACGAAGATCATGCCCATGCCGAAACCGTAGACCAGCAGCGGCAACACCAGGTCCCAGCCGCCGAGGCCCTCCGCGCCGCGGAGCACCTGCCAGACCCACGCCAGCCCGACCGCCATCAGCGCGAGCCCCAGGTGCAGGATCCGCCGCCCGAGCCGCCCCATCATCGTCGCGCCGAAGCCCGAGCCGAGGAACGCGCCCACCGCCCACGGCGCCATCATCAGGCTCGCGCGCAGCGGCCCGTGGCCCAGCCCCATCTGGAAGAGCAGCCCCGTGGTGAGGGAGAAGCCGACGATCGAGCCGAAGAACACGACGACGAAGCCGACACCCGAGGTGTACGAGCGGCGGGTGAAGACACTCAGCTCCACCAGCGGCGTCTCCCCGGCCGCGCGGCGCCGCAGCTGGTGGACGACGAAGAGGGTCAGCGTGACGACCGAGCCCGCCGCCACGGCCAGCAGCCACGCCGGCCAGCCCAGCTCGCGCCCCTGCACCAGCGGGTACACCAGCAGGAACATGCCGGCGCCCGCGAGCAGCGCGCCCAGCCCGTCGAGCCGCATCGCCCGCCGCGTGGCGGCCGTCGGCAGCACCGCCCGGCCGACGAGCAGGACGAACGCGGCGAGCGGCAGGTTGATCGCGAAGACCATCCGCCAGCCGGTGCCGAGGACGTCCGCGTCGACCAGCAGGCCGGCCACCACGGGGCCGGCGATCGTCGACAGGCCGATCACGGGGCCGAGCGCGCCGAACGCCTTGCCGATCTCGCGCGGCGGGAACAGGTCGCGGATCAGGCCGAACGCCTGCGGGATCATCAGCGCGCCGAAGAGTCCCTGGACGACGCGGGCGCCGATCAGGACGCCGGGCGACCAGGCGAGCGCGCAGGCGACGGAGGCTGCGAGGAAGCCGGCGACGCCCAGCAGCAGCATCCGGCGGCGGCCGAACTTGTCGCCGAGCCGGCCGCCGGGGAGCAGGCCGACCGCGAGGGCGAGGGTGTAGGAGGCGGCGATCCACTGGAGGCTCGACTCCGTGCCGCCGAGGTCCTCCTGGATCGAAGGGCCCGCGACGGTGGTGACGGTCGAGTCGAGCAGGTTCATGATCATCGCCGCGAGCACGACGAACAGTCCGAGCCAGCGCCGCCCGACGACTCCGGGAGCGGCGGCACCCGACGGGGTGGCACCCGACGGGGTGGCACCCGACGGGGCGGCACCCGACGGGGCGGCACCCGAGGCGACGACGTCGGAGGCGACGGGGCCTCGGGGGGTGGCGATGCGCGTGTTCTCATCCATGCGCCCCACGCTCTCCTGCCATCAGGAACGTTTCTTTCCTCATTCCGGAGACACTGGATCTCATGTTGGAAACATCGGCCCGCCTCCTCCGCCTCCTCTCCCTCCTCCAGACGCCCCGCGAGTGGACCGGAGGCGAGCTCGCGGACCGCCTCGGCGTCACCGCCCGCACCGTCCGCAACGACGTGGCCCGCCTGCGGCGCCTCGGCTACCCCGTGCACGCCACCCGCGGCGCCGTCGGCGGGTACCGGCTCGGCGCCGGCTCCTCCCTCCCGCCGCTGCTGCTCGACGACGAGGAGGCGGTGGCGGTCGCCGTCGGGATGCGCACCGCGGCCGGCGGCTCCGTCACCGGCATCGAGGAGTCGGCGCTGCGCGTCCTGTCCAAGTTGGAGCAGGTGCTGCCGCCCCGGCTGCGCCGCCGGGTCAGCGCGCTGTCCACGTACACCGTCGCCGTCCCGGCCGGGCGGGACGCGCCGCGGGTCGCCCCCGAGCTGCTGACGACGATCGTCGCGGCGGCCCGCGACCACGAGCGGCTGCGCTTCGACTACGTGACGCGCGCCGCCGAGGCCGCGTTGCGCGACGTGGAGCCGTACCGGCTGGTCAACTCGGGCCGGCGCTGGTACCTCCTGGCCTGGGACACCGCGCGCGAGGACTGGCGCACCTTCCGCGTGGACCGCGTCGGCGAGGTCAGGACTCCGACCGGACCGCGTTTCACGCCCCGCCCGCTGCCTGACGAGGACGTCGCCGCCTACGTGGCGCGGGGCGTCAGCTCCGTGTTCTGGCGGTACCAGGCGCGGGTCACGGTGCACGCCTCCGCCGAGTTCGTGGCCGAACGACTGCCCGCGACCTTCGGCACGGTCGAGCCGATCGACGCGGACAGCTGCGTGCTGACCTCGGGCGCGGACAGCCCCGAGAACCTGGCGGTGTGGATCGGCACGCTCGCCGTGGACTTCACCGTCGACCAGGCCGCCTTCCCCGAGCTGACCGCCGCCCTCGACGCCCTGGCCGAACGCTACCGCCGCGCGTCAGGCGCCCGTGGCGCGTCCGACTCCCGGGCGTCCGGCTCCCACCGTGCGGGGAGCTGAGCGGCGGGCGGGCCCCAACGGTTCGACCACCGCTCGTGACCCCCTGACATATCGTTAACTTACACGTAACCTGCGCTTGGCTTATTTACGACGGTCCTCCAGCCTCGCTGACCCCCCGAAGACCCCGTCGAAAGGAACTCTGCCGTGCGCACGACGCGTTACGCGATGGTCGTCGGCCTCGCGCTCGCCGCCCTCGCCGCAGCTCCAGCCCCCTCCACCGCCTCCACCCCCGCCTCCGAGCCGGCCTCACTCCCCCGGGTCGGCGGCGTCGAGCTGCCGACCCACATCCACGGCGGAGCGTGGCCAACCAGCCATGTACAGGGCGTCACCGTCGACGCCGAGAACGGCCACGTCTACTGGTCGTTCACCCAGATGCTCGTCAAGACGGACCTCGACGGCACCGTGCTCGGCACCGTCGAGGGCCTGACCGGGCACCTCGGCGACATCGACCTCAGCCCGCACGACGGCCGCGTCTACGGCTCGCTGGAGTACAAGGCGGAGGAGGCGTTCTACATAGCCGTCTTCGACGTCGCGAAGATCGACAGGATCGGCATGAACGCCGAGACCGACGGCGTGATGACCACCGTCCACCTCGCCGAGGTCGTCGAGGACTTCACCGCCGACATGAACGGCGACGGTGTCTTCGACGGCGACACCGCCAACACCCCGGACCACCGGTACGGGTGCAGCGGCATCGACGGCGTCTCGTTCGGCCCGGGCTTCGGCCGCAGCGGCGGCCCGCAGCGGCTGATGGTCGCCTACGGCGTCTACTCCAACACCGAGCGGACCGACAACGACCACCAGGTGATCCTGGAGTACGACGTGCGCCGCTGGGAGCGCTACGAGCGGCCGCTGACGCAGAGCCAGCCCCACCGCAGCGGCCCGCGCCACACCGACGGCAAGTACTTCGTCCGCACCGGCAACACCACCTACGGCGTGCAGAACCTCCAGTACGACCCGCACACCGGCAACTGGATCATGGCCGTGTACGAGGGGAAGAAGGAGACGTACCCGAACTACTCCTTCTTCCTGGTCGACGGCTCGGCCCGCCCGGAGCGCGGCGAGATCACCGGCCAGCCGGAGCCGGAGCGTGGCCGGCTGCTGAGCCTGCTCCCCGCCGGCCTGCACGACCCGGCCACCGGTACCCACGGCTGGGAGTTCCACGGCAACTACGGCATCGACGCGCTCGGCGACGGCTACTACTACGTGGCCGAGGGCGGCCCGGTGGGCGACGGCACGCAGGAGGGGGAGGTGTACCTCTACCGCTGGACGGGCGAGGCGCCCACGCCGTTCGAGCGCGTCATGGACGACACGACGGCCGGCGACGGCGCCGTCGAGGGGTGAGCGACGCGCCCGCCGGCGCGGCACGGGGGACGTGTCACGCACGGCGGGCGCACCGCACCGCGCGGCCGACGCCCCGCTGCCTGTCAGTGGTGCCTGTCAGGATGGCGGCATGGAATCTTCGCAGGTCGTGCGGCAGATGTGGGACCGGATGCAGGATCGGGACTGGGCGGGGGTCGGCGCCCTCCTCGCCGAGGATCTGGTGGTGGAGTGGCCCGCCAGCGGCGAGCGCATCGTCGGCCGCGAGAACTTCGTCAGGATCAACGCCGAGTACCCGGAGGGCTGGTCGATCATCGTGCTGCGGGTCGTGGCGGACGGGGTGACGGTGGTCTCCGAGGTGGAGGTGCCGCACGCATCGGCGGGGCTCCACCGCGTCGCGTCGTTCTGGACCGTGAGGGACGGGCTCATCACGACGGGCCGGGAGTACTGGACGGAGGTGGGATCCGACCCCGCCCCCGCGTGGCGGTCGCCGTACGTCGAGCTGATGTGAGCGACAGGGACCCTCCTCGGAGCGAGCGATCGGGGGCGCACCCCTCACCCACGCGAGCCCCTGAACGCGTGCGGTATGCGCCCCCGATGCTTCGCCCCACGCGTGCCCTCCGCCTCTCCCCCCACGATCCCGAGCGGAGGCCCTTCCGGGTGGGGGCGGGCCGCCGCATGGTGGTGACCGCCCTTCAGCGCCACGGCCGGCCGTAGCCGCACACCCACCCACAAGGGAGGCACGCCATGTCCCGCACGCCGTCCGCGTCACCCTCGCCGTTACCGTCGCCGTCCGCCTCACCGTCACCGTCGCCGTTACCCGAGCCCGTGGTCCTCGACAGCACGGGCGCCCCGCGTCTCCACGAGCAGGCCGGCGAGCTCAGGGCGGCGGCACCCGCTGTCCGGGTCCGGCTGCCGGAGAACGTCGTCGCCTGGTCCGTGACCCGGGGCGACGTGATCCGTCGGCTGCTCACCCATCCCGACGTCTCCAAGAACCCCCGCACCTCCTGGCCGGGATACCGGCCAGGAGCCGTCCAGTGGCTCTACCCGTGGGTCGACGTCGAGTCGATGTTCACCGCCGACGGCCCCGACCACCAGCGGCTGAAGAAGGTCGTGGGCAGGGCCTTCACCCCGCGCCGCGTCGAGGCGCTGCGTCCGACGGTCGAGTCCGTCGTCGCCGGCCTGCTCGACGCCCTGGCGGCGCGCGACCCCGGGGCCCCCACCGACCTGCGCGCCGGCTTCGCCTACGGCATACCCACGCAGGTGATCTGCGGCCTCGTCGGCGTGCCGCCGGAGCAGCGCGCCGCCATGCTCGGCCACATGGACCGCGTGCTGACCACCGACGTGACCAGGGAGGAGTCGAGCGACGTCAACCAGGGGCTGATCCAGGCCATGCGCACCCTGATCGCGACCAAACGCGCGGAGCGGGAGGGCGAGCAGCGAGGCGGGCGGCAGGGCGAGCAGCGGGACCCGCAGCGGGACGAGCGGCCCGCCGAGGACATGACGAGCCTGCTGCTGGCGGCCGAGGAGGAGATCGAGCTCACCGAGCACGAGATGATCTCCACCCTGATCCTGATGGTCGGCGCCGGCAGCCAGACCGCCACGGCCCTCATCGCCCACACCGTCGTCGAACTCCTCAGCCACCGCGAGCAGCTCGCCGCCGTCCTCGCCGACCCGCGCCGCTGGGACGACGCGATCGAGGAGGCGTTACGCCTGCACCCGCCCATCGTCCACATCCCGATGCGCTTCGCCACGGCCGACATCGACCTCGGCGAGGGTGTGACGATCCGCGCGGGGGACGCCGTCATCGCCGGATTCGGCGCGCACGGCCGCGACCCGGCCGTGCACCGGGACCCGGAGACCTTCGACATCGACCGCGAGGACAAGGCGCACATGGCGTTCGGCCACGGTCTGCACTACTGCGTCGGAGCGCCGCTCGCCCGCCTGGAGGCCCAGGTGGCCCTGCCCGCGCTCTTCGACCGCTTCCCCGACCTCGCCCTGGCGGTCGACGCCTCGGCGCTGCCCCCGCAGCCCTCCTTCATCGGCCACGACCTGCTGGAGCTGCCCGTCCTGCTCGGCGCGAGCCGCCGCCGGACCACGTGAGCCCCCCACGTCGAACCCACGTGGGCCGGCGGAACCGGCCGCCGCCGAGCCGGGAACCGGCCGCCGCCGACGATCAGCCGAACTGGCCGGGCTGGTAGTCCCCGGCCGGCTGCCGGACGATGACGTTCACGCGGTTGTAGGCGTTGATGAGGGCGATGAGGATGACCAGACCGGTCAGCTGCCCCTCGTCGAAGTGCTTCGCGGCGTTGGCCCACGCCTCGTCCGTGACGCCCTCGCCGGCGTCGGCGAGGCGGGTGCCCTGCTCCGTGACCTCCAGCGCGGCGCGCTCGGCGTCGGTGAAGACGGTGGCCTCCCGCCAGGCCGCCACGAGGTTCAGCCGGAGCGCGCTCTCCCCGGCGTGCGCCGCCTCCTTGGTGTGCATGTCCAGGCAGAAGCCGCAGCCGTTGATCTGGCTGGCGCGGATCTTCACCAGCTCCTGCGTGGCGAGCGGCAGCCCGGTGCTCGCCACCGTGGCGGCCGCGGCGTTGAAGTTCCTGAAGGCCTTCATGGCGGTCTCGTTGGCGAAGAGGTTCAGACGAGCGTCCATCGTGAGCTCCCGTAGGTGCGTCGTGGACGGGGCCGAAGCTCACTGCCTCCCTCGGCCCCGTGCTTTCGTAGCACTGACCGATCGCGCCGACCGAATGTGACAGGACGGGAATGTGACCTGCGTCGCTCCTCGTCACGCCCCCGAAGTGACCGGCCGTAGGCTGACCCCGTGCTGGAGGACATCGCCGCGTGACACGTGAGTCCGACACCTTCGACCACGCGGCCGGCGCCGCCGAGGCGCTCGGGGCCCCCGTGCGCGAAGCCGCGCCGCTGGCCCACGGCTCGCGGACGGGGGTGACCGAGGGCGTCTGGCGCGTCACCGCGGCCAACGGGCGTCGCGCCGTGCTGAAGGTCCTGCGGCCGGGCAGGGGCACCGACCCCGACTCGGTCTGGTACTGGCGACGGGAGCCGGAGATCTACGCCAGCGGCCTGCCCACGCCCTACTCGGCGAGCGGAATCCGGCTGCCTGAGCTGTACGCGTCCGTCGAACGCCAGGAGGACGACGGCCCTCGCGTCGACCTCTGGCTGGAGGACGCCACCGTCGGCCGCGACCACCCGCGCGAGTCGACTACGGCGAGGTGGCGCGCCGCTTCGGCCTCGCCCAGGGCGGCTGCCTCCGACCCGACCCGGGCGCCGTGGGAACGGACGCCGCGCCGCCGTGGAGCCGGGGATTCCTGCGCGCGTACCTCGCCGACTGGGACCGCGACGTCGACTGGTCGCTGCTGGAGGACGACGAGGCGTGGCGTCAGCCGCTGGTCGCCGAGCACTTCGACGACACGATCCGCGACTACGCCCGGCGCGCCCACGCCGAACGGGAGCTGTTCCTGCGCTGGGCCGACGCGCTGCCGCAGACCCTCTGCCACCACGACCTCTGGCCGAACAACCTCTTCCACGACGGGCCGGGCCCGCTCACCGTGATCGACTGGGCCCTCGCCGGCCACGGCCCGCTCGGCGGCGACGTCGGCAACCTCGTCTCCGACACCGCGCTCGACCTGATCCGTCCGGCCGCCGAGATCCCGGCACTGGACGCCGCCGCCTTCGAGGGCTACGTCAGCGGCGTCCGCGACTCCGGCCCCGCCGGCCGCCGCGTGGATCCCGGCCTGCTCCGGCTCGGCATGGTGATCACGGCGGTGAAGTGGTCCTGGCTGGTCCCGGGCATGGTGGCCCGCGCCGCCCGCGAGCGGCACGTCATCTACGACGGCCAGACCCCCGACCCCCACCACCTGTACGCCGAACGGGCCGCCGTCCTCCGCCACCTCGCCACCTGGACCACCGAGGCCCACACCCTCGCCGCCACCCACCTGTGACCCATGCCGAGGCGCGCGAACGTCGCGCATCAGCCTGTGTCTCTCTCAGCCCGCGCCGCGCCCGCCGGCCTGGCGGCGGTCCGGACCGACGGACGGGGGCGACGTCACGCGGGAGCGCCGAGCGGCGGGTGCTCGAGCACGCGGGGCTTGTACTCGACCAGCTGGATGCGGCCGTCGAAGGTCCGGTGCTCGACCATCTCGAGAGCGACGTCCGGATAGCCGTCGTAGATGCGTTCCGCGCCCGTGGCCCCGGTGATCACCGGGAACATCACGACCCGGAAGCGGTCGACGAGCCCGGCTCGCAGCAGGGACCGGGCGAGGCTCAGGCTGCCGATCGTGCTGAGGAGCCCCGAGCCACTCGACTTCATGGCGCGGACCGCCTCGACGGCGTCGTCGCGGACGAGCGTGGAGTTGGCCCACGTCAGCGGCTCCTGGAGCGAGGAGGAGAACACCACCTTGGACGCCTGCGTGAGCTCGTCGACGGACGCCTCCTCCTCGGGCCTGAACTCGTCCTGGCCAGCCGGGACCTCCCCGGCGGCGAAGCCCGACATCAGGCGGTAGGTGTTCGCTCCCATCAGGTAGGTGACCTCGGGCTGCTCGCCGAGCCACGCGAGGTACTCCGGGCCCTCCAGGCCCCAGAACCCGGGCCATCCCTCCCCCGACGCGTAGCCGTCGAGCGAGGTGATGAAGTCGACGAGAAGCTCCGACATGACGGTGTCCTTTCCTGGGGTGTCACGAGCTATGACCGGCCGGGAGCCCCAAACTCATCGGCCGCGCCGTGAGGTGACGGGAAAACCCGTGACGCGGCGGCCGATCGTCTCGTCCGACGAGCCGCCGTCACCGCGTCGCGACGCGGGCGGTGCTCGCGTCGGCCCCGGTCACGTCGCCGTCCAGACCGTGCCGCGGGCCTCGTACTCCAGCATGGACTCCAGGTGCAGCGCGACGTCGGGGCCGAGGGCGCGGCGGGCGAGCCAGAGGGAGAGTTCGAGGCCGGAGGTGATGCCACCGGCGGTGACGAGGTCGCCGTCGTCGACGACGCGGGCGCGCGTGGGGACGCCGCCGTACTCCTCCAGGCTGTCCCACGCGCCGTGGTGGGTGGTGCAGGGCCGGCCCCTGAGCAGCCCGGCCGCGCCCAGCAGGACGGAGCCGGTGCAGACGGAGGCGATGGTCAGCCCCGGGCGCGGCGCCTCGGCCAGGGCGCGGGGCAGCACGCCCCGGCGGATCTCCGCGCCGACGCCCGGTCCGTCGCCGTCGGTGAAGCCGCCGCCCGGCACGACGAGCACGTCGGCCTCCTCGGGCGCCCAGCGGTGGCCGACCCGGACCCGCGTCCCCTGCGAGGCGGTGACGGAGCGGGAGCCGTCGGCGGTGACGTAGTGGATCTCGCCGCCGTCGGGGCTGTGGCCGGCCGCCAGACCGAGGACGTAGTAGGGGGCGGCGAAGTCCATCTCCTCGACGCCGTCGAAGAGGACGACGTGGATGCGGAGGGGTCCGGTGTGCCGCGACGCGGTCGCGGCCGACGAAGCCGACGAAGCCGTCGAGGCGGTGGCCGAGGCCGTGGTCGAGGCGGTCGAGGCCGACGCCGACGTGGCGGCGAGTCCGGTGGTGGCGGTGGCGACTCCGGCGGCGCCGGCGAGGGTCGCCCCGCGCAGGAGCGTTCTGCGGTCGAACGTGTCGTGTCCCATGGGTCGAGGGTGGCAACGAGGGCCCCCGAGCCGACAGACGCGCCCGTGACGCGCTTCGATAGGTTCCTGCCATGCGGACCGTGGCCGTTCTCGCACCGCCGGGGGCGGTCGGCTTCGACGTCGCGGCGGCCTGCCAGGCGTTCGCCGTCACCCGCCTCCCCGACGGCGCGCCGCCCTACGAGGTGTGGGTCTGCGGCGACGCGCCCGTGCGGTCGATGGCCGCCGGCGTCCACTGCTTCGACCTCGTGCCCACCCACCCCCTCGACGCGGCCCTGGCGGCGGACACGATCGTCGTACCCGGCGTCGGCCGGGACTCCGCGCTCCGCGAGCCCGCCGCGCGGAGGGTGCTCGCCCTGCTGCGCGCGGCCCGCGACCGGGGCGTCCGGATCGCCTCGATCTGCACGGGCGCGTTCCTGCTGGCCGAGGCGGGGCTGCTCGACGGCGGTCGCGCGACGACGCACTGGCTGGAGGCGGAGCGCCTGGCGGCGGCGTACCCGACGGTCGAGGTGGACGCGGGCGTCCTCTTCGTGGACAACGGCCAGGTCCTGACCTCGGCGGGCCTGACGGCGGGGATCGACCTCTGCCTGCACCTCGTCAGCCTGGACCACGGCGCGGCGGTGGCCGCCCGCGCGGCGCGGGCGCTCGTGGTGCCGGTGCGGCGGGAGGGCGGCATGGCGCAGTACGTGCGGCACCCCGCCACGGACCACGACCCGTTACGCGCCACGCTCGACTGGCTCCACCGCAACCTGCACCGCCCGCTCACGCTCGCCCACATCGCCCGCGAGGCCGGACTGAGTCCGCGTCACCTCCACCGTCGCTTCCGCGAGAAGACGGGCACGACGCCGCTGCGGTGGCTGCTGTGGGCGCGGGTGGAACGGGTCAGGGAGCTGTTGGAGACCACCGACCTGCCGGTGGAGGAGATCGCCCGCGTGACGGGCTTCGGCTCGGCGGTCTCGCTGCGCACCCACTTCCGGCGACGCGTGGGGGCGAGCCCGTCCGCGTACCGGCGGACGTTCCGTCAGGGGAGCCAGGGCAGCCAGGGCAGCCAAGGGAGCCAGGGCAGCCAGGCGACGCGTCGCTGACGCCCGGCGAGGAAGAGCGTCAGGAAGAACCACCAGAAAGGGTCCAGGCAGGGCCGGGCCGTTCAGGGAAGCGCGTCGAGGAAGGCGCCGACGGCCGCGGCGAAGGCGGGCGGGTCGTCGGCGTAGAGCCAGTGGCCGCAGCCCGGGAGTTCGACGAGGGTGGTGTGGGGGCGGGCCGTGGCCATCCAGCCCGCCGTGGCCGGCGTGAGGATGAAGCTGTCGGCGCCGCGCAGCAGGAGCGCCGGTTGCCGCGACGCCGTCCACGCGGCGGAGAGGTCGCCGGTCAGCGCGCGCTGGGAGGCCATCATGTCGTCGGCGTCGAAGAGCAGGCCCCAGCCGTCGGCGAACGCGACCGCGCTGTCGAGGAAGTAGCCGGCGTCCGGGATGCCGTGGGCCTCGATCGCGGCGCGCAGCGCGTCGCGCGAGGCGGCGCGACGCGGCCATCCGGTGATGTCCAGCACGGGGTGGGTCTCGGGCTCCTCGTTGCGCACGGTCATGTCGGCGACGAGGAGGGCGGAGACGAGGTCGGGGTGGCGCGCGGCGAGGTGGTAGGCGACGGCGCCGCCCATGGAGTGCCCGAGGACGGCCGCCGGGGCGAGGTCGAGGGCGCGGAGGAACGCGGCGGCGTCCTCGACGTACGCCTCGGGTGTCAGGCCGCCGGGCTCGGCGCCGTTGTCGGACAGGCCGTGGGCTCGCTGGTCCAGCGCGACGACGCGGTAGCGGTCGGACAGGGCCGAGGCGAGCGGCGCGAAGATCCGGCCGCGCCCGAAGTGGCCGTGGAGGGCGAACAGCACGGGCGCGTCGGGCGGGCCGAGGTCGAGGTAGGCGAAGCGGCGGCCACGGAGGTGGACGAAGGACTCGGGTGGCGGCGGCGACGGCAAGGGGGCGGTCCCGGTTCCGGTGAGGGCGAGGGCGAGGGCGAGGGCGAGGTCGGTGTGAGGGAGGCGGGCGGTCAGGCGGTCAGTCGTTGTTGCAGGGCGGGTCGCCGGGGGGCGTGGGCTGGACCGCGAGGAGGCGGACGTCGTCGCTGGGCCCGTTGGCCAGGGCGCGCCAGCGGTGGGGGGTGCCGCCCAGGTAGCTGATGCTGTCGCCCGGCGCGAGCTCGTGCCGCTCGGGCCCGCCGCCCTCGGTGACGATCTCGACCTCGACCTCCCCCTTGAGGATGTACAGGAACTCGTCCCCCGGGTGGTCGTAGTAGTCGCCGTACGCGGTGCGCAGGCCGCGGAACTCGACGGGGTGGACGCGCAGGTGCGCGGTGCCGAGGACGCGGGCGGTGCCGACCCCGTTGGGCACCGCCTCGCCGTCGCCCGCGCGCACGACGCGGACGCCGGGGCAGCCGGGACCGCGGCCGGTGTCGGCGGGCAGGGGGACGGAGGTGGCGAGCAGCCGCTGCTGTGTCGTGTCGAGCGCGAGGGCGATACGGTGCAACGACCGCATGCTCGGGTGGGTCAGGCCGCGTTCCAGCTGGCTCAGGAAGGGGTGGGAGAGGTCCGCGCGTTGGGCGAGCTGGACCAGGGTCATACCCTTGTCCTTGCGCAACCGCCGGATAGCGGCGCCGAGTTCGGCGCGCTGGGCGCCGTCCGGCTCACTCCTCTGGTCACGTGGGGCCGACATGGGGCGATCCTAGGCTCACTGGTCAGACGGCCGGCCGCGTAACTCCCGTGAAACGTGGGAGACATGCACCCGCCGTAGACTCGATGTTGATACGATCAACATCGTACCCGGCCTTGGGAGTCTCCGATGCTGTCGGCCGCACCGCCCAGCGCGTTCCGGTCCGCACGTGCCACGGCCACCGACGTCGATCCCCTCGACGCGTGTCCGCGGCCCGTCGCCGCACGACCCGAACCCGCGCGGGCCCGGACCGCCCAGGCTCGACCCACAGGGGCCCGACCCACAGGGGCCCAGCCCGCAGGGGCCCAGCCCGCAGGGCCGGAGCCGGTGTGACGGGCGGGAGCGGCTGGTTCGCGGTGCGCGAGGCGGGGCCCGGCGCGTTCCTCCTCGCCGAGCCGGGGCACGTCAACAGTTACCTCCTCCTCGGCGAGGACCTCGCCCTCCTCTTCGACACGGGCACGGGCATCGCGCCCATCGGCGACGAGGTCAGGGCCCTGACCCCCCTCCCCCTCCTCGTGGTCAACTCCCACCACGGCCACCTCCACCGCGGCGGCAACGCCTCGCTGCGCGGCCTCGCCAAGGACTTCGCCGCCCACCCGGCCGGCGCCCAGGCACACGCCGAGCCCGCGCCCCGCGCCTGGCTGGAGCGGTACGCCGAGGTCGCCCGCACGGTGCGCCGCCGCTACGAGGGCCTGCACGCGCTCGACACCCACCACGGCTTCTTCCTCACGGGCTCCCGCGTCGCGGTGCGGCCGGTGCCCGACCTCTCCGACTGGCGGATCGAGGCCGTGCCGACCACCCGCCCGTTGCGCGAGGGCGAGGTGCTCGACCTCGGCGGACGACGGCTGACCGTGCTGCACACCCCCGGGCACTCGCCCGACGGCATCTGCCTGTGGGAGGCGGAGACGGGGTTACTCCTGGCCGGGGACACCCTGGTCAGCGGCGTGTTCGCCGCGCACCTGCCGGGCTCGGACGTGGCCGCGTTCGCCGACTCCACCGCCCGCCTCGCCGAACTGCCCGTGACCCACGCCCTGCTCGGGCACAACCTGCGCCACCGCGCGGGACCCGGGTTCGTCGCCGACGTGGCGGCGGCCCTGGCGGCCGTGCGGGACGGGAGGACGCGGGCGGTCAGGGGCTCGGACGCCTTCGGCGTCGAGTGCCGGCGTCACGACTTCGACGGCTTCGCCGTGCTCACCGAGGGCGTCGCGGACGGCTTCTGGCAGCCGGCGGAGGAGCCGCGCGGCCGGGACGGCGACGCGTCCGCCCCACGCGGCGCGGAGGCCCCGCACGGCGTGGAAGCCCCACGCGGCACGGAGGCCCCGCACGGCGCGGAAGCCCCGCACGGCGCGGAGGCCCCGCACGGCGCGGAGAGAGGACGGGAGACCCCGGATGCTGCTGCGTAACGCCCGGCTGCCCGACGGCACGGTGCGGGACCTGCTGCTCTGCGAGCGTCACGGCCTGGTCCGCGAGGTCGGGCTCCCCGGCGAGCTGCCCCCGGGCCCCGGCGGCAACGACGGCCCCAACGAGACCGTCGGCATGGACCTGAGCGGCTTCCTGCTGCTGCCGGCTCCCGCCGAGCCCCACGCCCACCTCGACAAGGCCCTCAGCTGGGAACTGGTCGGCGCCCCGCCCGGCGACCTGCCGGCCGCGATCACCGCCTGGCGCGCGTACGCCGAGCGCGTGACGGAGGAGGAGATCGCCCGTCGCGCCCGTCGCGCGCTGGACGAGTTGGTGATGAACGGGGTCACCGCCGTCCGCACCCACGTGGACGTGCTGCCGGGCGAGGATCCGCTGCGCGGCCTGCGCGCGCTGCTGCGGCTGCGTGACGACGACGCGGTGCGGGCGCGGATCGCCGTGCAGGTCGCCGTGTTGCACGGCGACGCGCCCGACGCGCTGCTGCGCGAGGCGCTGTGGCTGGGCGCCGACGTCCTCGGCGGCTGCCCCCACCTGGCGCCCGACCCGGTGGCCGCCGTCGACCAGGCGCTGCGGCTGGCCGGGGAGTTCGGCGTGCCGGTCGACCTGCACGCCGACGAGAACCTCGACCCGCGCTCCGGCGACCTGCGGCTGCTGGCCGCCCGGCTGGCGGCGCGCCCCGACGACCGCCCGCCGCGCGTGACGGCGAGTCACTGCGTCAGCCTCGGCGTCCTGCCGGCGGCGGAGGCCGCCCGGCTGGCGAAGGAGGTGGCCGCCGCGGACGTCGGCGTCGTCGCGCTGCCGCTGACCAACCTCGGCCTCCAGGGCCGCGACCACCCCGTTTCGACGCCCCGCGGGCTGACGGCGGTCCGCGCCCTGCTCGACGCGGGGGTGACCGTCGCGGCCGGCGGGGACAACGTGCGCGACCCGTTCAACCCGGTGGGCCGGCTCGACGGGCTGGAGACGGCCGCGCTGCTGGTGGCGGCGGCGCACCTGACGCCGGACGAGGCGCTGCACGCCGTCACCAACGCGGCCCGCGCCGTGCTCGGCCTGCCGGCGGCGGGGCCGTGGCAGGGCGCCGTGGCGGACCTGCTGGCGGTGCGCGCCGGGTCGTTGGGCGAGGCGCTGTCGAGCGCCTGCGCCGACCGCGTGACCTTCCGCGCCGGGCGGGTCGTCAGCAGAACGCGCGTCCACCGCGAGCTGCTGTGACCTGAGGCCGTGACGTGAAGCCGTGACGTGAAGAAGCCGGCGGGAAGTGTGCGTGGGCGTGGAGGGGCGTGGCAAGGGGTGGAAAGGGGGAGCGGGCGGCGCGGACGGGAGAGATGATGTTCATGCTGTCAACATTCGCCGTCCGTGGGGCGGTTGTACCGAGAGACACAAGTGAGAGGAGGGTGCGGACATGACGACCGGATCCGACACCGAGCCCGACCGGGCTCCCGGCCCCTCGCCCGACCCGGCGCCTGTTCCGGCGCCCGGCACCAGCGGCACCGTCGTCGAGGACACGCACGACGAGGTCCCCGGCCAGGCCACCGGGCAGACCCCCGGACAGGCCGGGCAGACCCCCGGGCAGGCGGCGTCGCGCTACGACGCCGAGGCGACGCTGCGCCTCGGCGGTGGGACGGCGGCGCCCCGCCCCGAACCCGGGGCCGCCCCCGTGCCCGGCCAGGGGCCCGACCCTGGCGCCGGCCGTGCCGCCGCCCCTGAGGCCGCGCTGCGCTTCGAGGGCGTCCACAAGCGGTTCCCCAACGGCACGACCGCCCTCGCCGACGTCCACCTGTCCGTCGCCCCCGGCGAGTTCGTCGCCGTCGTCGGCCCCTCCGGCTGCGGCAAGTCCACGCTGCTGCGCCTGGCCTCCCGCCTGGACACCCCCACCGCCGGCACCGTCCACGTGGGCGGCACATCCCTCGGCTACGTCTTCCAGGACCCGACGCTGCTCCCCTGGCGCCGCGTGCTGGCCAACGTCGAACTCCCCGCCGAGCTCACCGGCGTCGGCCGGGCCGAGCGCCGCGCCCGCGCCCGCGAGGCGCTGCGCCTCGTCGGGCTGGAGGGCGCGGAGCGGCAGTTGCCGCGCGAGCTCTCCGGCGGCATGCGGATGCGCGTCTCCCTCGCCCGCGCGCTGATGACCCGTCCCGACGTCTTCCTCTTCGACGAGCCGTTCGGCGCGCTCGACGAGATCACGCGGATGCGGCTCCAGGAGGAGCTCCAACGCATCCTGTCCGAACAGCGCTTCGCCGGGCTGTTCATCACCCACTCCGTCATCGAGGCGACCTTCCTCGCCAGCCGCGTCGTCGTCATGACCGCACGGCCCGGCCGCGTCGTCGCCGCCTTCGACGTCCCCTTCCCCCACCCCCGCCCGCCGGAGCTCCGCTACGACCCGGCCTTCGCCCGGATCGCCGGCGAGGTCTCGGCCGCGTTGCGCGACGGGGCGGGAGAGCCAGCCGTGCAGGGAGGTTCGCCCCAGTGAGCACGCTCACGCGCAAGTCCAGGTCGTCGTCCAGGTCCAGGTCGTCGTCCGGGTCCTCGTCCCGGTCCTCGTCCGGCTCGTCCCCGGGGTCCGCCGGGTCCGCCGCCTCGCCGTCCGCCTCCCCGCCGTCGGGCGGCGGCTTCGCGGACCCCGGCGGCGAGGCGTCCGCCGGGACGGCCGTGCCGCCTCCCGAGCGCCCGCGCTCCCTGGCGTACAGGGTGCTCGTCTCCGTCGGCCCGCCGCTCGTCTCGGCGGCCGTCGTGGTCGGTATCTGGTACCTCGTCAGCTACGTGATGCTGGAGCCCGACCGGCAGTTCCTGGTGCCGCCGCCCCACGAGGTGGTGGACGTCGCCCTCCTCGACTGGGAGCAGCTGGAGCCGAAGCTGGAGGCGCTCGCGCTGACCGCCCGCGTCGCGCTCACCGGCCTGGTGATCGCGGTGGCCCTCGGCGTCCTCGCCGCCGTGTTGATGAGCAGGGCCCGCTGGCTGGAGCGCTCCCTCTACCCGTACGCGGTGATCCTCCAGACCGTGCCGATCCTCGCCATCGTGCCGCTGATCGGCATGTGGTTCGGCTTCGGCTACTCCAGCCGCACCATCGTCTGCGTGATCATCGCGCTGTTCCCGATGATCGCCAACACGCTGTTCGGCATCCAGTCCGTCGACGCCTCCCACCACGACCTGTTCACCCTCCACCGGGCCAGCCGGTGGGAGCGGCTGCGGAAGCTGGAGCTGCCGGCCGCGCTGCCGTCGATCTTCACCGGGCTGCGGACCTCCGCCGGCCTGTCGGTGATCGGCGCCATCGTCGGCGACATGTTCTTCCGTCAGGGGGACCCGGGCATCGGCACGCTGCTGGACACCTACCGGCAGCGGCTCCAGTCGGAGGACCTCTACGCGTCGATCATCCTCGCCTCCCTCTTCGGCGTGGTGGTCTTCGCGCTGTTCTCCCTCGTCAACCGCCTGGCGGTGGGCTCGTGGCACGGCTCTGGGTCGGCCCGTTAGAGTGTCGACGCCTCATCAGGTATCGCACGTCTGCACGACCTCGCACGATCACGGTACGTAACGATACATACCGTGCACACTGCCCACGCGTGGCCCGTCGTAGCGCACCGTGGTGGCGTCAGGCCGCCGATCGCCGGGTCACCCGCCCCCACCGTTTTGGACACTGCATGCCCCTCAGCACCCGGCGCGCCAGGCGCGCCCCCACCACGTTGCTCGCCTCGGCGCTCCTCGTCGCCCTCACGGCCACCGCCTGCGGCGACGACGGCGAGTCGGACACCCTCGACGCGGAGTCGCTCGCCGACCCCACCGCCGAGCAGGACCTGAGCGACGTGTGCCCCGAGACCATCGTCGTCCAGACCGACTGGATGCCGGAGGCCGAACACGGGCCGATCTACAACCTCGTCGGCCCCGGGTACACCGTCAACACCGGCAACAAGACGATCACCGGACCGCTGGTCGTCGACAACGTGAACACGGGCGTCGAGATCGAGGTGCGTGCGGGCGGCGCCGCGATCAGCTACCAGAACATCCCCTCCCAGATGTACCTGGAGCAGGAGATCACCCTCGGCATGGTCTCCACCGACGGCGCGATGAACGCCGCCAACGACCGGCCCGTCACCGCCGTGATGGCGTTAATGGACAAGAGCCCGCAGATGCTGATGTGGGACCCGGAGACCCACCCCGACTGGCAGACCATCCACGACATCGGCGAGTCCGACGCGAAGGTCGTCTACGTCGAGGGCAGCTCGTACGCTCCCATGCTCGTCGCCGACGGGCTCGTGCGCGAGGAGCAGCTCGACGCGAGCTACGACGGCTCGCCCTCCCGCTTCGTCGCCGACCCGAGCATCGCGCAGCAGGGGTACGCCACCACCGAGCCGTACGTCTACGAGAACGAGGTCAGCGCCTGGGGACGCCCCGTCGAGTACCAGCTCCTGGCCGACGTCGGATACAGCGTCTACCCGCAGGCCCTGTCGGTCCGCTCGGCGGAGCTCGACACCCTCGAACCCTGCCTGACCAAGCTGGTGCCGCTGATGCAGCAGTCCACGGTGGACTTCGCCGAGGACCCGGCGCCCACGGTCGAGCTCATCGCCGAGATCGTGACCGAGTACGACGCGGGCTGGGTGTACAGCGAGGAGACCGGCCTGTTCGGCGCCGAGCAGATGGTGGAGCTCGAACTCCTCACCAACGGCGCCGACGGCTCGGTGGGCAGCTTCGACATGGAGCGGGTGGACGCGACGCGCGAGAAGTTCACCCCGATCGTCACCGCCTCCGGCGCCCAACTGCCCGAGGACCTGTCGGCCGAGGACCTCGCCACCAACGACTTCATCGACACGTCCGTCTCCCTCCGCTGACGGCGGGCGCGAGGCGCGGCACGGCGCGGCCGACCCGACGACCCGACGGGGCCGACCCGACGTGGTCGACACGACGCGGTCGACCCGACGCGGCCGACACGGCGAGACCGACAGAAGAGTCCGACACAACAGATCGACGAGACGCGACACGACGAGATTCGACGAGATCCGACGAGACGCGGAAGCGAGAACCGGTGATCCTCCATGACCGTTAACCCCAGACCCGCGACCCTGTCCGCCAGCGAGATCCGCCGGCTCACCGAGCTCGTCCCCGACGAGCGGCTGCGCCCCCGACCCCCCGCCGGGGCCGACGGGGCCGACGGTGGCGACGACGGCGACGCGCACGGCGGCGCCGGGAACGGGCGGGGCAACGGGAGCGGAGGGCGCCCCACCACCCCCGGCATCGAGGAGTTCTGCGCCGAGGCGACGGAACTCCTCGGCGCCGGGGCCGTGGTCCGCGACGACGCGGCGCTGACGCGGGCGTCGCGCGACTGGGCGCACATGTCGCCCATCCTCACCGAACGGGCCGCCCGGCTCCCCGCCGGACGCGCCGAGGTGGTGCTCCGCCCCGCCTCGCACGAACGGATCGCCGACGTGGTGGCCCTCGCCCACCGCCACCGGATTCCCCTCACCCCGCGTGGCAAGGGCACGGGCAACTACGGCCAGGCCATACCGCTGGCCGGCGGCGCCGTCCTCGACCTGGGCCGCTGCGCGCGGATCCTCGACGCGGGCGACGGCTGGATCAGGGCGGAGGCGGGCGCGCGGCTGTCGGAGCTGGAGGCGCACGCCCTCACCCTGGGCCAGGAGCTGTGGATGTACCCCTCCACCTTCGGCACCAGCATCGGCGGCTTCGTCTCCGGCGGCTCGGGAGGCACCGGCTCGCTGGTCCACGGCACCACCGCCGACGGCTTCGTGCGGGAGCTGACGGTGGTGCCCTGCACCGCCGAGGCCACGCCGTTCACGGTGCGCGGCGCGGACGCGTTGCCGTACATCCACGCCTACGGCACGACCGGGATCATCGCCACGGCCACCGTCAGCCTCCAGGCGGCCCGCGCGTGGACGGGGTTCTTCGCCGCCTTCCCGGCCGACGCCGTCGACGACACCCGTGGCGCCGCCGGGTGGCGCGCGGCGACCGCCGCGCTGACCGGGCTCGTCGCACTCGACCCCGCGCCCCGCCTGGTCTCCCTCGACGAGCCGGCCCTCGTCGAGACCTTCGCCCCCGACCCGGCGCTCGACCCCACCTCGATCAGCGTCCGCGCCATCGTCGAGGAGGCGGCGCTGCCCGAGGCCCGCGCCGTCGTCGAACGCCACGGCGGCCGGGTCCTCGCGACCCGCCCCGCCCCCCAGGGCCCGGGACTGGTCTCCTCGCTCTCCTTCAACCACCCCACCTACCACCTGATGAAGGCCAGGGAGGGCTACTTCCACCTGGAGATCGGCGGCGAGGTGCTGCTGGGCGACCCGGCGGCCGTGAAGGCCGTCTACCCCGACACCGTGCTCCACCTGGAGGGCATGCGCAGCGGCCCCGTCGGCATGCTCATGGCCCGCTACGAGGACGAGGCCACCGTCTACGACGGCATCGAGTCCCTCGAAGCCCTCGGCGTGCGCGTCCACGACGTCCACAACTGGTACGTGGACCGCCGCGTCGACCTCGTCCGCGCCACCGCCCGCACCACCGACCCCCTCGGCCTGCTCAACCCGGGCAAGCTCCTCCCCCGGTGAACGGAGGCTCCGCCGCCATGCCGCTCACCCGCTTCGCCGAGCTGTCGGCCCCGGCCGTCGCGGCCCTGCCGCCGGACACGGTGGCGCTGCTGCCCGTCGGCTCGCTGGAGCAGCACGGCCCGCACCTGCCGGTCGCCACGGACCACCTGATCGCGGTCGCCGTCGCCGAGCGCGCCGCCCGCCTGGCGACGGCCGTCGACGCCGGGGCCGGGGCCGGGGCCGGGGCCTGCGACGTCACGCTGCTGCCGCCCCTGACCTACACCAAGTCGAACGAGCACGCCTGGTCGCCGGGAACGCTCTGGCTGAGCGCGACGACGCTGCTCGCCGTCCTCGACGACCTCGGCCGGTCGCTGGCCGCCAGCGGCATCCGCCGCCTGGCCCTCCTCAACGCCCACGGCGGCAACACCGCCCTCCTCGGCGTCGCCCTGCGCGAGCTGCGCGTCCACCACGGGCTGCTCACGTTCCTGCTCCCCGTCTCCCTCCCCGCGCCGAAGGACTCGGGCGAGCTCGGCACGGGCATCCACGCCGGCCTGACCGAGACCTCCGCGATGCTCCACCTCCACCCCGAGCTGGTCGACATGTCGCTCGCCCGCCGCCACGTCCCCGAGCACCTCGCGGCGTACGAGCACGTCGGCTTCGGCAGGCCCGTGGCGTTCGGCTGGACCAGCGACGACCTCTCCCCGACGGGCGTGGTCGGCGACCCGACCGGCGCGACGGCCGACCTCGGCCGCGTCCTCGTGGCCGACGCCGCCGCCCGCACGGCCGCCGCCCTGCGGGAGTGCGCACGCTTCCGCTTCGACACCCACGAGCGGCCGACCGGGCGGGGGTGACGGCGTCGCCCGCTGCGACCGCGCCCGCCCCCGTCCGACGCCGCTACGGGAGGGCGTCCACGTGCGGGCCCACCAGCCCGGACCAGGTGTGGCCGTCGGCCGCGTCCCAGTTCACCGACCAGGTCATGGCGCCACGCAGGTCCGGATAGGTGCGGTCGGGCACGAACCGGCCGCAGTCGGTGCCCCGCGTCAGGCAGTCGAGGGCGGCCACCACGACGGCCGGCTCCACGTACCCCGAGCTCGCCGCGCTGGGCGAGGCGGGAGCGCCGAGGCCGACCTGCGAGGGCGCGAGGCCGCCTGTGAGCTGGACGCAGGCGAGCGCGGTGAGGAAGTCGACGCTGCCGGCGGAGTAGACCTGGCCGTCGCAGCCGAGCATCGAGCCGCTGTTGTAGTACTGCGTGTTGACGACCGTCAGGAAGTCCCTGGTGTTGAGCGCGAGCTGGAAGTACTCGGTGCCGGTGTGCTGCATGTCGAGGGTCTGCGGTGCCATCGTGTAGACGAGGTCGTCGCCGACGGCCGCGTGGATCTGCTCCATCGCCTGCGTCAGGTACGTGGCGTTGATGCCGTGTTCGAGGTCGATGTCGATGCCGTCGAAGCCGTACTCGGCCATCAGCGCCAGCGCGCTGTCGGCGAACGCCTGCGCCGAGGCCGGGTCGTTCACGGTGACCGTGCCGTTGGCGCCGCCGACGGAGAGGACCACGGAGACGCCCTCGGCCTGCTTGGCCGCGATGTCGTCCCTGAACTCCTGCTCGGAGGCGTACCCGAGCGAGCGGTCGAGGCTGAAGTCGATCTGTCCCGGCGTCGCGGTCGACTCGGCGAACGCGACGGCGATGATGTCGTACGCGTCGGAGACGTCCCGCAGCTTCAGGAGGACGGATCCGTTGTCGAAGTTGTGCCAGTACCCGGTCAGCGCGTGCCGGGGCACGGCCCGGGGGGCGGGGTCGGCGGTGGCGGTGGCGGTGGCGGTGCCGGTGGCGGCCGTGAGGCCACCGGCCACGAGCGCGGCCGTGAGGGCGGCGGCCAGCCACCGCGAGCGGGGCCGAGGCCGGGAGCGGGAGAAACGCGGGAGGAGTCCGCGCGCACGCGTGCGGACGCGGGCCTGGCGGGATGAGGGGTGGTCCACTTCGCCTCCGGATACAGGGTGTGGGGGGTGGAGGGGAACGGTGGCACGGTGTGGGACAGAATCTGACGCCGCGCCAGCCACTTGTCAACGGCGCGCGGGGCGGCACCCGCCGCAGCCGACGCCGGGAGGACGTCGGCGGTTCACGCGCGCGTACGCCGGGGTTCGCCGACGGCGCTGACGCTGGCGGCCGTGAACGACACACCGAACGACACACCGAACGACAGACAGAGCGACAGACAGAGCGACGGACTTCACGACGGATTTCGCGCCCGGCCCAGCCGCCGCGGGGTCCTCGCCGGCCTCGCCGCCGGCCTCGGCGCGGGCCTCGGCCTCGCCGCCGCCTCACCCGCGGCGGCGGCCGGCGTCGACACCGCCCCCTCCGCCCCCTCCGCCCCCTCGCGCCACGCCGCGCGGCGCCTGCGCGTCGCCACGTTCAACATCCACCACGGCGCCAGCCCCGCCGACGTCCTCGACCTGGAGCGCGTGGCCCGCGTCATCGCGGCCCTGCGCGTCGACGTCGTCGGCCTCCAGGAGGTCGACCGGCACTGGTCGGAGCGGAGCGGCCTCGTCGACCAGCCGGCGTGGCTGGGCCGGCGGCTGCGGATGCACCACGTCTACGGCGCCAACCTCGACCTCGACCCGGCCGAGCCCGGCGCGCCGCGCCGCCAGTACGGCACCGCGATCCTCTCCCGCTGGCCGGTCCTGTCCTGGCGCAACACCCACCTGCCGCTCTTCCCCGGCCACGAGCAGCGCGGCCTGCTCCAGGCCACGCTCGCCGTCCGCGGCACCCGCCTCACCGCCGCCGTCACCCACCTCCAGCACAACGACAACGTCGAGCGGGAGCAGCAGGCCGCGCGGATCGTCGAACTGCTGGGCGGCGACCCCCGTCGGACCGTCCTCGTCGGCGACCTCAACGCCCGCCCCGGGGCGCCGGAGATCCGCACCCTGACGGACGCGCTGCCCGACCCGTGGCCCCGCGTCGGCGACGGCGACGGCTTCACCTACGGCTCGGTCGACCCGACCTCCCGCATCGACTACGTCCTCGCCTCCCGCGACCTGCGGCCCCTCGCGGCGGAGGTCGTCACCCTCGACCCGGAGGCGTCCGACCACCTGCCGGTCGTCGCGGAGCTGCTGATGCCCCGCTAGGCCGTGTCCTTGGCCCCGCCCAGCGCGCCGGTGGTCAGCCCTCGGGGGTCAGCCGGACCCGTTCCACGACCTCGCCGTCCCTGACCAGGCGCCACTCCTCGCCGTCGATCTCGTAGCGCTCCAGGGAGTTGGGGACCTCGTAGCCGCCGGCGGTCTCGTGGGCCTCGCCCACGAAGAGCGCGTCCGGGTCGTCCACGGACCACTCGACGTAGGTGAGCACGTCCGTGGCGACCGCCCGGCAGAGGGTGATCCGCATGCCGCCCGTCCCCCGGTACGCCGCCTCCAGCGTCGCCTCGCGGCCGATGTGGCGTTGCACCTCCACCGGGCACGGGGCGGCGCTGGCCGTGGCGGCGGCGCCTGGGCCGTCGCCGCCGTCACCGCCGTCACCGCCGCCACCCGTCAGCACGCCGTCGAGGCCGGCCCACGCCAGGAGCACCGCGGCGTAGGCGAGGAACAGGAAGATGGCGACTCCGACGAGGCGCAGCGCCAGGGGCGTTCCCGGCCTGTCGACCGGCGGCCCCGGCGCCGGGGACGGCGGCGCGGCGCGTGGGGGACGGGGCGTGGCGCGGCGGGTCGGGGGCTCCTCGTCCTCGCGGAGGACGCCGGTCCGCAGCAGCCGTCGCAGCTCGTCGAGGGGCACGACCGCGTCGCAGGCGCCGCAGACGAGCTGCCGCGTGTCGTTCGCGGCGTCGCAGCGCGGGCAGCGCCAGCCGTCCGCGGGCAGCGGCGCCTCGCGCGGGGTGTCGCAGGTCATGCACCGCTCGGCGTCGGCGTCGTTGTACGTGTCGCAGGCGCCGCACCGCCACGTCGCCGCCGTCACCGCGCGGTGGTCACGCCGTCGACGACGCGGCGTCGGACATCGGGAGGTCGGCCGTGTCGGCCGGCACGCCCGGGGCTCCCGACACCGTCGGCATCTCCGGGGCGCACCGGGCGCAGGCGGCGAAGACGTCGAGGATGCGCTCGACGTGCTCGTCGGTGTTGGCGGCGGTCAGGGAGAGGCGGACCAGCGCGCGCCCCGGCGGCACGGCGGGCGGCAGTATCGCGTGGGCGAAGACGCCCGCGTCGAACAGCGCGTTCCACAGGCGCAGGCAGGCCGCGTCCTGTCCGACGAAGACGGGCACCACCGACCAGTCGCCCGCGCCGGTGTCGTAGCCGAGGGACCGCAGCCCGCCGTGGAGGCGGGCCGCGAGGGCCCGCGCCCGCTCGCGGTGCTCGGGCTCCCGCCGCACGATGTCGAGCGCGGCCAGCGCGGCGGCCAGGGCGCCGGGCGGGGCGGCGGCGGAGTATATGAGGGCGCGGCCGTGGTGGCGCATGAAGTCGACGACGTCCTCCGACCCGGCGAGGAAGCCGCCGAGGGAGCCGAAGCACTTCGACAGGGTGCCGGTCACCAGGTCGACGCCGGCCTCGGCGGCGAGGTGCTCGGCCGCGCCGCGCCCGTTGGCACCCAGCAGGCCCGTGTCGTGGGCGCCGTCCACCACCAGCCTGGCGCCCGACCTGGCGGCCAGCTCGGCGAGCTCCGGCAGCGCCGCCAGGTCGCCCGTCATCGAGAACAGCCCCTCGGTGACGATGAGCCGCCCCGTGCCGGGGTCGCCGCGCTCCAGCAGTCGCGCGAGGTGGTCGAGGTCGTTGTGGCGGAAGCGCGTGAAGCGGGCGTCGCCGAGCCGCGCCGCGTCGATGAGGGAGGCGTGGCAGTGCTGGTCGAGGAGGACGACGTCGTCGCGGCCGAGCAGGCAGGAGAGCACGAGGTTGGCCTGGAAGCCGGTCGTCGTCACGAGCGCCGCGTCGCGGCCGAGGAAGGCCGCGAGTTCGGCCTCCAGGCGTTCGTGGAGGGCGAGGGTGCCGTTGAGGAGGCGGGAGCTGGAGCAGGAGGTGCCCAGCCGGGCGGTCGCCTCGGTGGCGGCCTGCCGCACCCGGGGGTCGGCCGCCAGCCCGAGGTAGTCGTTGGAGGCGGCCATCACCATCCTGCGGCCCTCGACCACGACCTCACCGCCGCCGGAGTTCTCGCTCACGACGCGGTAGTACGGGTACGTTCCGGTGTCGCGCACCGCACGCGCCTGCCGGGCTCCCGGCCACTCGCGGCACTTCGAGAAGATGTCGGACATCGGTTCCTTCACGCGTTGGGTGGGACCGTTTCGGGGATGCGGCTGCGTCCTCACGGCGGTGCGCACCGTTGGAAGACGGTGAGGGTGAGGGTAGGGAATCCGACGTCCGCAACACCAGACGGAAACGCGAAACGCCTGACGGACACGGCGCGTTGAGGGCTGTGGGGGACGGCGAAGCGAGTGGGAGGAGGGGCCCGACGTGGTCGTGGAGGCGTGGGAGCGCTCCGGCGAGGACGCCGGGGACACCGGCGACGCCGGGGGCTCCGAGAGGCGGGAACCCGCTGCCAGCGGGGGTGGGACGGCCGCCGAGGCGGGCGCGGGGACGGCCGGTCACGCGACGTGGGCCGGCGGCGGGGCGGGCGTCGCGGCGCTCACGGTGTGGACCGAGCGGCGCGCCGGCCGGGGTGAGGACGCCGAGCCGCTGGCCGTGTACCACCGCGTCAGTGGCCACGGACTGCTCGCCGTCTTCGACGGCTCGGGCGGGTCGGGGGCGGCTCCGGCCTGGCAGGGGCGCACAGGGGCGTGGGCCGGCGCGCGCGTCGCGCGGCTGGCCGCCGAGTGCTGGTTCCAGCGGGCCGTCACGGCACCCGACGGCTGGTCGGCCGACGGCGGATCCGCTGACGGTACGTCGGCTGACGGCCGATCGGTCGCCGGACGCTCAGCCGACGGCCGGGCGACCGCCCCGCACGCGGGGGGCGGCGAGTCGGGCGACGGCGAAGGGCTCGCGTACGCGCTGCGGCGGATGCTGGGCGCCGTCCCCGCCCCCACCTCCAGGAGCCGCCTGACCGGCACGATGCGGCGCCGCCTCCCCACCACCGTGGCCGCCCTCCGGTACCGCTTCCGGCCGGGCGAGGACCGCGTCCGCTGGCAGGCCCTGTGGGCCGGCGACTCGCGGGCGTACGCGCTGCTGCCGGGCAGCGGCCTCCACGCGCTCACCCGGGACGACACCGTCGAGGAGGACGCGTTGGAGCAGCTGCGCCAGGACCCGCCGATGACGAACGTGGTCTGCGCGGACCGCCCGTTCACCGTCCACGCCACGCCGCCCGGCGCCGCGCTGCGTCCGCCGTGCGTGCTGCTCGCCGCCACCGACGGCTTCTTCGGGTACGTGACCACGCCCGCGCGGTTCGAGTGGCTGCTGCTGCGGACCCTCGCCGAGGCCACCGGCCTCGGCGACTGGGCCGGGCGGCTGCGGGACGCCGTGCAACCGGAGACGGCCGACGACGCATCTCTCTCCCTGGTGGCGCTGGGCTTCGACGAGCACGGCGACGACGCCGGCGGCGTCGGTGAACGCGGTTCTGACCGCGACGCTGGCGGCGACGGCGACGGCGACGACACTGGTGACGGCGGTCGCCCCGAGCGCGGGTTCGTGGCTCTGCGCGCGGCGTTCGCCGAGCGGCACGAGCGGCTCACGCGCGCCTACGGGGACGGCCCGCCGGCCCCACCGGACGGGGACGCCGCCGACTGGCGGCGCTGGCAGGACGAGACGTGGCGGACCTACCGCACCGACTACGAGCGGTTCATGGCCGAGCCGACCACGGAGCGACCGGAGGGTGGACGATGAGACGGGGTGACGTGATCGGCGGGTACCTGGTCGTCTCCGAGCCGACCAACGCCGACGGCGGGAAGTGCGTGTGGGCCTTCGCCACCCGCGAGGGCCGGGAGTTCTTCCTCAAGCGCTTCCTCGAACCGAAGCGCCCCCGCGCCGGCTCCGCCCGCGCCGGCTCCGGCAGCGCCGCCGCCCGCCGCAGCCACGACATCCGCATGGCGCTGTGCCACGAGTTCGAGGAGCGGCACCGCGCGATCATGGCCCGGTTACGCCCCGACGCCACCGGCGCGGGGAACCTGGTCCTCGCCACGGACTTCTTCTGCGAGGGCAGCACCTACTACAAGGTGACCGAGCGGATCGACACCGCGAGCCTGGCCGAGCCGCAGTCCCTCGACCCGAAGTCCAGGGCGGTGCTGCTGCGGACGCTGATGACGAGCCTGCGGCTGCTGCACGACATCGACGTCGTGCACGGCGACCTGAAGCCGGCCAACGTGCTCGTGCAGAAGCGGCCCGGCCAACGCTTCCACAGCGCCAAGCTCATCGACTTCGACGACTCCTACGTCGCCGGCCACCCTCCCGGGCGGACCGAGATCGCGGGCGACTCGGTGTACGGGGCGCCGGAGTGGCGGCGGTACGTGCAGGGGGACGAGACGGTCTCCGGGCGTGACCTGACGACGGCGGTGGACGTCTTCGCGCTCGGGCTGATGACCCACCTGTACCTGACGGGCTCCCTCCCGGGACACGACGCGCGCTACGGCTCGCCGGCGGACGCGGTCAACGCGGGCGAGCCCCTGGCCGTGTACGCGTACCTCGGCACCCCGGCCCAGGCCCTGATCGCGGCGATGACGGCCCGCGAGCCGGAACGGCGTCCGACGGTGGACGCGGTCCTGGCGGCCGTCACCGAGGAGTTGTGCACCCTCCACGACACGCCCCAGCCCGCTCCCACACCCGCTCCCACACCCGCTCCCGTTCCCGTTCCCGCTCCCGTTCCTTCGGAACGCTCCGACGACGGGGGCACGGCGGAGGCGTCCCCGGGTGCCGGGGACCGGTCCGGGGAGCCGGCCGACGAGCCGTCCGCGGGACCGGACGGGGAGGCCGAGCCGGCCGACGAGCCGGGCGTCGAGCGGCGTCGCAGCCGCGTCCGTTTCAGCGGCGCGGGCGGCGCCGGAGCGGCACGGCGGGGCGCGACGCCGCCCACGCCGGCCACGTCACCGAGTCCACCGAGCCCGCCGAGCCCGCCGACGCCGGAGCCGCCCCGCACGTCGCGGGTCCGCTTCGGCGGGGCGGACCGCCCGCGCGCCGGCGACCGTTGACCATCACCGCCGACCACCAACCACCGACCACCGATGTTCGTCCACGGGAGGAGAGAACCATGAGTGGGGCTGTCGAGAGGTATCAGGGGAACCTCAGGTACGCGGTCGACATCGTGCTCTGCGTCGACGCCACGGGCAGCATGAACCCCGTCCTCGGCGCCGTGAAGGAGAGCGCGCTCCACTTCCACCAGCGGCTCACCGAGGTCATGGAGCGGAAGGGGAAGGCCATCAGCCAGCTGCGGCTGCGGGTCATCGCCTTCCGCGACTTCGGCGACGACCCGTCGGACGCGATCGAGCAGACCGGCTTCCTGCACCTGCCCGAGCAGGCGCCGGAGTTCGAGCGCTTCGTGCAGGGCCTGGTCGCCCAGGGCGGCGGCGACGTCCCCGAGTCGGCGCTCGAAGCGCTGGCGCTGGCGATCAACTCGCCCTGGGAGAAGGGACTCGACCGCCGCCGGCACGTGATCGTCGTGTTCACCGACGCGCCCGCGCACCCGCTGGGCACGGTCGGCGTCACCGCGCAGACCTACCCGAAGGACGTCCCCCACACCATGGACGAGCTCTTCGAGCAGTGGGGTTACGCCCGCAGCCAGACGGCCGTCATGGAGCAGTCCGCGAAGCGGCTCGTCCTCTTCGCCCCCGACGAGGAGCCCTGGCAGGAGGCGATCGGGGAGGAGTGGGACCTCACGCTCCACTTCCCGTCGCGAGCGGGCGAGGGGCTGGAGGAGTTCGAGATGGACGAGATCATCGAGACGATCGCGAACAGCCTGTGATCCCGGTCCGCCTCGCCGACGGCGACCTCGTCTTCCCCTGGGGCGAGGGCGAGCAGGACGGGGCCGGGCTCCGGCTCCCCCAGTCCTCGTGCGTCTCGGTGACCCGCCAGGCGGTGGCGGGCGGCGGCGTGCGGCTCGCGTTCCACTTCCGTCGCGGCGAGGATGAGGACGAGGGCGGGGGCAAGGGCGAAGGCAAGGGCGAGCACGGGGACGCCGGCGACGCCGGGGCGGCCGGCGAGGCGGAGGTCACCGCCCGCGTCACCGTGCCCGCCGAACGGCTCGCCGACGTCGAGGACCTTCTGGCCCGGCTGACGTCGGCCCACCCCGGGATCGCCCTCCTCGACGGCGACGACTGGCTCAGCTCCCCCGTCTCCGCCGAGACGCGGGAGCTGTTCGACGTCGTGACGGCCCGTCTGGCGGCCGGCGGGCACGGGGCAACGGGCGGGTAGTCAGGTGACGACCGGTCCGACGTGGCAGTGCCCGGCCTGCGACACCTACAACGAGGCAGCGGCCCCGGCCTGCGCCGTCTGCGAGGAGGCCCGCCACCCGGACCCCACCGTCGTCGCCCCCGCCCCCGCCCCCGCCCCCGAGACGGCGGGCGGGCAGCCGCCCGCCACCGACGCCGCGACCGCCGCGTGGGGCACGCCGCAGTGGCGGTGTCCCGCCTGCGGCGCGCGGAACCCGGCCCACGAGTCGGTCTGCGCGTGGTGCGCCGCCCGGGTCCCCGTCGCCACGGTCACGATCCTCCCGGCCGACGCCGGGGCCGCCGTGCCCGCGCCCCGGGCGACGACCCCGGGGCCGGCCACGGCCTCCGGCGGGCGGACGGTCCTCGGCTGCGGCTTCCTGCTGCTCGTCGCCACGGCCGTCGTCGTCGGGCTCCTCCTGCTGATCGCGAACCTGACGTCACTCACCGGCCCGGACAGCGACAGCCCCCCGTGGGTGCCCGACGGCAGCTCGACGTCCCCGCCCTCGTCCTCGCCCTCGTCGTCCGACCAGCGTCCGGACCAGGAGCCGGAGTCGGACCCGGCCCCCGAGCCGTCGGAGGGCCAGTCCTCGCCCACCCCCTCCAGCCCGTCGTCGTCACCGTCACCGTCGCTGTCACCGTCTCCGTCACCGTCGGCGGGCGGCTGACGGCGTCACAGCCCCCGGGCGAAGCCGCCCTCGGAGTTGATGACCTCGCCGGTGACCCACGCCGCCTCGTCCGTCGTCAGCCACGCGACGAGGCGCGCGGCCTCGTCCGGCACGGCCCACCGGCCGCCGGGGAAGAGGCCGGCGACGATGGCGTGCGCCTCGCCGGTGGCGTATCCGGTGTCGACCGGGCCGGGGTTGACGGCGTTGACGGTGATGCCGCGCGGCGCGAGGCTCGTCGCGAGCGTGCGGGTGATCGAGGCCAGGGCGCCCTTCGCGAGCGCGTAGGCGACCTCCCCCGGCATGCCGCCCCGCACGTCCTGCCCGGACGTCATCATCACGACCCGTCCGCCGCCCTCCTGGGCGTCGCCGGGGTACTGCCGGGCGAAGGACTGGACGAGCAGGACGGTGGAGCGGGTGTTGACGGCCCAGTGGGCGTCGAGCATGTCCCCGTCGATCTCGTCGAGCGTGCCGTCCTCCCCGCTGAGGGCGTGGTTGGCGACGAGGATGTCGAGCGGCCGACCGCCCAGCGCCTCGGCCGCGTCCGCGACCAGGCGGGCGGGCGCGCCCGGCTCGGTGAGGTCGCCGGGCCCGTGGGCGGCGACGGCCCCCTCGTCGAGGTACTCGGCGAGCCCGTCGACGAGGGCCTGCGGCCCGTCCGGGTCGGCCCCCCAGGGTTTCTGGGCGTCGTGCGGGGTGTGGTGGTGCAGGTAGACGCTGGCGCCGTACGCGGCGAGGCGGCGGGCGGTGGCGTAGCCGATGCCGATGTGGCGGCTGGCGCCGGTGACCAGGGCGGAGCGGCCGCGCAGCGGCAGGGGATCGCGACGGAACATGGGCACCAAGCGTGCCCCGCGCCCCGGCGCCCCGTCACCCCGTTTTCGGGGTTCCCGGGCCCGGGTCCGCGCCCGCCCGCGTGTGGTGGCGGACGGTGGAACCGTGGCGGGTCTTCACCACCTCCAGCTGGGCGAGGACGCGGGCGCGCAGGTCGGGGACGTGGCTGACGATCGCGACGCTGCGGTCCTGCTCCCGCAGCGAGTCCAGCACGTCCAGCACCTCGTCGAGGGAGTCCTCGTCGAGGCTGCCGAAGCCCTCGTCGACGAAGAGGGTGTCCAGCCGTGCCCCGCCGGCCTCCTGGGCGACGACGTCGGCGAGGCCCAGCGCCAGGGCGAGCGAGACGCAGAACGACTCGCCGCCCGAGAGGCTGGCGGTCTCGCGGGCCCGGCCCGTCCAGGCGTCGACGACGCGCAGGCCGAGGCCGGAGCGGGCGCCCTGCGAGGCCCTGGCGTCGGAGTGGACCAGCGAGTACCGGCCGGCGGACATGCGGTGCAGGCGGGCGGTGGCGGCAGCGGCCACCTGCTCCAGGCGGGCGGCGAGCACGTACGTCTCCAGCCGCATCTTGTACGCGTTCCGGGGGGAGGTGCCGGTGGCCAGCGTGGCCAGGCCGTGCAGCCGCTGGTACTCGGCGCGGAGCGGGGCGAGCGCCGTGGCCTCGGCGGCGGCCTGGGAGGAGAGCGCGTCGAGGGCGGCGACGCGGTCACGCGCGGCGGCCTCGACGGCCGACGCCGTCCGCAGCCGGGCCGTCGCCGCCGCCAACGCGGCCGACGCCGTCTCGACGGCCTCGGCGGCCTCGGCCGCCTCGGTGGCGGCGGCTGCGCTGGCGGTGGCGGTCGTTGCCCCGGCCTCCTCCCACAGGGCCGCGACGGCCGCCTCCTCGGCCTGCCAGGCGTCGAGCCGGCGGCGCGCGGCCTCCTGTTCGGCGGCGCCGAGCACGGCATCGGCGGCGGCCCGTGGCGTGTCGAAGCCGGCGCGGAAGGCGGCGTCGGCCAGAGCCCCGTCGGCCTGCTTGAGGCGGTCTGCGGTCTCCTCGGCGAGCCGGACGGCGCTCGACGCGGCCGTCAGGTCGTCGGCGCGGCGGGCCAGCTCCTCGGCGCGGGCCGCGACGCTGGGGGCGCCGCCTCGGGCAGCGGCCACCTCGGCCTGGAGCGCCTGGTGCTCGGCGGCCAACGTCTCGCGGCGGGAGGCGAGGGCGGCGGCGTCGCGTTCCGCCGCCTGGCGGCGGGAGAGCAGCGCGGCGTGGTCGCGTTCGGCGTCCGCCAGGGCGCGGCGGGCGGCGGACTCGCCGGCCGCCTCCGCCTCGGCCGCCGCGTGCGCGGCGGCCAACTCCTCGACCACGGCCACGAGCCGCGCCACGTCGGGATCCGGGTCCGGCTCCCCGCGCGGGGCCGGAACCCGGCCCCGGGCCGCGTCCGGGTCCCCCTCCGCGACCGGGCCCCCGTCCCGCTTCCCGTCCACGCCCACGCCCACGCCCACGCCCATCGAGCTCACCGGGTCCGGGCCAACGTCGCCACGCCAGCCGGGAAACGCACCCGGCTCGGCGCCCGGAGCCGGGACCGCGTCCGGGCGCGCTTCCCCGTCCGCGTCCCCACCCGCGTCCACGCTCCCGTGCGGAGCCACGGTGGGGCCCCCGCCCGGGTAAGGGTCCGGTCCTGGTCCCGAGGCCCGGACCTGGTCCGGGACCGGGACCGGGACCTGGTCCGCGTCGGCGTTCCGGCCCGCGCCCGGCACCGCCCCCCGGCCCGTGTCCGAGTCCGTGTCCCGCACCCCGCCGCCCGCCACGCCCTCCGCCCCGCCCTCCGCCCCGCCCCGCGCCTCGGCGCGGGCAGCGGCGTGGGCCGCGCGGGCCTCGGTCAGCGCCCGGTCGGCCTCCTCCCGACGCTCCTCGGCCGCCCGGTGCGCGGCGAGCGCCGCCTCCTCCGCCTCCCGTCCCACGTGGTCGGCGGTGGCGCGCGCCGGGCTCGGGTGCTCGGCGGAGCCACAGACGGCGCAGGGCTCCCCCGGCCGCAGGGCGGCGGCGAGCTCGGCGGCGATGCCGCGCAGCCGACGCTCCTTCAGCTCCAGCCAGTGCTCGTACGCCCCGGCGGCCCGCTCTCGGGCGGCCAGCAGCCGCCGTTCCGCCTCACCCGCCGCCTCGGCCAGCTCGTCGCGGCGGCGGGCGGCGGCGAGCCGACGCCGGGCGTGCGCGAGGCTCTCGGCCGCCCGCTCGACGCGGGCGGCGGCCTGACGCGCCCGGTCGACGCGGCGTTCCAGCCGCTCCCGCGTCGCCGGCCAGGCCGCGACCTCCTCCTCCGTGCCGCGCAGCAACTCCTCGCCGGCCCCGATCTGCTCGGCGAGCCGCGCCAGCTCCTCGGCGAGCCGGCGGGCGCGGTCCTCCGCCTGCCGCGCCCCGGCCAGCGCGCCGAGGCTCTCGCGCGTCGCCCGCTCCCGTTCGGCGAGGTGGGCGGCGGGGGCGTCGGCCTGCGCGGCGGGCAGCCGGGCGCGGGCGCGCCGCTCCGCCTCCACCGCCTCGCGGTGCTCGGCCTCGGCGCCCTCCCGCAACGCGAGGGCGGGCGCCACCGCGTCGGCGGCGCGGGCCCGCTCCAGCCGGCCGCGGACCGCGTCCCGCTCGGGCCGCGCGGCGTCCAACGCCTCGGCGCGGGCGGCGGCCTCGGCCCGTCGCCGCGCCAGCCGGGCCCGCTCGCGCGCCTCGGCCACCGTGGCCTGCGCGGCGGCGTGCCCCTCCTCCGCGACGCCCAGCGCGAGCGCGGCGACGTCGAGCCGTTCGCGGGCCTCGCACCGCGCCCACGCCGCGAGCCGCAACACCCCGTCGGCCAGCTCCGGGTCCCCGGCCTGACCCAGCGGCTCGTCGGCCTGGCCCCACTCACCCGCCTCGCTCCGTGCGTCACCGCCCGGCGAGGCCGAGCGCCCCGCCGCCTGCTGGACGCGGTGGGCGACCGCGAGAAGCCGCTCGTCGCCGTCCCGCACCCGCGCCCCGGCGCGGGCGCGCAGCTCGGACAGGTGCGCCTCGGCGGCGGCGAAGCGGCCCGTGTCGAACAGGCGCCCCAGCAGCTTGGCCCGCTTCTCCGCGCCGGCCCGCAGGAACTCGGCGAACTCGCCCTGCGGCAGCAGCACCACCTGACAGAACTGCTCACGGCTCATGCCCAGCAGCCGGCCCAGCTCCTCCCCCACCTCCTGGTGAGAACGGCTCAGTCCCCGCCACAGCCCGGCCTCGGCGTCCCACTCCCGCAGCAGCGTCACCGCCCGGTCGCGCGTCATGCCGCCGCCGCGCTTCTTCGGCCGCTCCTGCTCGGGGCGGCGGGTGACCTCCAGCCGACGCCCTCCCACCGTCAGCTCCAGCACCACCTCGGTGGGGGTGCCGGGCGCGGCGTGGTCGCTGCGGAGCGACACGGTGCCGGTGGACTGGCGGGCGCCGGGCACGGAGCCGTAGAGCGCGAAGCAGACGGCGTCGAGGATCGACGTCTTGCCCGATCCCGTCGGCCCGTGGAAGAGGAACAGGCCGGCGGCGGCCAGCGCGTCGAAGTCCACGCGCTGGGTGGTGGCGAAGGGCCCGAAGGCCGTGATGGTCAGCTGGTGCAGCCGCATCCCGTCAGCGCTCCTCCCCCACGCCCACGTCCCTCGCGCGGGCCTCGCTCGCGCGGGCGCCGCTCGGACGGTCGCCCTCCGCCCGTGCCTCCCCCACCCGCGCCGCCTCCAACGCGTCGCGCAGCCACTCCCGCTCCTGGGCGTCGGGGCCGGCGCCGCCCCGCACGTGCGCCACGAAGTCCTCCGCGACCTGCCGGTCGTCCCGGCCCGCGACCCGCTGGCCGTAGCTGGCGTGGGCGGGGGCGTCGGCCGGCCGCTCGGGGTCGAAGACGAGGCTCAGGACGTGCGGGAAACGCCTGGCCAGCCGCGCCATCGGCTCCTCGGGCCGCACCACGTCCGTGACGGTGGCCTCCACCCACGCGTCCTCGTGCCGCTCCAGCGCCGGATCCTCCAGCAGCTCCGCCAGCCGTCCCCGGATCCGCGCCAACGGCCGGGGCACGGGGCACGGCACCCGCTCCGCCCGCACCGCGCCCCCGTCGTCGAGCTCCACCAGCCACATCGACTTCTCCTGCCCGGCCTCGGAGAACGAGTACGCCAGCGGAGAGCCCGAGTACCTGAGCCTCGACTCCTCGCCGAGGGTCTGACAGCCGTGCAGGTGCCCGAGGGCGACGTAGTCCACGCCGTCGAAGACCGACGCCGGCACGGACGCCACGCCGCCGACGCTGATGTCCCGCTCGCTGTCGCTGCCCTGCCCACCCGTGACGAACGCGTGCGCCAGCACGACCGACCGCGTGCCCGCCGGACGGGTGGCCAGGTCGGCCCGCACCCGCGCCATCGCGGCGCCCAGCACGGCGGCGTGCCCGCCGCCCGCCGCGCCACCCGCCGCGCCGCCCGATCCGCCGCCCGACCCGACGCCCAACTCGTCGCGCACCAGCGCCGGCTCCAGGTACGGCACGCCGTACACGGCCAGCCCCGGCAGCAGGACGGGCCGCGCGCACGCCCCCGGATCGGTCCGCAGGTGAATCCCGGCCCGCTCGACGAGCCCGGCCCCGACGCCGAGCCGCAGCGGCGAGTCGTGGTTCCCCGAGATCAGCACCACGGGCACGTCGAGCGCGGCCAGCCGGTGCACCACGTCGTCGTAGAGCCGTATCGCGGCCAACGGCGGCACCGCCCGGTCGTACACGTCCCCCGCGACGAGCACCGCGTCCACCCGCTCCTCCCGGGCGGTGGCCACCAGGAAGTCGAGGAACGCCGCCTGCGCCCCGAGCAGGCTCACCCGGTGCAGACTCCGCCCCAGATGCCAGTCCGAGGTGTGCAACAGCCTCACCCCCACGCTCCTCTCCTGGCTCCCCGGTGTTCCCCGCTCACGACAGCGGCCCAGTCTGCCAGCCACCACTGACAGGGAGCGGGCGCCCCGGCACGCCCCTGACAACGAGACGGGGCCCCTCCCGCGTCGCCGTCGATAAGGTGAGCCATGTCGCGTCAATCAGTGGTACCGACTGCCTCGGGCGCGGAAGGGGAGCCATGCCGAGGGCACATCAACCGGTGTTCGAGAGACAGGCAGCCATCCGCGCGGTTCGCGCCCTGATCCGGCCGGACTATCCGTTGAAGCCCGGCCACCACCGTCCGGTCGTCGTGATCGAGGGGGGACACGGCACCGGAAAGTCCCTGTTGCTGGACACCCTCGCGGCCCACGCCGACCAGCACGTCCCCTGTGCGCGTCTCGACTTCGCCGCCACGCCCCACGACGACACCGCTCAGCTCCTGCCGGCGCTGGCGGGCCAGCTCCACCGGTACCTGCCCCGGTACCGCAGGCTCCGCTTCCCCCGGTTGCTCATCGCCCTGCTGATGATGGAGCAGGATCTCCGCAACATGACCTTCGACCAGGCCCGCGCCACGGTCACCCAGCTCCTGCGGCAGCGACGCAGCGGGAACTGGCCCCGCCGCTTCATGGAACACTTCGCGGAGGCGCCCGGCGAGGGCGCGGTGGAGATTCAGCTTCCCTTCCCTTTCAACCTGCTGCGGCTGCCGCTCAACGTGGTGGCCGCACTGATGGGCTTCACCTTCCCCAGCCGCTCCCAGCGCTGGTTCGGCCACCGCGACCGGGGGTTGGTCGGGCAGGCTGTGGACACGCTGGTCGACCTGAGCACCGACGCGCGCTTGGCCAGGGAGGCGGCGTACGGCGACGGGCACGGCGACGCGGCGGCGCGGGACCGGGTGGCGCGGCTGCTCAGCGAGGCGTTCCTGGCCGACCTGCGGGACTGTCCCCGCCGCGTCAGGAGGCTGAACACCCCCCTGCTGCTCCTGGACAACGTCGACGTGCCCGCCGGCCGGGCGTTCCTGCGCCGCCTGCTCGACGCCCGCCCGCCGTCCCGCTCGCGCGACGGCACCGAGCCGTTGACGATCGTGACCACGTGCCGGGAGACCCTCCCGGAGCTCGCCGAGAGCCGGGTGGGAAGGCTGGAGGACCTCGCCGGGCAGACGCCTGACGAGGCCCCCGAGTGGCTGCGCTACCCACTGCCGAACCTCACGTGGTCCGACATCGACCAGCTCGTGAGCCAGGCCTCCGCCGGCGCCAGGGTGGATCGCCGGCTGGTCCGGGTGGTCCACGAGTTCACGGCCGGTCACCCGGAGGCGGTCGGTGTGCTGGCCTCGACCGCCTCGCGGATGTCCCGTCCCGCCACCAGCGTCGGCCAGTTGCTCGCCGCGCCCATGCCGTCCGACGACGAGCTCGTCCGCCACGGGGCCGAGCCCTCCGCCACCTCCCCCACGCCGTCGGACAGCGCGGGGCAGTGGCTGCTGCGCCGCCTGCTGCCGGCCGACGATCCCGAGGTCGACGCCCTGGCCACCTGCGCGGCTCCCCGCGACGAGGTCGGCGGGCTGTGGCTGAGCCATCAGACCGACGTCGTGGCGCCCTCGTGGGGGGAGAGCGTGCGCCGCACCACGCCGTGGTCGCCCGACGGCGGCAGGGCCGGTGCCACTGTGCTCCGCCGCCTGCTGCTGCGCCGGCTCGCCGCGCGGCCCGCCGACCACCCCACCGGCTGGGACGCGGTTCACCTCCGGTTACGCCGCCGCTGCCAGGACACGGGCGACGCCGCCGGCGAGCTGTATCACCGGCTGGCGATGAACGACGTGGCAGCGGTCGCCGACGAGCTGGCCCGGCTGCTGCCCGACACGTCGGGCGAGACCTGGCTGACGCTGCTGCGCTCCACCACCCAGGCTCCGTTGGCCGTCGCCGAGGAACCGCCACCCGAGCCCTACGACCTCTACCACGACCTGGTGCGCCGCGCCTTCGACACCGCCGCCACCAGCACGGAGGCGCGGGTCGGTCACCTCGTCACCGCGCTGCGGATCGTCAGTGACCCGCTGTGTGGCATCTCCCGGGGCTTCTTGTACAAGCAGATCGCCGGGACGTTGAGCGAGCTCGCTCCGAGGTCACCGGACGGCCTGGTGGCCTTCGAGACGGCCAGCGCCGAGTACGGCCAGCAGGCCCAGTGGTGGTCCCTGTGACCTCCGACCGCCGAGGGACGCGGGGAAGAAGGAGCACAAGGACGAGAGAAGGGGACAGATGACCCGGTTACGTTCCGCCGCGCCCGACGACGGCTTCTCGAATCCTCCCCGTCACTGGCTGCGGGCCGTGTGGCTCGTGGGGGCCGTCGTCGTGGGCAGCCTGGTGGCCTACGCCGTGATCGAACTGCCCGACCGTCTCGACTGCCGTGGCGGCTCCCACCTCACCAACGAGGCCGGCGAGTGTCTGGGAGTCACCGACGGCTCCCCCGCCTTCCTGCCCAGGGACGACGATCACGAACTGGCGGACGAGTTCGAGCGGGTCCAGGAGCTCATCAAGGCCGAGAACGACCGCGTCGCGGCCGAGGCGGACACCTACGCGAAGGTCGGGCTGATGTCCACGCTCTCGCCGGACGAGACGAGCCCGCTCGGACCGGACCAGGTGCTGCACGCGCTGGAAGGCGCCTACATCGCGCAGTGGCGCGCCAACCACACCCGTCAGCTCGGGGACCCCGAGCCACAGATCCAGCTCCACCTGGCGAACGTCGGCGGGCGCCACCAGGGGTGGCGGCCGGCGGTGGACCAGCTGGTGGAGATGGCCGACGACCCGGCGCCGCTGGTCGCGGTGGCCGGCCTGTCCATCAGCACCGAGGACAGCCGGGCCGCCGCGCGGGAGCTGGCCCGACACGACATCCCGATCATCGGTGCCTCCGCCAGCGCCGACGGCCTGAACTCCGAGACGGTCGAGGGTCTGGTGCGCGTCACGCCGAGCAACACCGACTTCGTCACGGCCCTGCACCGTTACGCGACCGACCGCGAGGGACTGGACGAGGCGATCCTCGTCTACGACCAGAAGGCGCCGGACCTCCATGTGCGCACGCTGACCGAGGCGTTCGAGGAGCAGTTCGCCACGGAGCTGGGAACAAATCCCGCTCAGCCGTTCCAGGGCGAGACCCTGGAACGGGACTCCTCGGCGGCGCTGTTCGATCCGGCCGTGCGGAACATCTGTGAGGTGGAGGCGGACATGGTGCTCTTCGCCGGCCGCATCGGCGACCTCGGCAACTTCATCGACGCCCTCCACAGCCGGGCCTGCCGGGACGGCCACCTGTCGGTGCTCTTCGCGGACACGGGGCCGTTGATCCGTCCCGGTGAGCACGAGCGCCTCGTGGACAGCCGACTCACCATCGTCCAGGCGTCGGCGATGGACCCGTCGTGGCCCCGGGAGGCCGGCGAGACACCCGACGCGCCTGCCGGCTTCGCCGACTTCTATCGGGAGTACGACGCGCGGCTCTCCTACGTGCCCGACGTGCCCGCGGCTCTGGCGGACGGCTACGCCGCGGCCAACCACGACGCGATGGCCGTCGCGACCCAGGCCGTCCGGGTCACCCACGCCCAGGACTCGGACTCCCCGATGACCGGCGCCCGGGTGCGGGACGCGCTCTTCCTGCTCCACCTGGGCAACGCGGTGCAGACGGCCGGAGGCACGCTGCACTTCACCACGGAACGCAACGGCGATCCGGGGGGCAAGCCCATCGCGATCCAGGAGGCGCCGCCGGGAGAGACGCCCCCGGACCTCTACATGACGCCGGCCCCGTGACAGCGGGACGCGTACGACCTCCCCCCGCCTGGCCGCCCGGCCCGGTGGCGGCGAACCTCGAAGCCCTCGGTGCGGGCACCGCCGCGACCCGCGCCACGCCGCCGCACGCCGCCGGGCGCGTCGACGAGACCTGGTGCTCCTTCCAGCAAGGGCACCCGTGCGGGCTTCGCGACGACCCGGCCAAGGCCGGCGCCATGTACGGCCGCTCGGTCGCGCCGGCACGCACCCGTGCACCCAGACGCGAGCGCGCACGTCGAGGTGTTGGACGGGGTGTCGTCCCCGAACGTTCGGCCGCCGGGGCCCGGTGCCCCGGGACGGGGCCGCAGTAGCGCATCGGGACGGGAACGGTGTCGGCGTCGGTCGGGGGGCGGGAGGGAGCCGAGAGGGCCCGGGTCGAGGTTGAGGTCCCCCCGGCCCGGGCCGGAGCGTTCGCACCCCTCGGTCATGCAGGCGTCGAGCCGCATCAACGTCGTGCCGATCCGCTCCACCTGGTCCTCGTCCACCTCTCCCGCGCCGACGCGCCACGGCGTCTGGCGTCCATGAGCCGCCGCGGCCGTTCGACGACGGTCAGCACGAGCGCGGCCAGGTCCCGCCCGACCCTGTCGGCGTCCACGTCGACGCGGTGGAGGACCCCGGACGGGCGGGGGCCATGATGGGGGCCATGGCGTTGTCCACCGCGTTCACGACGTTGTTCGGCGTGCGGCATCCGATCGCGCTGGCCCCGATGGGCGGTTCGGCCGGCGGCGAGCTGGCGGCGGCCGTCTCGCGCGGCGGAGGGCTCGGCCTGCTGGGCGCCGCCCACGGCGACGCGGAGTGGCTGGCTCGTGAACTGCCCCTGGTGGCGCGCGGCACCACGGAGCCCTGGGGCGTCGGCCTGTTGACCTGGTCGGTCGACGTGGGCGTCGTCGAGCGGGTGCTGGAGCACGGCCCGCGCGCGGTGATGCTGTCCTTCGGGGACCCGAGCCCGTTCGCCGAACGCGTCCGCCGGGCGGGCGCGGCGCTGATCCTCCAGGTCACGGACCTGGAGGAGGCCAGGCGGGCGGTGGCCCTCGGCGCCGACGTCATCGTGGCGCAGGGCTCGGAGAGCGGCGGCCACGGCGCCAGGAACGGGCGGTCGACCCTGTCGTTCGTGCCGGTGGTGGTGGATCTCGCGGCCCCCGTGCCGGTGCTGGCGGCCGGCGGCATCGCCGACGGGCGTGGCCTGGCGGCGGCCCTGGCGCTGGGCGCGGCGGGGGCGCTCGTCGGCACCCGTTTCCAGGCCACGGCCGAGGCGCTGGTGCACCCGTCGATCGCCGCCGCGATCGTCGAGGGGCGCGGCGAGGACACCGAGCGCAGCCGCGTCCTGGACATCGCCCGTGGCTCCCCCTGGCCGGAGCGCTACACCGCCCGGACGCTCGGCCACCGCTACCTCGACGCGTGGCGGGGCCGGGAGGCGGAACTCGCCGAGGACGCCGAGGCCCAACGGGCCTACCGGGAGGACGTGGCGCGGGGCGACGTGCCCCCGCTGCCCGTCTGGGCCAGCGAGGCGGTCGACCTCATCACCGACCTGCCGCCGGCCGCCGAGCTCGTCGAGACGCTGGCGGCCCAGGCCGAGGCCGCTCTCGGGCGGGCGGGGCGTCCCGACGTCCCCGCCGAGACGCGAGGGGACGAGTGACCCGGCGGTAGCGGGGGGGCGTCTCGCGTGGCACGTCGCGCGAGCTTCTTGTGGCAGGGCAGGGCAGGGTGGAACAGGACAGGACAGCGCGGGGCGGCGGCCATGGCCGGGCCTCGGCTCCGCCGGTCGTCGCTGACCACATACGGATCTTGAGGCCACGAGCAGCCCATGGCAGGCTCATGCCGCATGATCGATGAATTTGCGAAAGACAACCTTCACAGGAGACTGCGGCGGGACCGCGAGGCGCTGCTCTGGAAGCTCGACGGCCTGTCCGAGTACGACGCCCGCCGACCTCTGACAGCGACCGGGACCAACCTCCTCGGCCTGGTCAAACACGTGGCCACCGTCGAGGCCAGGTACTTCGGCGAGGTCTTCGACCGCCCTTCCCCTGAGCCGCTGTGCCGGTGGCAGGACCACGACGGCAGCGATCTGTGGGCGACCGAGGACGAGACCCGCGATCAGGTCATCGCCTTCTACCGGCGCACGTGGGAACACTCGGACGCGACGATCAACGAGCTTCCCCTCGACGCCCCCGGCCACGTGCCGTGGTGGCCGGAGCCTCGCCCCAACACGAACCTGTTCGCCGTCATGGTCCATGTCCTCAGCGAGTCCGTCCGGCATGCCGGGCACGCCGACATCCTGCGCGAGGGCCTCGACGGCCGGACCGGGTTGCGGGCCGAACACGAGACGCGGATCGACGAGGAAGCCCGTGCGGCCCACCGCGCGAGGATCGAGCAGGCCGCCAGGTCGGCCGCGGCCGTCACGGATTGGCGGCCGTTCCTGACGTGACGTGGTGTCGTGCGGCGTGACGCCGCTCGTGGCGGCTGCGCATGGCGGCACCGCTGAAGCATCGGACGGTCGGGTTGTACCGCGGGCGTACGCACCGAGGATGATCCACCGCCGCGTCCTCCGCGAGGACGGTCGGATATCGGTGCCGTGGCCGACGCGCCGTGGCGCCGCCCCACCCTACGTTTGCCGAAACCGGCACCGGCACCGGCACGGGATCCAGTTTTTCAACCTGTTCGACGGCATCGCCGCCGAAAGCATCCCAGCTGCCCAGCCGATCCCGCCGAACGGCCTGACGGAGAACGAGGAGAAACCCCTGATGGACAACCTCAGGAAGACAGCGACACGGACAGGAATCGCCCTCACCGGCCTGTGCGGCGTCGTGCTGCTGGGCGCGGGAAAGGTGCAATCAGGAACTCTCCTGATTGCCACGACCTTCGTCATGGTCCTACCGGTCAGGCGGCCCAGGCTCCCCCGCTGGGCACGCGTCGGATTACTCTGCGCCGTGTTCGTGATGGTGGCGTGGAACATATCCACCACCGACCTTCCAACTCCCCCGAACGAGCTGGTGACGAGCTGCCCCAACGAACACACCGAAACATACACGAAAACCGGATTCACGTTCCTGGACCAGGTGATCTATCTCTTCAGGAGCTTTCTGTCCCAGGCAGAGCCTTCCTGACACTCCGGTGGAGGCTTCCACCTTCTCGCGGTGTCCGGCGGTGGTTTCGAGCCCAGCGGCCTGACGGCTGGTCAGGGTCTCCCCCGCCGACCGATCAACGGGACCCGACCCCGCCCCCGAGGGCTGTGCCGACCGCTTCCCCGCCCATCCGCCTCACCCTCACCCTCGCCCTCGCCCCCGCCCTCGGGCTCATTGACACCCCCTCGACCCGCTCCTATCATTCGTTCGATTTCAGGAACAGCGTTCGAAATGACGAACGCACACCGGACACGAACACCCCACCCCCACCAGGCCCTCCCGCCGGCCACGAGCGAACAGCGCTCCGCGTCACCCCGTTCCGAACCGCGAGCGCCTGCCGGGCGCAGGCGCTTTCCCTGATCAACGGAAAGAGCCGCCATGTCCTCCTCCGTCAGCCGGCGCCGTCTCCTCCAGGCGGGCGGCGCCGCCGCCGTCGCCGCCTCCGTCACCTCCGTCGCCGGACCCGCCCTCGCGGCCCCCGCCGCCCGAGCGGCGATCCCCCCGGCCCGGCCGGACATCGGGGTGTCCGCGCACCCCTTCGAGCTGGGCCAGGTCCGGCTGACCGCGAGCCGCTGGCTGGACAACGAGAACCGGACGCGGGCCTACCTGCGGTTCGTCGACGTCGACCGCCTGCTGTACAACTTCCGCGCCAACCACCGGCTGTCCACCAACGGCGCCGCGTCCAACGGCGGCTGGGACGCGCCGACGTTCCCCTTCCGCACCCACATGCAGGGCCACTTCCTCACCGCGTGGGCGCAGGTCCACGCCGTGACGGGAGACACCACCTGCCGGGACAAGGCCCTCGCGATGGTGGCGGGGCTGGCCGACTGCCAGGCCAACAACGGCGCCGCCGGCTTCAACGCCGGCTATCTGTCGGGCTATCCGGAGTCCGACTTCACCGCGCTCGAACAGCGGACCCTGACCAACGGCAACGTGCCGTACTACACGATCCACAAGACCCTCGTCGGCCTGCTCGACGTGTGGCGGCACCTGGGCAGCACGCAGGCCCGCGACGTGCTGCTGAACCTGGCGGGATGGGTCGACTGGCGCACCGGCCGGCTGAGCGGCCAGCAGATGCAGGCCATGCTCGGCACCGAGTTCGGCGGCATGAACACCGTGATGGCCGACCTCTACCAGCAGACCGGCGACGCGCGGTGGCTCACCGTCGCCCAACGCTTCGACCACGCGGCGGTGTTCGACCCGCTGGCGGCGGGCGAGGACCGGCTCAACGGGCTGCACGCCAACACCCAGGTGCCCAAGTGGATCGGCGCCGCCCGGGAGTACAAGGCCACCGGCACCACCCGCTACCGGGACATCGCCACCAACGCCTGGAACATCTGCGTCACCGCGCACACCTACGCCATCGGCGGCAACAGCCAGGCCGAGCACTTCCGGCCCCCGAACGCCATCGCCGGCTACCTGAACCAGGACACGTGCGAGAGCTGCAACACGTACAACATGCTCACCCTCACCCGTGAGCTGTTCACGCTGACCCCGGACCGGGCCGCGCTGTTCGACTACTACGAGCAGGCGTGGCTGAACCAGATGATCGGCCAGCAGGACCCGGCCAGCGACCACGGCCACATCACGTACTTCACCCCGCTCAACCCGGGCGGTCGCCGGGGCGTGGGCCCGGCCTGGGGCGGCGGCACCTGGAGCACGGACTACAACAGCTTCTGGTGCTGCCAGGGCACGGGCCTGGAGATGCACACCAGGCTGATGGACTCCGTCTACTTCCACGACGACACCACGCTGACGGTGAACCTGTTCGTGCCCTCAGAGCTCACCTGGTCGCAGCGCGGGATCACCGTCACGCAGACCACGAGCTATCCCGTCAGCGACACCACGACCCTGCGGGTCACCGGCTCGGTCGAGGGCACCTGGTCGCTGCGCGTCCGCATTCCCGGCTGGACCAGCGGGGCCACGATCAGCGTCAACGGCACCGCGCAGAACATCACCACCACGCCCGGCAGCTACGCCACCCTGACCCGCTCCTGGACCTCCGGCGACACCGTCACCGTCCGCCTGCCCATGCGGGTCGCCCTGCGGGCGGCCAACGACAACCCGAACGTCGTCGCGATCACCTACGGTCCCGTCGTGCTGTCCGGCGACTACGGCAACGCCTCGCTCGGCTCCCTGCCGTCGCTGGACCCGGCCTCGATCACCCGGACCAGCGACAGTTCGCTCGCCTTCACCGCCACCGCCAACGGCTCCACCGTCCGCCTGGGCCCGTTCCACGACGCGCACGGCCACAACTACACCGTCTACTGGAACACGGGAGCCGCCGCCGCCACCGTCCGCCTCGTCAACGTCGGCAGCGGGCTCGTGCTGGGCATCCAGGACATGTCCACGGCCGACGGCGGCCGAGCCCTCCAGTGGCACGACTCGGGCACCGCCGACCACAACTGGGAGACGATCCCCGACGGCGGCGCCGTCCGGCTCCGCAACGCGCACAGCGGCAAGGTGCTCGGCGTGCAGGACATGTCCACAGCGGACAACGCGCCCGTCCTCCAGTGGTCGGACAACGGCACCGCCGACCACCGGTGGACGCTGCTCGACCAGGGAGACGGGACGTTCAAGATCCGCAACGAGAACAGCGGCAAGCTGCTCGGCATCCAGGACAACTCCACCGCCGTGGGCGCGTTCGCGGTGCAGGAGTCGGACAACGGCACGGCCGACAACCGGTGGCGCGTCGTGCCCAACGGCTAGTACCGCCGTTGCGGTTCGCTGTTCCCCCTGGTCACAGGCGGACGAGGCCCTGAGCAGGCGGCACGCGTCAGCCCGTCAGGCGGACGAGCCGTCCCGTCCTCACCGCCGCGAGAAGCGCCGTGAACCGCGCGCGGTCGGCGGTGAGGACGGACCCGGGAGCCTCGCCCTCCCGTATGGCTATGGCGCCGCCGTCGAGGGCCCTGACCTCGACGCAGTTGTTGCCTCCGGTTCCGGAGAAGGAAGACTTCACCCACTGCTCACTGGACAACGGCGTAGCCCCTCACAACTCTTTGAGGACTGTCAGGATGAGGTCCTTCGACTTACTCGCAGTCAACGCCACGGCCTCGACCATGTCCAACGTCTTTCGGAAGTTCGAAAGTTGCGTGGGCGCATCGATGAAGACGGCGCCCGTCGGCGAGTCCATGTGGACGGTGTCGAGGTTCGGGATCGTCGCTTCGGCGTACATCACCGAGTCACCGATCAGCGGAAAGCCTCCGGCGGCGAAGGGCACCACAAGCAACGTGACGTTGTCCCGCTCACCTTCGGTCAGCAGGTGGCGGAGCTGCTCGCGAGCGACGCCCCGTCCCCCGACCTGCATCCTGAGCGCGGCCTCGTGGATCACGCCCACGAACGGGATCGGATCATCTCCCGTGACCACAGCCTGACGCGCCATACGGTGGGCCACTCGTAGTTCGACCTCGAGTCGTGGAAGCCGGGGCACCACCAGATCGAACTGAGCCCTCGCACTGTCCTCGGTCTGGAACAGCCCCGGCAGGAGTGCGGTCTGGACCGTCCGCAGACGCATCGCGTGATGCTCCACCTCGGACACATCGAGGAAGTCGGGCGGAATCTTGCCTCGGTACTCCTCCCACCAACCGCCCTTCCGGCCACCCGTCATGGTCGCCAGAGCGTCGATCAGAACGGAGTCGTCACACCCATAGATGCTCGCCAGCCTGCGCAGACGCTCCTCGCTGATGCCGAAGCGGCCGCTCTCGATGTTCGAGATCATCGTCCGGTCCGAGCCCAGGAGTTCGGCTGCCTTCGGCGCTGACATCCCCGCGGCGTCGCGAAGCCGCCGGAGTTCAGTGCCGAACCTGCGCTGCCGGACTGTCGGAGTCTGCCTTGGTGCCATGCTCCCTCTCCTTGTTGGCGCACAGTGTGTCCGCACCCACCACACTTGGTCCAACGCACAGCACGATATAACACGTTCGAGTGAGTTCGGTAGCACGCGTTGTATCTAATCTCTAGGCTTCGTACGCACCTCGCAGCACTCAGCCCATCGCCACGTACCGCACCCGGGAGGTGCCACGTGTCAACGTCCCACCACCGTCCCCACCCCGCCCCCATCCCCTTCGACGGCTCCTGGCAGTACGAGCTGCGCTTCCCCTGCGATCCGCGCGCGCCGGGCGTCGCGCGTCTCACGCTGCGGGCCGTGCTCGCCGCCCACGGGCTCGGTCAACTCGCCGACCGTGCGGAACTGCTGGCCTGCGAACTGGCCACGAACTCCGTCGTGCACACCATGGGGCCGGCCGCCGTGCGGCTGGACTGGCGGCACCCCGTGCTCCGCGTCAGCGTCTGGGACCCCGGGCCCGAGCTGCCCAAACCCTGCGGCGGGCCGCGCCCCGTGCCGGCGCCGGACGTCGAGGACGGACGCGGGCTGCTGCTGGTCGCCACCCTCGCCGACCGGTGGAGCGGCTGCCGGCTCGGCGGCGGCGACCTCGGGCCCGGCGGCAAGACGATGTGGTTCGAACTGCTGCATCCCCCAGGCTCGCCCCAACCGCCCCAGCCGCGCCGCCCGTCCGACGCGTCCGCCCCGCACCGCCCGGCGGCGGCGTAACCCCGCTGCCCGGCAGCCCGGACCGGTTAGTGCGTGCCCGTCGTCACCGCCTCGTCCGTGGGATCCGTCAGGTCGCCGCCAAGCGAGCCCCGCGAGCCCTCCTCACCGCCCCCTGCGTCGGCACTCGACGCCGATGGTGGGGGCGTCTCCGGCGTCTCGGCGCCGATCGGGGCCACCCCGCGCAGGCCGCGCAACGACAGCCACGCGACGGCGGCCATCAGCACCGCGCTGGCGAGCGTCGCGACGCTCGTCGCCGCGTTGAAGGCGTCCCGCGCCACGTCGAGCAGCGCGTCCGCCGTGGCGGCGGGCAGCTCCTCGGCGACCGCCACCGCCCCCGGCAGGCTGTCCTCGGCGATCTCCACGGCCTCCCCCGGCAGGCCCTCGGGGCTCTCGCCGGAGATCTCCGTGCGGTAGACCGTGGCCCCGACGCTGCCCAGCACCGCGATGCCGAGCCCGAGGCCCAGCTCGGTGGAGGTCTCGGAGAGCGAGGACGCCGCCCCCGCCTTCTCCGGCGGCGCCGAGCCCAACACCAGGTCCGTGCCGAGCACCATCGCGGGCGACAGCCCGAGCGTGCCGATCAGCACGCCCGTCACCGACCACGTCAGCGAGCCGGCGTCGACCGACATCAGCAGGTAGCCCACGGCCGCCACCACGAAGCCGGCGGCCACCACCCGGCCCGGCGGTATCCGCCGGGCCAGCGTCGTCGCCAGCATCGCGCCGACGATCATGCTCAACGTCATCGGCAGCATCCACAGCCCGGCCCGGAGCGTCGACATCTCCTGCACCAGCTGGAGGCTCTGGATGAAGAAGTACATGACGCCGCCGGAGGTGAAGGCGGCGACCAGCAGCAGCGTCAGCGAGGTGGCGAACGCGTTGTTGCGGAAGAGCCTGACGTCGATCAGCGGCGTGGCCAGCGATCCCTGCCGCCGCAGGAACAACAGGCCCAGCAGCGCGCCGACGGCCATCGAGGCCACGGGCAGCACCTCCGGGCCGTCCTTCGCCAGCTCCTTGAGCCCGTAGACCATCAGGATCATCGCGGACAGGGACTGCCCGACGCTGATCGGGTCCAGCCGCCCCGGGCTGTCGTCGCGGAACTCGGGAAGCAGCAGCGGGGCGGCGACCAGCAGCAGGACCATCACCGGCACGTTGAGCAGGAAGACCGAGCCCCACCAGAAGGTCTCCAGCATCAGCCCGCCGAGCACCGGCCCCACGGCCGCGCCGATGGAGAAGCACATGATCCACACGCCGACCGCCATCGACCGCTGCCTGGCGTCGTTGAACATGTTCCTGATCAACGCCAGGGTGCTGGGCATCAGGGTCGCCCCGGCGACGCCGAGCAGCCCCCGCATCAGGACCAGCATCAGCGGCGAGCTGGCGTAGGCCGCCGCCACCGACGCCGCGCCGAAGGCCGTCGCGCCCAGCATGAGCAGCCGGCGACGGCCGATGCGGTCGCCGAGGGTGCCCATCGTCACGAGGAAGCCGGCGATCATGAGGCCGTAGATGTCGAGGATCCACAGCAGTTCGCTGCTGCTGGCCTCCAGGTCCGCGCTCAGGTGGGGCGCGGCGAGGTGCAGCACGCTCACGTCCAACGCCAACAGCAGCGTCGGCAGCGCCAGCACCGCCAGGCCGATCCACTCGCGTGCCCCGGCTCGTTCGGTGGTCTCCACGACCGTCATCGCACGGCTCCCCTCACGTTGGTGTCTCCTGGAGGCGCGGAAGGGATCCTCGCGCGCCCGGGTCGGGCGCCACTCAACACTGCCCGGACCTCGCGCCCGGCGCCGGGGCCCGGTGCCCTCGCGGAGCCCGCCCGGCGCACCATTCGGCGCTGCTTGTCGGACTTTGTACGATGACTGAGCACTGATGTCCGATCGTGATCGACCTTAGGCTGGGGCCCATCCGTATGACCATCGCGAAGCGGGCACGCGCGGCCGTGGCGGCGATCTTCTTCTTCAACGGCTTCGTCTTCGCCAACGTCGTCCCGCGATACCCGGACATCAAGGCCGAGCTGGACCTGTCCAACACGGCCCTGGGCGCGGCCATCGCCGCGATGCCCGTCGGCGCGCTGACGCTCGGGCTGCTGGCGAGCCCGCTGATCAAACGGTTCGGCTCGGCGTGGACGGCGGTCGCGTCGCTGGCCCTGCTGGGCGCGAACAGCCTCTTCATCGGCGCCGCGCCCGGCTTCGCGCTGCTGTGCGCCGCCCTGTTCGTGGCGGGCGGCCTGGACTCCGTCACCGACGTCGCGATGAACGCCCACGGCCTGCGCGTCCAGCGGCGCTACGGGCGTTCCATCCTCAACGCCTTCCACGGGCTGTGGAGCGTCGGCGCGGTCCTCGGGGGCGTCACCGGCGCCGGCGCGGCCCAGGTCGGGATGCCGCTGCCGGCGCACCTGGCGGCGACGGGCGCGGTGACCGTGGTCGCGGCCCTGGTGTCGTTCCGGTTCCTGCTGCCGGGGCCGGAGGACACCGAACGGGAGAAGACCGAAGGGGAGACGTCCACGTCCGCGTCCGCGTCCGAGGGCGGCGGCGAGCACCGCTCGGGCTTCGCGCGGCCGGGGGCGCGCTGGGCGGTGGTGCGGCTGCTGGCTGTCCTCGGGCTGCTGGCGGGCGCGGCGGCCGTCGTCGAGGACTCGGGCGCCTCCTGGGGAGCGGTCTACCTCCAGGACGAACTGGCGGCGGGCGCCTTCGTCGGCGGCCTCGCGTTCGTGGCGCTCCAGGGCACGCAGACCGTGGGCCGGCTGCTGGGCGACCGGGTCGTGCAGCGGCTGGGCGACCGCACGACGGCGCGGCTGGGCGGGACGCTGGTCCTCGTCGGCATGGGCACCGCCCTGCTGTGGCCGACGGTGCCGACGACCGTGCTCGGCTTCGGGCTGGCGGGCTTCGGCATCGCCACGCTGATACCGGCCGCGTTCCACGCCGCCGACGAGATCCCGGGGCTGTGGCCGGGCGCGGGCATCACGATCATCGCGTTCCTGATGCGGGTCGGCTTCCTGCTCTCCCCGCCCGTCGTCGGCGTGATCGCGGACGCGTCCTCCATCCGCCTGGGCCTGCTCGTCGTGCCGCTGGCCGGCGTGACCATCCTCCTGACCTCGGGCATCCTCGACGGCCGCCGCTCCCGCGAGGTCGCCTCCCGGAAGCCGGGCGCCAGGGACGAGGCCCCCGACCGCGCCTGACCACGCCTGACCACGCCTGACCGCACCTGACCGCACCGGGCGGCCTCCGACACTGGTACGTTACTCGCCAGTAGTCGCTAGTGGGAGGAGCCACCCGCATGCCCACGCTGGACCGTCAGGACGCCGTCTTCGTGCTCGACCTCGGCGACGGCGAGAACCGTTTCCACCCCGACTGGCTCGCCTCCGTCAACGACGCGCTCGACGAGGTGGAGAAGGCGGAGGGGCCGCGCGCCCTGGTGACGGCCGCCACGGGGAAGTTCTACTCCAACGGCCTGGACCTGGAGTGGCTGCTCGCCCACGGGGCGGAGTTCGAGAGCTACGCCTCCTCCGTCCACGCCCTCTTCGCGCGCCTGCTGGCCCTCCCCCTCCCGACCGTGGCCGCCGTGCAGGGCCACGCCTTCGCCGCCGGGGCCATGGTCACCCTCGCCCACGACGTCCGCGTGATGCGCGCCGACCGTGGCTTCTGGTGCCTGCCCGAGGTGGACATCAACATCCCCTTCACTCCTGGCATGTCCGCGCTGATCCAGTCCCGGCTCGCACCCCGGGTCGCGCACGAGGCCATGGTCACCGGCCGCCGCTACGGCGGCGAGGCGGCGCTGGCCGCCGGCATCGTCGACCAGGCGGTGGCCGAGGACGCCGTCCGCTCCACCGCCGTCGAGACCGCCGCCGCGCTGGCGGGGAAGGCGGGCGACACGCTCGGGACGATCAAGGCCCGCATGTACGCGCCGGTCCTCAGCGTCCTGCGCGACACCACCAACCCCCTCGGCTAGGACCGACTCCCACCGCCACACGCGGCGAGGCCCAGGACCGGGGTGCCGGTCCTGGGCCTCACGCGTTTCGCCTCACCCGGTCACCCGACGGGCCACCGAGCCGAGGCTCACGGCCTGGGCGGCCGCGGGTGCTGGTGATCCGCCGGCGGGTAGAACTTCACGCTGTACACCGGCCCCGACTCGAAGCCCGAGGTGGGCGGGATGACCTCCCGCGGCGAGGTGCAGTTCACGTTCGAGTACACCACCGCGTCGAAGACCGTGTTGTTGAAGCCGCCCATCACCGGCTCCTCCGGGTCGGCCAGCAGGTAGCAGGTGTAGGGCTCGGGCAGGTCCACGGTGCCGGTGTTGCCGCCCATGGTGTGGTACCGGAGCTCGCCGGTGGTGCCGTGGGCCGCGCCGGTCGGCACGGCGACCGCCAGCGCGGCGGCCGCGGCCGCCGCGCTCACCAGGTGTCGCATTCGCATGACGTCGTTTGATCCCTTCTGGAGGAACGCCGCTCCGTCGCGGCGCGGCTGGATACTTCACCGCGCCGCGACCGGGGACTCCGTGATCCCGCCCGCGTTCACCTGAACGGAGGATCAAACCGTCAACATCAGCACATGAACGTCACGGCGTGAGTGACCAGCCGATCCCGGCGCCCGTCGGGGTGCCGAACGTGCCTCGGCCGTAGCGAACCGTTCCGGCCAGGCCCAGGCCCGCGCTGCCCGAGTCGATCTGGAAGACCATGCCGTTGCCGTCGCTCTCGCCCGGCGCTCCGATCGCGAGGTCCGCGCGGCCCCAGCCCGACAGGTCGGCCAGCTGCACCGACGTGCCGAACGCGTCGCCGCTCTCCGAGGAGTCCGGCACCCCGGAGGTGTCCTGGTGGAGGGAGCGCGCGCCGGAGCCGGTGAGGCCGGAGCGGGAGCCGTTGAGCAGCAGCGTCGTGCCCGCGTTGGAGCGCGTGACGTCGGCGCGGGTCAGGTCCTCGCGGGGGACGCCGACCAGCACGTCCGCGTCGCCGTCGAGGTCGTGGTCGCCGACGGAGACGGACATGCCCATGGCGTCGCCGGACTCGTTGGCTCCGGGGACGCCGCTGGTGCCCTGGTGGACGACGACGAGGCCGGTGCCGGTCAGGCCGCTGGCCGAGCCGTGCACCACGGTCACCTGGCCGGCCGCGTTCCCGCCCGACTCCGAGCGCCAGGGCTGCCCGAGGACGAGGTCGGGGTAGCCGTCGGCGTCGGTGTCGCCGGAGGCCACCGAGCGGCCGCCGCGCGACGCGAGCAGCTTCCCGTAGGACAGGCCCGAGTCCGAGCCGTGGAACGTGGCCACGCGCGCGACGCCGTCGGTGTTCCTCATCGTCAGGGCCACGTCGGCGTGGCCGTCGCGGTCGAAGTCGGCGCTGGTGGCGTCGGGGAACGCGATGGCGCCGCCGACGCTGGCGCCGGTCCTGAGCGTGCCGCCGTAGGAGGTGCCGTTGGCCACGTCGAAGACCCACCAGCGGGAGGGACCCTTGCGGGAGACGGTGAAGACGTCGGCCGTGCCGTCGCTGGTGACGTCGGCGACGGCGACGGCGGAGCCGAAGCGGGCGCCGGCCGCGCGCTGCTCGGTCGGCGGCTTCAGCCAGGCGCTGCTGTCGAGGTCCGGGCCGTACACGACGGTCACGGCGCCGGCGTCGGCGAAGCCGGGCAGGTTCTCGCCCGGGGCGCCGACGACCAGGTCGGCGTGACCGTCGCCGTTCACGTCGCCGTAGGCGGTGGCCTCGCCCCAACGGTCCCCGGCCTGCGCGAGGCTGGCGACGCCCGGGCTGGACTGGGTCAGCGTGACGCGGCTGTCGGCGACAGGGCCGTCCACGCCGCCGGCCAGCACGTGGACGGCGCCGGAGTTCGCGTTGCCGCCGACGGCCTGCGCCGGGGTGGCGGTCACCAGGTCGGTGAGGCCGTCGCCGTCGACGTCGCTCGTCGCGGGCGCGGCGGAGGCGGCGGGGCTGGCCGCGAAGCGGCGGATCTCGCCGAGCCGGTCGTAGAGCGCGTCGCCGGGGCACTCGGTGGCGTAGCCGTCGCGGTGGCCGGAGACGGTGCGGAGGGTGGCCCGGTCGCCCTCGTTCCACACGCCGGTGTCGCCGGCGGCCGTCAACGTGACCTGGCCGGTCGGGTCGACGCCGTACTGGCCGAGCTTCCAGCCCGCGACGCGGGCGACGGCGTCGGTGATGCGGGAGGTGGGCACGCCGTCGGGCTCGGCGAAGTTGCCGAGGACGGCGACGCCGGTGGAGTAGCCGTTGAAGCCGTAGGTGTGGGCGCCCATCACGGGCTGGTCGACGCCGCCGGCGCGGCCCTCGTAGATCGTGCCGCACTTGTCGACGAGGAGGTTGTAGCCGATGTCGTTCCAGCCCAGGGACTCCACGTGGTACGCCATGATCGACCGGATGACGGCCGGGGAGTCGGCGCAGCTGTAGGCGTTGGTCTCGGCGGTGTGGTGCACGAAGACCGCGTCGAGCCGGTCCAGGTACTGCGGCGGGTCGGCGACGAGCGACTCGTCGGCGCCCCAGCCGGCGCGCGGGACGATCGTCGGCTGCCGCACCGTCGACTCCGGCGCCGGACCCGGCGCCTCGGCCGACTCGGTCGCCTCGGTCGCCTCGGTCTCCTCGGTCGACTCCAGGAGTTCGGCCGTCCCGGCCGGATCCGTCCCCGGGTCCACCAGGTCCAGCCGCAGCCCGTCCGGCAACCCCGACACCGTGCCGTCCTCGGCGACCACGCGCGCCTCGACACCGTCCGACAGCCCGACCCACCGCGGCGCCGTCCCGCCCCGCGCCCCGGCCTCCGCGCCCTCCGCGGTCTCCGGCGCCTCAAGGTCCGTCTCCAGCGGCTGCCACGCCGACCACTCGCCCGTCTCGACGCTGCGGGTCCGCACCTCCGCGCGCCCGTCCAGCGGCGCGGCGGCGCGCGGCCACGAGATGCCGAGGCTGCTGAACAGCTCCGTCCCCCGCCGCTCCACGCCCCGCGTGCCCCGCCCCAGCTCCGTCAGCCGAACCGACCGCACCTCCGGGTCCCGCGCCACCGCGGCCCGCTCGGACCCCTGCCCCGGCGCCGACCCCCCGTCAGGCGAGGCCACGGCCACGGCCACCACCCCACCGGCCGCGAGCACCACGGCCCCGATCCCGGCGGCCACCACCCGCACCCGTCTCCGGGGACGCAGACGACGCGATCTCACACGCTTTCTCCTTCATTCCCACGACATGACCACACTGGCGCCACGCAAAGCCCGCACGCTACCACCGGGCTCGGACACGAACGAACAGCGGTCACGTCCCTCCCCCCACCGGACACTCCCATCGGACACCCCCGCCCCCTGGCCCACGCCTCCAGACGGGCGGCCCGGAGGAGGGGGAGACTGGAGGGGCAGGGGGGAAGAACAGAGTGGGGGACGGACGGGGCTGCCGGGGCGAGGGGAGCGCGGATGCGGCGACAGGGGCAGGGACAGGCGCAGGGACGGGAACGGGGAGAGGGCCGCGCACGGGAGGCGGCGGTGAGGGGACCGGTGAGGGGATACGGCGAGGAGCCGGGGTTCGGCGGCGTGCTGCGGGTGCGGACGGCCGAGCTCGTGGGGCGGGAGAGCGAGTTAGGCGTCCTGACGGCGGCGCTGCGGGAGGCGCGCGAGGGGCGGGGGACGGCCGTCTTCGTGACCGGGGAGCCGGGGATCGGCAAGACCCGGCTGGCCGCGCAGGCCCTGGACACGGCACGGAGCCTGGACATGGCCGTGCTCAGGGGCCGGTGCGCCACCACCGGGCCCGCCGTGCCCTACCGGCCGCTGGCCGAGGCGCTGCTGACGCTGACCCGGGCCGGCGAGGCGCCCCCCGCCGAGGTGCTGGGCCCGTACCTGCCGGTGCTGGGGCGCCTGGTGCCGGAGTGGTCGACGGGCGCGGACTGCGACCAGTCGCCGATCGTGCTCGCCGAGGCCGTGCTGCGGCTGGCCGCCGCGCGGGGCCGTCGGCACGGCTGCCTCCACGGCTGCCTGCTGTTCGTCGACGACCTGCACGACGCGGACCCCGAGACGCTCGCCGTCGTGGAGTACCTCGCGGCCAACGTCGCCGCCCAGCCCGTCGTCGTGGTCGCGACCGTCCGCTCCACGCCGTCCGCCGCGTTCGAGCTGGCCAACGCCGTCGCCCAGCGGCGCGAGGGCGCCCTCCTCCCGCTGGAGCGGCTGAACGAGGCGGACGTCCACGAGCTGGCCGCCTCCAGCCTGGGCTGCCCGCCCGCCGCGTTGCCCCGTGCCGTCTCGGCCGAGCTCTACGGCGACAGCGGCGGCATCCCGTTCGTCGCCGAGGAGCTGATCCGCGGGATGCTCGCGGCCGGCCGGCTCGCGCGGGCTGCGGACGGCGGCTGGGAGCTGCGCGGCACCAAGCGGCCGGGGGTGCCGGTCACGCTCGTGAGGGTCGTCGAGGAGCGGGCGGCGCGGCTCGGGCGCCGGGGCGCGCGGGCGCTGGCCGTCGCGGCGGTCCTCGGGCGGTCCTTCCCGCTGTCGGTGCTGCGGCACTGCCTGCGGTTCGACGACCGCGACGACCGCGACGGCGTCGTCGGCCCCGACGGTGCCAGCGGCGGCCGAGGCCGGGGCCGGGGCGTGGACGACGCGGCGCTGACGGAGTGCGTGCGCGCCGCCGTCGCCGAGGGGCTGCTCCAGCCCGACGAGGAGCACGGCCCCGACTGGTACGCGTTCGCGCACCCGCTGGCCGAGGAGGCGCTGCTGGAGCTGCTGAGCCCGGCCGACCGCGCCGCCCTGTCGGCGCGGGCCGCCGACGCGGTGGCCGAGCTGTACCCGGGGCTGCCCGGCAGCTGGTGCCTGCTCGCGGCCCGGCTGCGACGGCACGCCGGCGAGCAACAGGCCGCCGCCGAGCACTATCTGGAGGTCGCGCGCAGGGCGCTGGCGGGCAGCGGCCCCGGCACGGCGATCACCGTGCTCGACGAGGCGCAGCGCATGCTCGGCGACGGCGACTCCCCCTACGGCCCCGTGCGGGGCCGCGTGCACCGGGAGCTGCTGGAGACGCTGCTGCTGGCCCTCGCCGACAGCGGCGGCTTCGACCGGGCGGCCGAGGTCGCCGACCGGCTGCGCAGGGCCGACCTCGGCGGCGGTGGCGGTGGCGGTGGCGGGACGACGGAGATCGCGGGCCGGGTCGCGCTGCACGTCCGGCTGGCGTGGGCGGCCGAGGTCGCGGGCCGGTACGAGGAGGGTCTGGCGCAGGTCGCCGAGGCCAGGGCGCTGCTGCCGGCGGGCGCCGCCGCGCGCGACACCGCCGGCATCGACGCGGTCGAGGCGTTCCTGACCGTCTCGGGCACCACCCGGGGGCGCACGGCGCTCAGCGAGCGGCTGGCGCGCCGCGCGATCGACGGCGCGGGGCAGCGCGACGACCCGGCGTTGGCCTGCCAGTCCTGGTACGCGGTGGGCTTCGCCACCCGGGGCCGTTCCCTCGCCGAGTCCGACCGCTGCTTCCGCCAGACGCTGCGCCTCGCCTCCGAGCACGAGCTGGTGACCTGGCGCATCCACGGCCTCATCGGCCTGGGCGGCAACGAGTGGCTCGCCGAGGCGGCCACCGAGTCGTTCACCTACGCGCGGCACGAGGCGCTGCGCACCGGCTGCGTCAGCCTGGCCCACCACGTGGGGTCCTTCCTCGCGCTCGACGCCGCGATGCGCTCGGACTTCGCGGCGGCGACGGCGCTGGTGGACGGCTCGCTCGACGAGACGCGGCGGCTGAAGCTGTATCCGGTGACGCGGTACCTGCTGATGGTGCGGGGCGTCGTCGCCGCCCACCAGGCGCGGCGGGGCGAGCTGCGGGCGGTGCTGGCCGAGTTCCGTGCCTGTGGCGGGGAGCGGTCCATGGTGGCGCCGCTCATGCGGGGGCTCGGGGAGCTGTTCTGCGCGCTGCTGGAGGAGGAGCGGGAACAGGCCAGGGAGGTGGCCGCCTCGCTGGCGGCGATGGTGCGGGCCGACGAGGAGAACTTCTTCCACCTGACCGGCTCGCACGGCCTGATGGTGCTGCTCGACGTGCTCGACGACCACGACCACGACCACGACGCCGACGCCGACGCCGAGGCCGACGGGAGCGGGGGCGGGGGCGCGGCGTGGGAGCGGACCGGGGTGGGGCAGGCCGGCCGGCTGCGCTGGAACCGGCAGTTCGTCGACCTGGCGCGCGCCGTGGTCGCCGGCAGGCGGGGCCGCCGGGCCGAGGCGGAGGCCGCGGTGGCGGCGGCGGTGGCGAGCGCCGAGCCGTTCCCGACGGCCCGGCACCTGGGGCTGCGGCTGGTCGCGGACGCGGCGCTCGCCGACGGGTGGGGCGAGCCGCGGCGCTGGCTGTCGGAGGCCGAGGAGTACTTCCACCGGGCCGGGGTCGTCGCGGTGGCGGGCGCGTGCCGGTCCCGGCTGCGGGGCCTCGGCGTCGTGGTGCGGCAGCGCCGCGCGGGCACCGACCGCATCCCCGAGGCGCTGCGGGCCATGGGCGTCACGGCGCGCGAGTACGACGTCTTCCGGCTGCTCGTCGAACGCCTCGGCAACAAGGCGCTCGCCGCGCGCCTGCACCTGTCGGCCCGCACCGTCGAGAAGCACGTGGCGAGCCTGATGCGGAAGACAGGCATCGGAGAGCGGGCGAAGCTGTGTGACTTCGCCGCCGACTTCCTGGGCGCGGGGGCGGGCGGGCCGCCCGCGGAGGCGGGCGGCCCGTGAGACGACGACGCGCGGTGGTGTGGGGCGCGCCGGTCAGCCCATGGTGATGCTGACGCTGGTCGTTCCCGGTTCGAGGCCGGCGATGACGGCGGCCCCCACGGTCATGCCGGTGAGGATCGCCATCCGCGTTCTCGCCCGCCACACGGCCGTCGGCGACGATGACGACGCCTGCGACGGATCGGGCCGTTCGTCGTCGTCGGACGCGTCCAGGGGTTTCGGTGAGCCGGATGACGCGGAGGGTCGGCACGACCCGGACGGTCCGGTCACCGGCTCGTCGTTGTTCAGCCTGTCGCTTTCCACGCTGTTCACGCTCCTTCTTCCTCTGGCGCCGGGCCCTTGGACCCGGCGGGCCTCGTCGGCGCTCCGTCCGCTGTCGGGCGCAGCTGGAGCACCGAGGGGATTCGGGGGCCGAGGGCCAGCCGCAGCAGCCCGTGGCCCACGCCGGCGAGGCCGGTCAGCAGGCCGGGCGTGGGCACCGCGTCGGGTGTGCCGCACCGGGGGCCGTGTCGTTCGACGTGCCGCAGCAGCCGGGTGACGGCCGGGTGCGGGGGCGGGCTCGCGGTCGCGTGCGCCTGAACCAGGGGTTCGAGGGCGCCGAGTTCGCCGTGGCACAACGAGTGGTCGGGCGCGGCGGGCCGGCCGGGCCGGTCCGGGTGGTGGAGGTGGCGGTCGAGGTGGCGCAGGTCGCGGTCGCGGTCGCGTTCCGGGCCGGCGAGGGCCGTGCCGGCGAGGCCGGAGCACCAGCCCAGCGCGCTCGGCTCGGGGCTGGGGCCGGGGCCGGGGCCGTCGGGCAGCGACGCCGCCGGGGCGACGGCACCGGCGCGGTCGAGCGCGAGCGCGACGCCGGCCCGCCCCCACAGGAAGCCGGGCTCGGGCGGCGGCGCGGTCCGGGAGAGGCGCTCGGCGAGCGCGCGGCGCAGCGTGGCCGCCTCGGGGAGTCCCGTCTCGGCGTGCACGGCGTCGGCGGCGAGCAGCGCGCCCGCGAGTCCGTCGGCGACGTCGACCTGTTCGCTGGCGGCGGCGGCCTCGGCGAGCGCGGTCAGCGCCTCGGGCACCGCGGCGGCGAGTTCGGGGCTGTCGAGCAGGCCAGCGAGGCGGGCGGCGGCGTAGGCGATGCCGCCCAGGCCGTGGAAGCCGCCGGGGCCGACCGCCGTGGCGAGCACCGGGTGGGAGGCGAGCAGGCGCACCGTGCCCGGCAGGGGGTGGACGACGGCGTGGGCCGCCGCCTCCAGGTAGCGGGCCTGGCCGGTGGCGTGGCCGAGTTCGGCGAGGAAGAGGGCCGTCCCCGGGTAGCCGTCGGCGAGGGCCGCGCTCTGCGCGTGGACGTACCAGTGGCTCTCGGCGAGCACGTGGAGGCCCAGCCAGTTGACGCGGTCGTGGTCGTCGACGCGGTCGCGGTGGGCGAGGGTGAGTAGTTCGTCCCCCACGGCGGCGGCGAGGGCGAGCGGGTCGGGGCACGCCCCGACACCGGGCACGGCGGGCGCGGCGTTGACGGCGGGCGCGGCGTTGACGGCGGGCGCGGGGGTGAGGACAGGCACGGGGGGTGCGGGCGCGTGGTGGTCCGGGAGGGGCCGGAGGGTGGCGAGGCAGGCGCGCAGCAGCCAGTCCTGGTGGCGCAGGTCCGACGCGCCCATGCGGCGGAGCTTGGCGCGGACCGCCGCGAGCCCCGCGCGCGGCAGCAGCCCGTCGACGAGCCGGCCACGGGAGGTGCGCACCGCCCGCGAGGCGGGGGTGGTGGTGAAGAGGGGAAGGTCGCCGTGGAGGAGGTCGCCCAGCTCGTGCGGGGCCAGGGCCTCGAGGGCGGCGCGGCCGGTGTCCTGAAGCAGCTCGGCGAACGCCTCGCGCCGGGCCGCGAGGTCGCGCAGCGCCTCGGGTCGGGTGGCCTCGGCCAGCAGCCGCGCGTAGTCGTGGCTCGGCCGCACGACCAGGCGCACCCGCTCGTCGGCGAAACGGCTCAACGGGCCTTCGGACGCGGCGAGTTCCTCGGCGTGGGCGGCCAGGACGCGGTAGGCGGCGCGGAAGCCGCGCCGCAGGGCCGGCACGTGGTCGAGCGGGTCGACGGGGGCGGCGCCGTCGTCGAGCAGGGTGGGCTGGTTGCTTCCGCCAGGCCACGGCAGGCGGCGCCGTCGCAGCCGCATCTGGTCGGTGCCGGGCCGCTCCCAGGCGGGCAGCTCGTCCGGCGAGAGCTGCCCCGCGCGGCCCCCGACGGCCGAGCAGTCCACGACACCGTGCTCGCCGAGCAGCACCTGCGGCAGCACGAACGTGCGGTGCGCGGAGGCGGCGAGCGCCGCCGCGGCCGGGTCGGGGCCGCCGTCGGTGTCGGCCTCGAGGAACGGGTGGAAGAGCGTCTCCACGTCCACGACGACGGGCTGGTCGCCGGCCGCGACGACGTTCTCGGCGTGGATGTCGACGGCGTCCACCGCGTACAGCAGGGCGAGTTGGGCGCCGGTGCGGGCGTAGAACGCCTCGACCTCGGCGGCCGAGGCGCACGGCGCGGGCGTCACGTACTCCGCCCAGCCGTGGTCCCCGCGCGGCAGGAGGCGCACGGCGCGCGGCGCGAGCTCCGGCTCGTGGCCCGCGAACCAGCCCAGCAGCTCGTTCCAGCGGGCGTGGAGGCCGAGCGGCCTCGGCTTGTACACCAACCGCCGCCCGTCGCGGAACTCCAGCAGCGCGACGGTCCTGGCCCCGCCGTGCGGGTCGCCGAGGCCGAAGCGGGCGCGGGCCAGCGGGCCGGGGTCGGTCCCGTCGCACAGCGTGGCGGCGAGCGCGGGCCGGTCGGCGCGCAGCCGGCGGCGGAGTTCGACGGCGGCGGCCACCACGTCGAGGCAGCGCCGCGCCAGCAGGCGGGCGAGGACGGGGTGGTGGTGCAGCAGGGCGCGGAGGGCGGGGCGGGCGGCGAGGGAGCGCATGGCGTCGTCGAACCGCTCGTGGGGGTCCGCGCCGCGCAGCCTCCCGGCGCGGCGGGCCGTCCCCAGCCAGGCGACGAGCGTGCGGCCCGCGAGGGCGGTCAGCTCGGCGGCGAGCCAGGCCCGCGCGCCCGCCCACACGGCCCTGGCGTCCGCGTCCGCGTCCGCCTCCGCCTCCGTGCCCTCGCCCTCGCGTTGGCCCTCGCGTTCGCGTTCGGCGGGGAGGGCGGCGAAGAAACGTTCATCCGCGACGGTCAGCAGCGGCCACAGCGGATGCAGCAGCCGGCCGGCGGGCCCACTGCCCGGCACCGACCGCACCGGCTCACCCGGCGCTTGCCGCTGGGCGGGCGCCCGGTCCAGCGCCCGCTCCACGAACCGCACCCATGGCGGCGTCTCCCCCGCACCCACCGCGTCCCACCCGGCGGCGGCCCCGTCGTGCACCTCCTCGTCGGCCTCGTGGTCCGACAGGGCGGGCAGCCACCACCGTTCGGGAGCGCCGGCCGACGGCGCGGCCACCGGCGCACCGGACGGCGGCGTGCCGAACGGCGGCGTGGAGGACGACGGAACGGCCGTGACTGGGTACATGTGACGACTCTTCCAGCAGCCGCCACCCGGGGTCATGGGTAGAAACCCCCCGGATTTCTCCGCCCGCGCCCCGCCGGGGACCTGTCAAGGAAATGCGGGGGCCCGGCCCCCATGTGCGCGACGCGCGTAGGTGGGACGGTCCTTCCATGAGACCTGTGGTCACTGCAATCACCACCTTCGGCGAGCTGTCGGTGCGGTGCGGTGGCCGGGAGCCGGTGGACCTCGGCGGCCCGAAGCCGCGGCTGGTGCTCGCGCTGCTGCTGAGCCGGGCCAACGGCGTCTTCCCGACCGACGGCCTGATCGACGCGGTGTGGGCGGGCCGTCCCCCACGCACCGCCCGCAAGAACCTCCAGGTCCACGTCTGCCGCCTGCGGCGGGTGCTCGGCGAGCGCCTCGTCCACACCCAGGGCGGCTACCGGCTGCGGCTCGGGGCCCGGGAGTGCGACCTCGTCAGGTTCGAGGAGCTGGTGCGCGAGGGGCGGCGGCTGGCGCGCGAGGGCCGGGCGGACGCGGCTCGCGCGCTCCTGGACGAGGCCGTTGCGCTGTGGCGGGGTCGGCCGTTGGCCGAGTTCGGGCGGCTGCCGTGCCTGACCGAGGCCGTGGACCGGCTGGAGGAGGTCTTCCTCGGCGCGCTGGAGGAGTGGGCGGAGCTGGAGCAGGCGCGCGGCGGCCACCGCCTCGTCCGTGACCGGCTCCAGGACCACGCCGTGGCGCACCCGCTGCGGGAACGGCTGGCGGCGGCGTGGATGCGGTCGCTGGTCGCGGGTGGCGGGAACGGGGAGGCGATGGCGCACTTCGAGACGGTCAGGCTCGCCCTGGCGCGGGAACTCGGCGTGGCGCCGGGGCCCGTGCTGACCTCGCTGTGGCGGGGCCTGCTCCACCCGGGGGGCGAGCCGCGGGAGGAGCGACGCGGCGACGGCGACGGCGACGGCGGTCGTGGCGGTCCCGGAGCCCGCCTCGGCGGGAGCCACCCGGATGGGCACGGGACCGGGAGCGGGACCGAGACCGGGGCTGAGAGCGCGAGTGGGAGGGCGGGCGCGGGCCAGGGCGGGAGCGCGGGCGGGAACGGCGGAGGCGCCGGCAACCAACTGCCGCGCGACCTGCCCGACTTCGTCGGCCGGACGGCCGAGGTCCACCACGCCCTCAGCCACCTGGGCGCGGGCGGCACCCCGGCCGCCGGCCCCACCGACCGGGCCGCGCGCGGCGGCGTGCTGGTGGTCTCCGGCGCCGTCGGCGTCGGGAAGACGGCCTTCGCCGTGCACGTCGCCCACCTGCTCGCTGACGCCCACCCCGACGGGCTGCTCCTGGCCGAGCTCGGCAACCGCCCGCTCGGCACCGTGCTGCGCGGCCTGCTCGACGCCGTCGGCCTGCCCGCCGAGCGCAACGTCGCCCGCTCGCTGGCCCGGTGGCGGTCCTGGGTCGCGGGGCGGCGGCTGCTGCTGGTCCTCGACGACGCCGTGTCGGCGTCCGTCGCCGAGGCCCTGCTGCCGGGCTGTGGCCGCAGCTCCGCCCTGGTGACCAGCCGCTACCGGCTCAGCGGCCTCACGGGCGTCGCGCGCGTGCAGCTGCCGCCGCTCGGCGAGGAGGAGGGCACGGAACTGCTGGGCCGCGTCATCGGCCTCGGCCGGCTGCTGGCCGACCCGCCGGCCGTGGCCCGCATCGTGCGGCACTGCGACGGCCTGCCGTTGGCGCTCCGGATCGCCGGCGCGAAGCTCGACGCGCTGCGGCACCTGCGGCCGGCCGAGTACGCCGACCGGCTGCGGGACGCGCCCTCGCTGCTCGACGAGATGGCGGCCGGCGAACTCGTGCTGCGCGAGCGCTACGAGGCGTTCTGGCGCGACCTGCCCGCCGCGCAGCGCGCCGCCTACCGACGGCTGGCCGCCGCGACGCCGCCGCTGCGCTACGAGCAGGTGGCGGCCGACGCGGAGGAACTGCTGGAGTGCAGCCTGCTGACGCCGCCGGCCGGGGAGGTCAGCGCGCACCTGGCCACGTACGGGATGTCCGCCTTCGCCCGCGAGTTCGCGCGCGAGTCGGCGTCCGCGGGCGGGGCGTCGGACGGCTCCCCGCGGGTTCGCGGGGGCGTGGCCGCGCTCTCTCCCGCGCACGGGTCCACCCACGAGCCGACGGGCGGGGCCGGCGAGGCCGTCGCGCGGGGCCGCGAGCGGCGGGACGCCGGCCACCGCGCGTTCACCGTGACCTGACCCGCAGGAAGTCGCGCATCGCCCCGACCAGCCGTTCCTCCACCTCCTCGGCCCGCTCCTCCCCCGACCGCGTGCCGCCCGTGTCGCCCGCGTCGGTCCGCGCGACGCGCAGCGCGAGCGCGGCCTGGTGGGCGAAGAGGGACAGCAGGTCCAGGTCGGCCAGGTCGGACCGCGACTGCGGCACCGGGTCCAGCACCTCCAGCACGCCGAGGACCCGCCCCTCCGACAGCAGGGGCGCCGCCATCAGGGCGCTGGGCACGTAGCGGGTGGACTCCGCGAGGTCGCGGGCGAACGTCGGGATGTTCGACAGCTCGTCCGCGATCATCGCCTGTCCCGAGGACGCGACCCAGCCGGCGATGCCACGGTCGGCGGGAAAGCGGGTGCCGACGAGGAAGTCCTCTCCCTCGCCCGCGACGGCCTGGAAGACGAGCTCCCGGCGCGCCTCGTCGAGCAGGAACACGGAGCTGGCGGCGGCGCCGAAGATGGCCCGCGCCACCGCGACCACGGACTGGAGCAGGGCGCGGACGTCGTCGGACGCGACGGGTGCGTCGGGCACGGTCGACACGGTGGCCTCATTTCTCGCGGCGGGACACGGGGGGCGTGGGGGACGGGTGCTCCTCCGGGGCGTGGACGTTGGCCGCCGAGAGGTAGAGGACGGTCTTGAGCTGGAAGGGCGTCAGCCCCGGGTGCTTGGCGAGGACCTGCGCGCACCGCCCCGCGATCCGGGGGGTGGCGAAGCTGTTGCCCGTGGTGCGGGTGACGCAGCGGCCCGCCCAGGCGACCCGCACGTCCTGCCCCTTGGCGAAGAACTCCACCGGCGGCTCGGGGTTGTACAGGTGCAGCTCGGGATCGTCCTCCTGGTGGCTGCCGACCGACACCACCGAGCAGAACCGCCACGGGAAGCTCTCCACGGGCATGTTGTGGGCGGAGGCGACGAGGACCAGGCCGCGGAAGTACGCCTCGTCGGCGAGTTCGTGGAGTTCCCGCACGAAGCGGCCGTGGGTGGTGGAGAGGCTGAGGTTGATCACCTCGAAGCCCTGCTCGACGGCCCAGCGCAGGCCGGCGAGCAGGAACGCGCCGCTGCCGGAGAAGTTCTCGCCGAGGACGCGGACGCTGTGGACCTCGCAGTCGGGCGCCACCTCCCGGACGATGCCGGCGCAGGCCGTGCCGTGGCCGCACAGGTCGCCGGTGTCGGTCTCGACGACCCTCGGCCGGCCGTCGTCGCCGTCGACGACCAGGTGGGAGGAGGCGACGGGCCCGACCATGGGGTGGTCGCGCTCCACGCCGCTGTCCACGACGCACACCCGCACGCCCCGGCCCGTCGAGCCGCCCCAGGCCCACTCGGGGGTGACGCGTTGGAGGCCGGTGGCGGGCACGGTGATCTCGTCGGGCCGCCGTTCGCGCAGCCCCCAGCTCAACGTGCCGGGTCGTCGCGGTGCCGGAGGCGGCGGGGTGGCGGCGGCGGGTGGGGCCGAGGGCTGGTGGGTGGTCACCTGGCGCCCCCGTCCGTCGCGGCGGAGGTGGGCGCGGGTCTCGGGCGGGGCCTCCTCGTGCGCCGCGTCGGGTGGTCCGCCGCCCGTTCCGACGCGCGCTCCGACGCGCGCTCCGACGCCTGGGCCGCCACCTGGCGGGCGGTGGCACGGCCCACGGTGTGCCCCTTCGCCCCGAACACGCGGGCCGCGTCCGTCGCCGCGCTCCGCGCCGCGGCGGCGAGCCCGGCCGCGAGCTGCACCCGGGCGAGGTCGAGCCGGGCCGTGGCCCGGCTGATCGGCGAGTCCGTGCCGTCCGCCTCCCGCACGGCCTGGCGTGCCAACGCGAGGGCGACGGCGCGCGCCCCGGCGGCGGAGGCGGCGAGGGCCCGCACCCCGTGGTCGTCGGCCGCGTCGGCCGGGCCCAGCACGACGGCGGCGGAGACATGGTCGGAGGAGACGTCGGCCCTGGCGTCGGCCCTGGCGTCGGCGTCGGCGCGGGCGAGGTCGGGGAGGAGGCCGGGCTCGGGTGACGTGCCGCGCGTGAGGTGGAGCCGTGCCAGGTCGCGGGAGGCGGTGGCCAGCAGGGCCGGGGCGCGGGCGGCGCGGCACCGTTCCACGGCCTGGCGCAGCAACGGCTCCGCCCGCTCCGGCCGCCCGGCGAGCGTCTCCACACCGGCCGCGAACAGCGGGGCGAACCCCGCCGCCTCCGCGTAGCCGAGCCCGGCGGCGAGCCGGTCGGCCGTCGCCAGGCAGGCGCGCGCCTCGTCGAAACGGCCCTGGAGGGCGAGCAGGTTCGCGAGCGGATAGGTGAGCGTGACGGTCGCGACGGCGGTGTCCCGGCCGTGCGCGGCCAGCAGGGAGCGGCACCGCGCCACGGCCTCGACCGCCGGTGTCGGCCCGTGCCACAGCGAGACGCCGAGCGCGCCGAGCGCGATGGCCCGTTCCGGCGCGGCCCCGGCGGCGACCGCGTGGTCGAGCGCGGCGACCAGCAGGTGCCCGGCGACGCGGTGCCGGCCGGCGAGTTGCAGTTCCTGTCCGAGCCGCACGCAGGCCCTGGCCTGCCCGAGGCGGTCACCGGCCACCCGGAAGACGGGCAGGCCGGCGCGGGCGGCCTCGGCCGCCGTGCCGTGGCCGCCCTCGGGGTCGAGCGCGGCGAGTTGGAGCCTGGCGTGGGCGTGGGCGAGGCGGTCACCGGCGGCGGCCGACACGTCGAGGACCTGGCGGAGCAGGGCGCCGCCCTCCTCGGCTCGGCCGAGGGCGAGCCAGGTCTCGCCGAGGCCCTGCGCGGCCCTCGTCCACCACGGGTCGCCGTGGCCGGAGTGGTGGAGGGCGCGGGCGTGCAGGTCCGCCGACCAGGACAGGTCGGCGCGGGCCAGGGCGTGGCGGCCGGCGTCGGCGAGCGCCCGTGCGGCGCGGGAGCGCAGCTCCTCGGCGCGCTGGCCGCGCTGGCCGAGGTCCCGGAGGTGGAGGTAGGCCTGCTCGGTGTGGTGGGCGGCCAGGCCGTGGCCCGCGTCGGGCCGGGTGGCGAGCTGTTCGTGCCAGGCGGCGCGGCGCCGCTTGCTCAGGCCCTGGTAGGCGACGTCCCGCAGCAGTCCGGTGCGGAACTGGTGGTGGGGAAGGTGGCGGTGGCGGGGAGGGTGGGCGGCGGGCGGGGCGGTGGGGCGCGTCACGGCAGGGTCCGTCACCGGCCTGGGCTCGACGAGGCCGCGCCGGGTCAGGCCGCGCAGCGCGTCGTCGACGGCGTGCTCGTGGGGCGTGCCGGCCAGCAGGCCCCGGACGTCGGCGGCGGTGAACCGGCGGCCGACGACCGACGCCGCGTCGAGGACCGCCCGTTCGGCCTCCCCCAGCGCGTCGATGCGGGCGGCGAGCACGGCCGTGACGGTCACGGGGAGGTCGTCGGGGTTGGCGGGGTCGGCGCCGTCGGCCGCCCAGGCGAGGAGCTGTTCGAGGTGGAGCGGGTTGCCCTCGGCGCGCCGCACGGCCGCCTCCCTGACCTCTCGCGGCGGCCGGTCGGGCAGGTGCTCGGCCAGTCGGCGGGCCGCCTCCCGCGAGAGCGGGCGCAGGACGAGGGCGTCGTCGGCGGCGGGGCCGCCGGGGCCGCCGGGGGCGCCGGCCGGGCCGGCGCCGCCCTCGGGCGGGCGGCCCGAGCAGAGCAGCAGCACCGGCCGGTCGGCGAGCGACGCGCGGAGCGCGGCCAGGCCGTCGAGGAGCGCCGGCCTCGCCCGTTGCACGTCGTCGAGGACCAACGCCACCGGCCCGCCGCCCGCCAGCCCGGCCAGCACCGTGGTCACGGCGGCCCACGTCGCCTCGACGGAGGGGCTCGGCGTCCCGTCGGCGAGCAGCCCGGAGCGCAGCACCTCGTGCGCGGCGTGCCACTCCTCCCACCCGTCGTCCCCGCGCGCCGCGTCGTCGGCGAGGGGCGTAGGTGCGGGCGTGGGAGCCGTGGCGCGTCGCAGCAGGCTCGCGAGGGCGTCGGCGAGCGGGGCGAGGCTCGCCTCGTCCTCGTCGCCGAAGCACCGGGCGACGCCCACGGCCGCGCCGCTCGCCGCGAGGTGCGCCAGCCACTCGCGCAGCAGCCGGGTCTTGCCGACGCCGGCCTCTCCCGTGAGGCGGAGCGCGCGGCTCGTGCCGGAGGCGCCCACCGCCTCCCACGCGGCGAGCAGCCACCCGAGTTCGTCGTCACGGCCCACGAGCGGGGCCTCCCGGCGGCCGTCCGCCGACCGGCCCCCCGGCCCGTTCCCCGGCCCGGTCCGGGGTGGGGCGGGCCGCGCGTCGGGCACGGTCCCCCTCGGCGCCAGCCCGACGAGGCGGAACGCCCGCACCGGGTCGCGTTTCCCCTTGAGGGTCAACGGGCCCACCGGCTCGACGCGGGCGGCCGAGCCCAGCAGCAGCCGCGTCGCGGGACCCACGAGGATCTGCCCGGCCGGCGCGGCCTGTTCCAGGCGGGCGGCGACGTTCACCACCTCGCCCGATACGAACGTGCCGTCCGTGGCCTCGCCCTCGGTGACGACCTCTCCGCTGTTCACCCCGATCCGCACCGCGAGGGTGCTGCCGACCTCCCGTTCCAGCTCGGCGTTGAGCCCTTCCAGCGCCTCGATCATGTCGAGCGCGGCGCCGGCCGCCCGCACCGCGTCGTCCTCCCGCACCCGTGGCACGCCGAAGACGGCCACCACCGCGTCACCGATGAACTTCTCCACGGTCCCGCCGCGCGCCTGGATGCTGGCGCGCATCGCGTCGAAGTAGCGCAGCACCACCGCGCGCAGCGTCTCGGGCTCCAGCACCCCCGACAGTTCGGTGGAGCCGACCAGGTCGCAGAAGAGCGCGGTGATCACCTTGCGTTGTTCCGGCACGGGACTTCTCCGTCTCTCCTCGCGTCTCCTGACCTGTCCTGGCTCGCGCGGCGCGCCCTCACCGGCGGCTCGGCCGGCGCGGGGCCCGGCGTCTCGCGGCCTCGCCTCGACGGCCTCAGAACAGGGCCGCGCCGGCCACGGCCGCGTGGGCCGTGACCTCGGGTTCGACCGCGTCCAGCCGGGCCTTGATGTCCAGCACCAGGGCGAGTTCCTCTGGCGCGAGCGCCGCGAACACGGCGCGTTGCTCGTCGGTGAGGGTGTGGACCGGGAAGCCGGCCGCCGCCAGCTCCCGCAGGACGCGTTCGGCGTCGCGGCCCTCGTCCTGGTCCCGGTCGTCGGGTGCAGCCGTCATGTCAGTGCCGCTCCTTCCTGTCCTGTTCCTGTCCTGTTCTCGCCGCTCGCGGGTGGGCGTTGAGCTCGTCGAAGACGTCGAGGAGCGCCGCCACGGTGTGCAACGCGCTGAGCCGCGCCGCGCCGCGCGCGTCGTCGCTGGTGGCGGCCTCGTCGAGCGCCGTGAGGACCTCGGCGCTGTGACCGTCGTCCTCCTCCGCGTGGAGCCGGAGGGTGGCGAACGCCGCCGGGGGCAGGCCGGTCCGCTCGGCCAGCGTCCCGGCCAGTTCCACGGCGGGCGCGTGGAGTTCCAGGACCGCGATGTAGCCGAGGAGGCTGACGGGGTGGTGGTGGCTGACCCAGTAGTACTGGGCGCCGACGAGGCGGGCCACGACCGGCGCCGGCGGCCGGGCGCGTTCGCGCGCCGGGTCGAGGCCGGCGGCGGCCATGTCCCGCAGCAGCCAGTCGTCGTGGTGCCGCTCCCGCTCGATGTGCTCGGGCAGGAAGCGGGCGAGGGCCCGCAGGCCCGGGTCCCCCGCGCCGGGCCCGTCCGACGTCGCCGCCTCCCGGCAGCGCGCGGCGGCCAGCTCCATCAGCGGCACGGAGGCGCGGATCACGGCGTGCATGGTGGTGAGGTAGCGCAGGTACCGCTCCGTCAGGCCCTCGGGTCGCCACAGCGCCGCCGCGCCGTGACGCACCGCGGGGGAGACGAGGGAGAGCAGGGCGCGCAGCTCCCGGCCCGCGCCGGGCGGGGACGTCATGGCGCCGCCTCCCCGGCCACCGGCCCGTCGCCGCCCTCGGCGTCCCCGGCGCCCCCGGCGCCCCCGGCGCCCCCGGTGCCGACCGCGTCGGCGGAGCCGAGCGTGACGAGGTGGGCGTGGCGGCGGCTGCCGTGGCGGGCCACGAGGGCGGCGGGGCCGCCGGCGGCCAGGACCCGGACGGCGGCCGACTGGAGGAGTTCGCCGCACGGTCCCGCGCCGGCCCGCCGCGCCCATCGGCCGGCCTCCGGCAGTGCGCCGAGACGGTGACAGCTCGCGCAGTAGCCGCCCTCGGGCGTAGCGACGGGGGCGGCGGCGGGCGTGGCGGCGGGGTCCGCGCCCGCGCGGGCGGCGAGGTGCACGGGGCCCACGGTCCGGATCATGCGCAGCAGTGGGTCGCGGGCGGTGCGGTCGAGCACGGCGGGCCAGCTGTCCGTGGCGACGGCGCCGACCCGCAGGTGCGCCGGGCGCCCGCCGCCGACGCTGCCGCCCCCGGCACCGTCGACGCGGCCGTCGACGACGGTCTGCTCGCAGCAGGCGGTGACCGTGCCGTCGGCCGTCACCACCGGCCAGGCCGCCATCGCGCACGGCGCGACCGCCGACCCCGGCGGCGGCGCGGGCGCGGCCGGCCGCGCGCCGGGACGCAGCGAGGCGCCCCGGCCGATCGCCCGCACCTCGCCGACGAGCATCGGCACGCGGGTGCCGAACCGGGCGGTGACCTCCGCCGCCACCTCGTCCGGGTACGGGTCGTCCGGACCGTCGGCGAGCACGTGGAGGCTGGTCGCCACGCCCGTCCGCAGCAACGCCGCGAGCGCCGCCAGCACGTCGCGGCGCGGGACCTCCCGCTCGTGGTGGGCGTCGAGGCTGAGCGAGAAGTGGTCGACGGCGTGGGCGACGCGCCGCACGGCGGGCGGCAGCCCGCCGCCACCGCCCCGGGCGAAGAAACCGCCGGACAGCACGGCGGTGCGGGTGCCGGCCTCGCGCGCCGCGCGGGCCGCCTCGACCACGAGCCGTGGCCTGGTGAGCGGTTCCCCGCCGGTCAGCAGCAGCACCTCGGGGCGGAGCCGAGGCGTGAACGTCCGCAGGAAGCGCAGCAGGGCCTCGTCGTCGAGGTCCCGCCCGGTGGGCGTCGCCGACGCCGAACAGTGGGCGCAGCTCAGCGGGCACCGCTCGGTGAGGGTGACCAGGAGGCCCGCGCCGACGGTCTGGCGCAGCGACATCAGCTCGGCGAGCCGCACGCCGGCCTCCTCTCGCTCGGTCCGCGGTCGTACGCACGGGGCAACGGCAAGCCTGCGGGCCGCCGCCTGCCGTCCGGTTGCCGAACGGTATGAGCCCAGCTCGGCGGGCCCGGACGAGGCCCGGCGCGGCCCTCTCGCCCCTCGCCGCGAGGCGGCACGTCGCGCCGGCCGCCCCGTTGGCCTGGCCTTTCACCGTTCGGCAACCGGTCCTGCACCCGCCCTGCCTACGGTCCTCGCCAACACGGACGCCGCACGCCGGCGGCCGTGCCGTCCATGACACCACCCACGACAGAGAGGGAACGTCCATGGCAGAGACGACCGAGCAGCCCACCCAGGAGGAGGGCGAGGCGGCCAGGGCCGCGAAGGTGGTCGAGGCGGCCAAGGCCGCCGAGGTCGCCGCGCACGCGATGGCCGGCGCCATCCTCGAACTCCAGCGCCTCGCGCCCGAGAAGCAGGCCGAGACCGGCCTGGGCGCCAACAGCAGCGGCTCCTGCGGCGCGGCCAGCTGCCTCTTCGACCCGGTGTGATCGTCGAGCACGCCCATCGGGTCTGAACCCGTCTGATCGGAAGCGGAAGCACGTATCCGCCCGGGTCGGGGTGGCGACCCCGCTCCGACCCGGGTGCGTCCGGTCACCTCCTCACCTCCTCATGTCCTCACGACCGGACGACGTCGCCACCGACACGCCGCGGCACGGCACGGACCCACGACAGAGACAGAGAGGCACACCTCCATGACAGACACCAACCAGCAGCCCAGACCGGAACAGGGCGAGGGCACCGACGTGTCCGAGGTCGTCGCGCACGCGCTGGCCGGCGCCGTCCTCGAACTCCAGCGACTCTCCCCCGAGAAGCAGGCCGAGACCGGCTTCGGCGCCCAGAGCAGCGGCTCCTGCGGCGTCACCAGCTGCCTCTTCGACCCCGTCTAGGCCGGGACGCGCAGGGACAACCAGCACCACACGTCGGTAACCGTCAGGGACGGGGTGGGACGGCGGCGGCCGCTCCACCCCGCTCCCGACACGGCACGGCACAACGACAGGTCAGGTCAGGTCAGGTCAGCAGAAGGGACGTTGGGCGATGCAGGTGGAGTGGGCAACCGTTCAGGCGTACATGGCGCACCACCCGCGCTGGTTCGAGAACTACGAGCGCCGCCCGCCGAGCCAGGAGCACCTGCTCGTCTACCGGTCGGTGATCCCGGGCGCGTGGCGGCTCTCCCGCCGCGGCTACTGGCTGATCTCCGAGCCGCCCCGCGTGCCCCCCGTCGCCCAGGGCTGGAAGCTGCACGTCTCGGCCACGTCCGCCACGACCACGGCCACGCTGCGCGCCGCGCTGCCCGTGCTGCGGGACGCGCGCGTCCACTTCAAGTTCCTGATGGACCCGGCCGCGATGCGCGAGACCAACGGCAAGCTGTTCCCGCGCGGCGCGAGCGGCAAGTTCATCACCGTCTACCCGGCCGACGAGGCGGAGTTCCGCGCCGTCGGCGACGCCCTGACCCGCGCGCTCGACGGCTTCGAGGGCCCGCACGTCCTCTCCGACCGCCGGTACCCGGGGTCGGGGGTCGTGTACTACCGCTACGGCGGGTTCACCACGATCTCCCGCGTCCTGCCGGCGGGCAACCGCGAGTTGCTGATCCACACGCCGGACGGCGAGCCGGTGGTCGACGTGCGTCACCCCTACTTCCACACCCCGGACTGGGTCACCGACCCGTTCCCCCCGGACGCCACGAGCGGCACCACCAGCACCACCAGCACCACCGACGGCGACGCCGACGGCCCCGGCATCAGCCTCGCCCAGGGCCGCTTCACCGTCACCAGCGCCATGCAGTTCAGCAACCGCGGCGGCCTCTACCGCGCCGTCGACAACGAGACGGGCGCCGACGTCGTGCTCCGCGAGGCCAGGCCCGGCGTCCAGGTCGGCCCGGCGGGCCTCGACGCCGTCGACGTGCTGCGGCACGAGTACGACATCCTCACCGAGCTCGCCGACACCGGCCTGTTCGTCCGCCCCGTCGCGCTCTTCCGCGAGTGGGAGCACACCTTCGTCGCCGAGGAGTTCGTGCCCGGCACCTACCTGGGCAACCTGAACACCGCCCACAACCCCGTCTACACGCTGGAGCTGACCCCCGAGAAGCTGACGGACTACTACGACCGCTTCCGCGGCCTGTGGCTCCAGGTCGCCGACGCCATCGCCGTCTGCCACGAGCGCGGCATCGTGCTGGGCGACCTCTCGCCCACCAACATCATGGTCACGCCCGACGACCGCATCCGCGTCATCGACATGGAGTCGGCGTTCCACGAGGACGCCCCCGAGGGACCGGCGCGCGGCGCCGGCCTGTTCACCCCGGGCATGACGACGCGGCGGGCGGTCCGCGCCCGCCGGGGCGACCGCGCCACCGACTACTACGCGCTCGGCGGCCTGATCCTCGGCAGCATCGTCCTGTGCCACCAGCCGGACATCCTCGACCCGACGATCCCGCGCCGCGTCCTCGCCGAGGCCGCCGCCGACCTCGACGTGCCGGCCGGCCTCGTGTCCCTGGTCTCGGACCTGTACGACGAGGACGCCGCCGCGCCCGACCCGGCCGAGGTGCGCCGCCGCATCGAGGAGCTGCCGCTGACGACCCACTGGCGTCGTCCCCCGCCGCTCGCGCTGCCCGCCGCGACCGACGCCGACGCCCGAGCCGCCCTGCACAAGCGCGTCGACGCGGTCCTCGACGGCGTCGTCTCGTACTGGACCGGCACCGCCGACCTCACCCGCGACGACCGTCTCTTCCCCGCCGACCTCCAGGTCTTCGAGACCAGCCCGTTGACCCTCGCGCACGGCGCCTACGGCACCCTGTACGCGCTGCACCGGCTGCGCGGCGGCGTCCCCGAGGACCTTCTCGGCTGGGCGCTGCGGCAGTCCACCTCGCCGGACACGTTGCCCCCCGGCCTCTACCACGGCAGCGCGGGCGTCGCCTGGGCGCAGGCGGAGCTCGGCCACCGGGAGCTCGCGGTGCGGACGCTGCGGGACGCCGCCGACCACCCCCAGCTGTACGCGGAGCCCGGCGTCGTGGCGGGCGCGGCCGGCTACGGCATGGCCTGCCTGCGGCTGTGGCGGGACACGGGGCTGCCGGAGTTCCTTGACCGGGCCCGCGCCGTCGGCGACCACCTGGCCGCGACCGCGCACCGCCCCGAAGGCCGTGGCCAGGCGTCCTGGCCCTCGGCGGAGGGCCGCACCCTCGTCGGGTACGCGGCGGGCGCCTCGGGCGTGGCGCTGTTCCTGCTGGCGCTGCACGCGGCGACGGGCGACGCCGGCACCCTCGCCCTGGGGCGCGAGGCGCTCGACTTCGACCTCGCGCAGGCCGTGTTCCAGCCCAGCGGGGTCCACTCCTTCCCGGCGGCGGCCGTGGCGGACGACGAGCCGGTGGCGGTCGTGCGGCACTACCTCGACTACGGCACCGCCGGCGTCCTCACCGCCCTGCTGCGCTACCACCACGTCACGGGCGATCCCGTGCTGCGCGAGCGCGTCGCGGAGCTGCTGCCCGACGTGCGCCGCAAGTACACGGTGCTGCCGCAGCTCTTCCACGGCACGAGCGGGCTCGGGCACGCGCTGCTGGACGCCTACGAGTTCCTGGGCGAGGCGGAGCTGCTGGCGGAGGCGGAGCGGATGGCGGCGGCCGTGCTGTGCACGGCGGTCGAGCGGCCCGAGGGGATCGTCTTCCCCGGCGAGCAGGCCGTGCGGGAGAGCTGCGACCTGGCGACGGGCTCGGCCGGGGTGGCGCTCTTCCTCGACCGGCTGCGGCACGCCAGGCCGGGCGGTCGCAGCAACCCGAACTTCCTCCTCGACGACCTCCTCCCCGCCACGGACAGCACGGACAGCACGGACAGCACGGACACCGTGGCGGACGACGCGCCGGCCCGCCCGGAGAGGGCCGGGGCGCGATGACGACGGCCGAGGCCGGTGCGGAGCCCACGGCCTCGGCCGCCGCACCACCGTCGTCCCCGCCGCTGCGCGCGAACCGCGACTTCCGGCTCCTGTGGATCGGGCAGGCCCTCTCCGACTTCGGCTCGTCGATGACGTTCGTCGTGCTGCCGCTGGTGCTGCTCGCCGGCGGCTACTCGACCTCCGTCGCCGGCACCGTCGGCACCGTCATCCTCGTCACCGCCATGGTGGCGCGGATGCCGGCCGGCTACCTCGCCGACCGGTACAACCACCGCGCGCTGATGCTGGCGGCCGACCTGGCGCGCTTCGCGGTGTTCGCCGTCGTCGCCGTGTGGACGTTCGCCGGGCGGCTGCCGCTGGCGGTGGCGGTGGCGGCCGTGGTGGTGGCCCAGCTGGGCGCCGAGCTGTTCAAGCCGAGCCAGAGCGCCGTCGTGCGGCTGGTGGTGCCGCGCGAGCAGCTGCCCACCGCCGTCTCCCTCAACCAGGCGCGCGGCTACGCGGCGGAGATCGCCGCCCCGGCGGCGGCCGGGCTGCTGGTCGCGGTCTCGCTCGGCCTGCCGCTCGCGGTCGACGCGGCCACGTTCGCGGCCTCCGCCGTCTGCGTCTACCTGCTGTCGCCGACCGCCCGCGCCAGCCGCGCCACCCCGCTGACGGCGGCGCCCCCGACAGCCGACGAAGCCGAGGAGCGGTTCCTGCGCCGCCTCACGGCCGGCCTGCGCTACGTGGCGGGCAACCGTTTCCTGCGGACCCTCGCCGTGCTCTCCACCGGCCTGAACCTCCTCTTCCAGGCCCTGGTCTACGCCCTGATCCTCGGCCTCGGCCAGGGCGAGGGCGGGAGCGGCGCGGTGGGCGCCGCGATGAGCGCCGCCGCCGTCACCGGGCTGGTGGGGTCGTTGGTCGCGCCGTTCCTGCAACGCCGGCTGCGCATCCAGGTGCTGGTCGCGGCCGGACCCGCGGTCGCCGGGGTGCTGCTGGCCGTCGCGTGGTGGAGCGGCAGCGGCGTGGCGTTCGCCGCCTCCTTCGCCGCGATCTGCCTGCTGACGCCGGTGATCGGCGCGGCGCTCGGCGTCGTCCTGGTGACGCTGGTGCCCCGGGAGATCTTCGGCAGGACGACGGCCGCGATCGGGTTCGTCACCGAGATCCTCCAGCCGCTCGGGCCGCTGGCGGCCGGGCTGCTGCTGGCGACGCTGCCGATGTCGGGCGTGGCGGCCCTGTTCGCCTGCTGCTTCGCGGTGCTCGCGGTCCTCGCCCTCCTCCTGCCCAACGCGCCGAAGCCCCCCGCCCCCGACTCCCCCACGCCGTAGACCCGTCCCCGCCGTTCCTCCCGTCGTCCCCGCCCCTTCTTCCCGTCCCTTCTTCCCGTCCCGCCTGTTCCCTTCGTGCCGTTGGAGGTTGAGTTCACCGTGATCCCCCTCTCCGTCCTCGACGTGGCGATCGTCCCTCCCGGCGGCACCGCGCGGGAGACCCTTCTCGACGTCGTCCACGCCGCCCGCGCCGCCGACCAGGCCGGCTACCGGCGTTTCTGGGTGGCCGAGCACCACAACTCCGCCCGCTGCGCCGGCAGCGCCCCCACCGTCCTGATGGCGCACCTCGCGGCCGTGACCCACCGCATCCGGATCGGCTCGGGCGGCGTCATGCTGCCCAACCACGCGCCGCTCGTGGTCGCGGAGCAGTTCGGCGTCCTCCAGGCCCTCCACGAGGGCCGGATCGACCTCGGCGTCGGCCGGGCCACCGGCGGCAACGACGACCCGACGCTGCTGGACCTGGCGTTGCGCCGCACCCCGCGCTCGCGCGCGGAGTTCCCCGAGCTGGTCGACGAACTGGCCGGCTTCCTCCACGACGACTGGCCCGAGGGGCACGCGTTCGCCCCCCTGAAGCTCTCGCCGCTGCCGCCCGAGCCGCCGCGCATCTTCGTGCTGGGCAGCTCCGAGAACGGCGGGCGCCTCGCGGCGAGCCGTGGCTGGCCGTTCGTCTTCGGCGGCCACCTCGGCGCCAAGGCCCGGCCGGCGGCCGTCGCCCGCTACCGGGCGGAGTTCACCCCGGGACGCCACGGGCCCGAGCGCCCCTACGTGATCGCCTCCGTCAGCGTGCTGTGCGCGGAGACCGACGCCGAGGCCGAGCGGCGGGCGTTCGAGACCAGCGTCGCCCGCGTCCGGGAGACGCACCCCACGAGCCAGCCGCCGCTGACCGAGGCCCGCGAGCGGTACCTGGCCGAACAGAACATCGAGGAGGCCCGCCTCGTCCACGGCTCGCCCGCGACCGTCGCCGCCGCCGTCGAGGACCTCGCCGCCTCCTGGGGCGCGGACGAGATGATGGTCGTCCCCTTCGACCTCACGGGCCGGGAACGCGCCCGCACCCTGCACCTGCTGGCCACCCGGACCCCGGTCCCCACCGGCGCGCGCTGAGCCGCGCGCTGGGCCTCTCCGCCACGCCTCGCCCCGAACGCCTCACCCGCCACCGCACGTCACCACGACTCGCTCTCCGCCGCCTCCGGACCCGTGGGCCCACGGCCCCCGGGCTCCGGCCGGCCGGAGGCGCCGGGCTCGTGGTGGAGGCGTCCGGCGAGCAGCGGAAGGACGAGGACCGACACCATGCCGGCGCCGACCAGCGCGGCGGCGTGCGAGGTGTCGAGCGCCCCGCTGTCGGTGCCCATGGTGGTGACGGCGACGACCAGCGGCAGCGCGGTGGCGCAGTACAGCGCCAGCGCGCCACGCGCGGCGCGGGAGAAGCCGTCGGGTGCGAACAGCGCGACGGGCAGGCCACGGACGAGCAGGAACAGCGCGAGGAAGACCGGGAGCAGGAGCAGGGCCCCTCCCCCGTCGAGCAGGGAGCGCAGGTCGAACTCGATGCCGGTGGTGACGAAGAACAGCGGGATCAGGAACCCGAAGCCCACGCCCTCGACCCGCCCCATCACCATCTCCCGCTGGCCCTCCGGCAGGACCCCGAGGACCAGCCGGGCGAGGACGCCGGCGGCGAAGGCACCCAGCAGCAGGTCGAGGCTGAACACGGAGGCCAGCGCGAGCATCGCCGCCAGCAGCGAGACGACGACCCGCACCGCGAACTGGGCGCTGGTGTGCAGGGTGCGGGTGGCCAGCCGGGTGAACCACGGCGGACGCGGGCGCGTCGCCCAGAACACGGCGGCGGCGGTCAGCACGGCGAACGCCGTCAGGACGAGCGCCGAACGGCCGGGGCTCCGCCCCGACAGCAGCAGCGCGACGGCGATGATCGGGCCGAACTCACCCACCGCGCCGTAGGTGAGCACGGCGGTGCCGAAGCGGCCGGACAGCGCGCCGGAGTCGCGGAGCACGGGCAGCACCGTGCCGAGCGCGGTGCTGGTCAGCGCCACCCCGAGGTACGCGGCGGCGTCGGGGTCGCCGTCGGCGAGCGGCACGGCGAGCGCGAGGGCGGCGGCGAGGGCCACGGCCCAGGCGCCCAGCGCGCGGCGCAGCGTGGCTCCGGGCACGCGGGCGAAGTCGATCTCGTATCCGGCCAGGAAGATCAGCATGGACAGGCCGAGCTCGGACAGCGCGTCGATCGCCTCCCCGGTCTGGGCGAGGCCCAGGACGTCGGGGCCGAGGAGGATGCCGAGGGAGATCTCGACGACCACCAGCGGGAGCGTCAGCCACCGGCTGGCGGCGTGGGCCAGCAGCGGGGCGGCCACGGCGGCCACCGTGATGAGGACGAGCGTCCCGGCCTCGCTCATCGCCCCTGGCCCCCGCTCTGACCGCTGATGCCCTGACCGCCGACTGCCACGTCACCGATGGGAGCAGACGCGCCGCACTCCCGCGCGCCGTACTGCCGAGCCGGACTCCCGCGCGCCGCACGGCCTCGCGCCGCCCGTGTCACCCGAACGGCCCTGCCGACGGGCGGCCCACCCCGCACGGCGGTGTGCTGGATCGTGCCGGACGCGCCGCGTCCGGAGGAGTGCTCACGGGTTTCGAGGGAGTGACCTGACATGGCTGGAACCGTCACCGCCCCGGCTCGGAGGTCGTCGGGCTGGCTGGCCTTCGCGGGCGTGCTGATCCTGACCCTGGGCGTCATCCACGTCATCAACGGCCTCACCGCCCTGGGGAAGGACGAGTACTACCAGGTCAGCTCCGACGGCCTGCTGGTGTGGGACTTCACCGCGTGGGGCTGGCTGTGGCTGATCCTCGGCGTCGTCCAGATCCTCGTCGGCCTCGGCGTGCTGCGCGGCAACGCGGCGGCGCGGGCGGCCGGCGTGGTCCTCACGGCGATCGCCGTCATCGGGCAGATCGCGTTCCTCGCGGCGTTCCCGCTGTGGTCGCTGGTGGTGATCGGCATCGGCCTGCTGGTGCTGTACGCGCTGATCGCCCCGCCGGGCGACGCGGAGGCGTGAGCCGCGGCGCGCGGGAGCCCCGGCGCCGGCCGCCGGCCGGCCCCGGCCGTCCGCGCGTGCACGGCTGGGTGGTGACCTCGGTGACGGCCGGGGCGGTGATGTTCTTCTACGTGCTGACGCCGGCCGACACCTTCGGCCCCGGGCGGGCCGCCGCCGGGTGGCTGCTGTTCGCGGCGGCGCTGGTGGTGGTGACGGTGATGCTGCTGCGCAGCATCGCGGACGCGCAGGTGCGGCGGGAGGGCTCGCGGCCCGGGGTGGCGATCGCCGCGTTGATCATCCTGACGGTGTTCGTGTTCGCCACCGCCTACCTCGCCCTCTCCCGACACCCCGGCCAGCTGTCGGGCCTCGACACCCGCCTGGACGCCCTGTACTTCACGGTGGTCACCCTCGCGACCGTGGGCTACGGCGACATCGTCCCCACCGGCCAGGCGGCCCGCGTGGTCGCCACCCTCCAGATCGCGTACAACCTGATCTTCCTGACCACGGCCGCGACGGTGTTCTCCCACCACCTGCGCGCCCTCGCCGCCGCACGCCGCCCGCAGCGGGACGACGACCACGAGGGTCAGGCGCCCTGATCGGCCTTCCGGACGCCTCGGAACGCCCTGGTCGCGGAGCTGAGAGGGCTCACGGGTGCGGAAGTCGCCTGCGCTCCTCCGATCGAGTGACCTTCTGTAGTGACTCGGGTCCTCCGAGCGACGGAGGGGAAATGTCCATGACATAGGTGCGGGATCTCCCCGGCCACACCAAGGGGGCAGCCCATTCTTCGCGCAATCAAGGGCCCCCGCATTTCCCGACAGAAGACAAAAGCAGTTCACCAACCGAGCCATCACACGAGACACACTCACTCAAGGAGTCACCCCGTGAAGGTCATTGCCTCACTGGGAGTCGGCGTGGCGACCATGGCCGTACTGGCTGCGACCGCGCTCCCCTCCGCCGCCGCCGACCGCGCGTCCGGGGAGCCGGACGCTCCCGCTCCACGTCAGACGCAGGCCGCCCCGCTGTACGGCGCGGCGCAGTGCGACTGGTCCCGCCCCGCGGTCTGGAGGACCGCGGATCTCCAGGAGATCGTCGGGGTCTGCGCGGAATGGGCCACCTTTATCGCGCACTGCTGGATCTGGGCCCCTAACGGCGAGAAGCGCATTGTCGACGCCAGCCACGTGACCACCCCGAGCGGCAAGAGAGTCAGCGGGTGGATCGGCGAGTGGGGCATCGACTCGATCGACTGGAACGAAGTCCGGCACTGCTCGGAGGGCGGTGCCGGCGAACCGCCCCGATCGCCGTAGCGGTGTCGACCGCGCCGAACCAGGGCGGCGGCCACGGAGGTCAGGCGCCCTGGTCGGCCTTCTGAACGCGGCTGCGCACCCGCAGGCTGTGGGCCTGTTCGAACGTCCGGATCGGAACGCCCTGGTCGCGTAGGAAGCGCTCGACGGTCGCGTGGTTGAGCCCGAAGCGGTCGCCCGTCTTCATGAGGGACGAGCCGCCCAGATAGGTCTCGATGATGTCGTCGTGGTGCTTCTCCAGGATCGCGGCGACCTCCCGCCGTCGCCAGCTCCCCAGGCGCTTTCCCTCTGGCGCCGGGCGTATCGCGATGCCGGCGTTCACCAGCACCTTGCGCACGAGGTACTGACTGCCGAAGTCCCGGCTGATGCCGCGCAGCGACTCGCCGGCGGCGTATCGGCGGATGATGTCCGCCCGTTCGTGGTCCTTGAGTTTGCTCACAGGTCTTCTTTCCTGGTCGACGCCGGGAGAAGGGCCCCGGCCGCGCGAAACACAACCGGTGGTGCCGCCCGCCCGGCCGTAACGGGGGATCAGGCGGGGCGGGCGGCGTCCCCGCGCGGCCGGGGAGGCGTTCGGCCGGGCGGGGGGCTTGGTGGTCCGCCCGCCCCGGGGGTTGTGGGTGTGAATCAGCTGTCCCGGGGTGGGCGGGGGTGTCCCTCACCGCGTTGCGGCACCCCAGTGAAGGGGCGGACCGGGGCGGGAGCGGCGGTGCACCGCTTGGCCGCTCGGGGCTGGTCCGGTCGGGGGACATTGCCCGGCCACCCCGCCAGGGGGGCGGCCGGGATCCTTCTACGACGGCGGTCTTCGGCCGGCCTCTCCGTCGGCAGCACGCAGGTTGTCGAGGTCGGCCTGCCACTCCCGTCCCGACCCGTCCAGGGGCCGGACGTGCGCCTCGGACCACACGACCCGCTCCCGGCCGAGGATGTCGTAGTGCACGTGCTGCATGACGGCGCCCAGCTTCCCCGCGCGCCCGGTGCGGGCGTGCACAACGCGCCGCCCGATCCACGGGTGCGCCACGTCCCGCAGCACCTCCTTACCCCCGTCGCCGATCACCGCGCCGCCCCCGGACGTGCCTGGTCGACGGCGGCGGTGAGCGCCGCGTGCAACAGGCCCGGGTCGGTCAGGCAGTCCCACCCCGGCTCGGGCCGGACCAGCCACTCCACCCACCGCGTGGGGCACGCACCCAGCGACGGCACCAGCAGGCGGCACGCGACGCCGTACACCTCCACCGGCAGGGTGTCGCGCCAGCCATCAGCCGCACCCGGCGCGACCAGCCAACTGAAGACACCGTCACACCGGTCACCGACCACCGGCCCCGACCGCCCCGCCAACGCCCCCAGCACGACGGCACCGATGTCCTGCGGGACTCTGACGGCGTCCCACCACAGACCGCACGCGACACGCCGCGCACCGACATCGGACGGCGGCAGCCATACGGGCAGGGACGGGGCGGGGGTAGGAGGTGCGGGGTGCTCGACCATGATCGGCTCCGGTGACGCGCCGAGTGCTGACAGTCACAGAGTGCCCGCGTGAAACAGGCGTGGTGTTACCACGCTGGTAACGCCACGCCTATTGACAATGCGTTACGGACGCACTACACCCCGCACCACGCTGCGTACCCCCGCAACTCGTCCGACGGTGACCGCCGAGCACGCAGCAGCGTGCCCACGGTCTCGTGCACCCCAGGGTGGTACCGCGTTTGCTGCGGAGCCACCTCGCGCGCCTTCACCAGCGAGTGCAGCGCCCGATCATGCTTCGCCGTCCACGCCTCCGCCCGAGCCCTCGATGCCCAGTACGACGCCGCCCGAGCCTTCGGGTAGTCATCCGGGAGCCGCAGCGCCTCGGCTACCCGCACCGCCTCGCTGTGCTTCTCCTGATCGGCCGCCACTGACATCGCGTGGATGGCCACGTTTGCCGGACCGAAGACGAGTCCGTAGTCATCCAACTCGCCAGTCTGCTCAGCCAACTCCCCAGCAGCCCCGAGCAGGTCGGACACCTCACCAGCTGCTCCGGCGCGGCGAGCCAGGACCGACGCCTCCAGATACAACGCCCCGCGCACGGCGCGGGTCCCGGTGGCGCCGTCGTCGTCCAGATCGCGCAATGCCTGCCTGACCAGCCGGTATCCCTTGTCATGTCGGGCGCCATCACCCAGGAGGCGGGCCCGGTCCCACCGCTCGATCGCGACCTGTCGGGGGTCCCCCGAATGCGGTGCTGCGGCGGACATGCGGCCGAGAGCATGCCGAGCGAGGTCGATGAACCCCAGGCGGCGGGTCACCACGTAGGTAGTGCGGCCGAGTTCGGCCTGGAGCCAGTAGGCGCGCTCCCGTCCTCGGCCGGGCCGGTCGTGCAGGAGCGTCGAATAGTTGACCTCGCTGATCAGCGCGGGGAGCGCCTCGGCGAGCTCGAACTGCTCGCCGGCCTCGCGCTTTTCGTCGAGCGCGCGGACTTCCGCTTCCAGAACCGACAGCGGCCGAGGTGGCGGGTCGTCCTCGTCGGGGGCGATGTTCCAGTCGTCCAGCGCGCTGGCGATGGGAGACAACAGCGCGTCGAGTTGGTCCTGCTGAAGCATGTGCACGTAGGGCTGCCCGTGCAGCACTGAGACATTGACGCTGAGGGCGCGGGCGATGGCGGCGACGATCGACGGGGAAGCGTAGCGCTTGCCCTTCTCGATGCGGGAGATCTGAGCCGCTGAGACGTGAGCCCGCGCGCCGAGTTCTCTTAACGAGTAGCCACGGAGGAGCCTGATCTCCTCGATGCGCGAACCGATTCCCTCTATGGCTGGTACAAGGGGTGATGGCATAGTGGTGCTCCGGTTGTCGCCGTCCTCGGGTGACACCTGGACGGTAACTCCCCGGTAGCGCCGGGGTACAGCGCTCGGCCTCCGTGGTACACCTGCGGGGGCCGTTGTGCTGTACTGGTCCGCTCGCCGCCCCGCGCGGTCCCGCCGCCGGCTCATACCGGGGGGCGGTCGTGTGTGGTGGACTGCCCCTGTGGCTCGTGTTCTCTACCTGCTGGCCTGCGCGGCGCCCCCTGTGCAGTACATCGACAGGCCCGTCCGACTCGCCCCGGGGACCAGCAAAAGCCGTGCGAGATTTCGGCGAACGGCTGCACGGCGTCTACTTGTGATCGAGGGAGGAAACGATGCGAGTGGGAATCACCGGCCACGGTGACGCTCCGGCAGGGGTCTCGTTCGGTTCTGGCGACGGCGGCAGGCGCAACCGAGGTCTCCCTGGCCGGTGCTGCGTGTTCCCGCAACGCTCACGTACCCGCCGGGGGGTGAGCGCGAGGCAGGGCCGTCGGGCTGCCATAGTCGCGGCATGAAACGAAGGATCACGATCGCGGCCGCCGTGCTGGCCGCGCTCTGCACCTTGTCCGCATGTGGTGACGACACGGGCGGCGAGGACGGGTCGAACCCGTCGGCTGGGACCGAGGGCCAGGCTGGTGCGTCCGAGGATGGCTCGGACGGCGACGGGTCGAGCCCGTCGGCAGGGGCCGAGGACGGGACCGAGGACCAGACCGGTGGCGCCGGGGACGGTTCCGGCGACGCCAGTGAGTTGACGGGGGCCACGGTGGTCCCGGCTGATCAGAACGACGTCACTCCCGAGCAGGTCTGCGGGGCGATCCCCGTCGCCGAACTCCCGGTCCCGGTCGACGAACTGAAACCCTTCGACGACCCCTCGCTCGTCCAGTGCATGATCGACCGCGCCGACAACGAGGACATCACCACCTCGGTGAAGTTCTCGGCCGACACCGAGGTCGGTGGTGACGGAACCACCATCGGCGGTCGTGCTGCCAGTGTCCTTGAGGCGCCCGGGATTGGCTGCCTGGTGGCGTTCAGCCGAGGCGACGACTCGATCAGCGTGGAACTGGGGACGGTCGAGTCCGCCGGCGTTGAGGGCATGTGTGACACCGCTCGGGCGATCGCCGAGGCTGTCGCGCCGTACTTCCCGGAGGGCTGAGCCCGACCGCGAGCCGCTGTGCCCTCGGGGGCGACCCGGCGGCCTCCTGGCCTGAGGTCACGCGGTCGGGTTTCGCCAGGTTGGAGGGCTGTGGCCTGGGGAAGCGTGTTCGGGTTGGTGCGTTCTCGCGCACCGCGCGGTGTTGGCTCAGGGTGCCGGGACGGCGTTCATCCGGCGGGTCCGCACGGCGTCGGCCGCGACGGCGGTGCGGATCGCCGAGTACGCCGGCCGGGGCCGTCAGCGGATCGGGAAGCACCCCCGGCTCGGCCCGTACCGAGGCCGAGCCGGGGGTGCTGTTGGAAGGGGCCCGCGAGCGCTGGTCGATCCGTCACAGGGGCTGCTGCCGGGAGGGGTCGAGCCGACGCCGACGGTGGCGGGCACTGGCGCCGAGCCCGGCGAGCCGGTCCTGTTCGACGCTGCGGGGCAGCACTCGCGTGGTGAGCAGAGCCCACGATGACCGCGTTGGTGGGGGTGGTCGTGAGCGGCCTGGCGGGGTGGTGGCGACGGGGTCTCACGGCTGCCGTACGAGGCCCCTCAGGCCGACGGCCCGGCCGTGACGGCTCGCGCTCACACGCCCGGTGGGGGCTGCATCAGCATGCCCGTGCTGGTTCCGGTCACCGAGCCGTCCTCGCCGAAGTACACGCGCGTCTCGTTCAGGCCCATCACGCCGCTGAGGAAGTCCGGCTGGCCGTAGTGCCACACCGGGATGCCGAAACGCTCGAAGTAGGTGGTGGCGAGCAGGCGCATCAACGCCGGGCGGCGGCGGCCGGTGACGACGTTGCCGAGCCAGCTCGCGCCCGCCTCGATCTCGTCGGCCGCGTCCTGCGGGCCGGTCTGCGGTGCGGGAAGCCGCTCGTCGGTGACGACGAAGAACTCGTTGCCCAGCGAGGTGAAGGCGTGGCCCGCCACGCTGGCCGCCGTGCGCGCCAGCGCGACCGCGACCGACTCGCCCGGCGCGTGGTACGCCGTGAGGTCCAGCCGGTCCGCCGCCAGCTCCGGCAGGTCCGGCAGACCCGACCCCGCCCGCGCCCCGCTCGCCCCGTGGGGGACGTCCGCCTCGGCCGCCTCGCGGAACCGGGCGCGGAGGTCGTCGGTGCCCGGCGCCCAGGCGAACCAGCCCTCGCGGAGGTCGTAGGAGCCGAGACGGCGGGCGGCCAGGCCGCCGCCGGGGAAACGGATCTGGCCGGCCGCCTCGTCCCACTCCGGCGCCATGCCCTCGAACGCCAGCTCCTTCGCGGCGTACTCCACCATGGCCCGCGTGCCACGGATCGAGACGGCGATCTCGCGGGCCACCGTCGGTGCCAGCTCCCTGGGGAAGAAGCGGTGGGGCGGCGCGGAGGGCGTCGGGAGGCCCACGAGCTGCTGCTCGGGCGCGGCGTCCGCGCCCGAGGCCGGCGCCCCGCCGTCGGCGCCGGTGACACGGACGGACGCGACCTCGTTCCCGTCGGCCGTCAGCGTCACCGCGACCCGGTCGCCGCAGGCCAGGACACCCGTCACCGCCCCGGCGTCACCCTCCTCGGGCTCGACGCCGTGCCGGGCGAACCAGCCCCGCACCACGGGCAGCGCCGGCCCCGGCAGCGCCGCCGCGCCGGCCCGCAGCGCCCGCGTCAGCCGGTCGGCGCGGGGCGCGGCCACCGGCACGCCCGGGTCGTCGACCAGCACGATCACCGGACCGGAGCCCTGGAACGGGACGAGCGCGACGCCGCGCCCGTCCAGCAGTCCGAGGGCGACGAGCGACAGGCGGTACGCCGCCGCCCTGGGGTCTGCGAAGGGCTTGAGGTCCAGCAGCGGCTCGGCCAGTTCGGGCACGCCCTCGCGTCGGCCCAGCTCGCGCAGCTCCCGCGAGCGGCGGGTGCCGGGCAGCTCGGCGATGTGCTCGTTGCCCCAGGACCAGAGCCACAGCCCGTTCCGCGCGAACGACCCCAGCACCTGCGCCCTGACGGTGACTCCCAGACGCGACAGCGTGCCGGCCTCGGGGTCGAAGCGGGTGGCGGCGCCCGGCGGCAGCAGCGTGCCGAAGAGTTCGAGCTGCTCGGCCGCCCCGGCCAGGCGCGGGCGGGCCAGCGTCAGCAGGCCGTCACTGAAGGAGCCGTCAACGACGTGGGGATTCATGGCTGGTGGTGGTCCCTTGGGGTGTGGTGGCGTGTCAGGTTCGCCGTGACGTTCCCGGTCGCGTTCGCGGTCATGGTCACGGTCACGGTCACCCACGCCGTTACGCCGTCCCGCAGTTCCACCGCCGCGCGGGAGGACAACCGTCACCCGTCCACGCCCCCGCCGCCGTCTGCCGCGTGCGACAAACCCGGCGACGTCGGCGATCCTCCCCGGGATACTGGTCGCCCATGGATGAGGTCACCGTCGTCGTCGCCCACTCCGAGCGCGCGACGCTGCGCGTCGGCGACGTGTTCCTGAAGGTGGACAGCGATCAGGCGCGCCTCGACGTCGAGGTCGAGGCGATGGCCCTGGCGCCGGTCCCGACCCCGGAGGTCCTGTGGCGCAAGCCGCCCGTGCTCGCGATCGCCGCACTCCCGGGGAAGGCGCTCGGCCGCCTCGGCGAGCCGTCGACCGCGTCCCCGGCGGCGTGGGCCGCGGCGGGTGCCGCCATCCGGAAGGTGCACGAGGCGCCGTTGCCGCCCTGGCCCGGCCGGCGCCGACGGGATCCCGACGAGTTGGCGGCGGAACTCGACAACGAGTGCGAGCTGCTGGTGGCGAACGGCGTCCTGCCCGCCGACCTCGTCACCCGCAACCGCCACGTCGCCGAGGCCGCGATCCGGCCGTGGACTCCGGTGTTCGCGCACGGGGACCTACAGATCGATCACGTCTTCGTCGACGGCGACGAGGTCACCGGCATCATCGACTGGTCCGAAGCGAGCCAGGGAGACGCCCTGTTCGACCTCGCCACCCTCACGCTCGGACACGAGGAACACCTGGGCGACGTCCTCGCCGGTTACGGCACCGACGTCGACCTCGACGTGATCCGCGCGTGGTGGTCGGTGCGAAGCCTGCTGGGGGTTCGCTGGCTGGTCGCGCACGGCTTCGACGCGTTCGCGCCGGGCTGTGAGGTCGACGTGCTGAGAGCCCGGATGTGAGGCTGCGCGAGCCCGACGGCCACGAGTGCGGTCACCGCGACGGGGAGCGTCCCGGCACCCGCGTGCACGCGGCGATGCCCGCGCCGGCCGCCGCGTCGGCCGCCGTGCTGTCGGTCCACCTGTGAACGCCCCCCGAGGACGGCCCGGGGACCGCCCCGAGGACCGTCCCCGTGCGCCCTGCCCACGCCCCACCGCCGCACGCCCCGCGTTTGCGCCATAACTCCCCCGCGCGGCGCCGCGCCCCGCTCCCGCCCGGCCCCGTGGCGGTCCGCCCCGGCGTGCGCAAACGCCGGCCGTGCCGCCGTCAACCGGGGCGGATCCCGGGCGAACCCGGGCGAACCCGGGTGGCCGAAGACCGTCAGGCGCGGGTGCGCGTCAGGTCAACTCCGGTGGGGCGAGGGAAGAGACGGGAGGAGACGCGGGCCCGACCGGCGACGGGGTGAGCCAGGGACGGCTGCCGGAGGTGCCACGCGTCTCGCACGCGCCTTCCGTGAGCCGCCTCTACCAGGAGGGAACACCGTCATGTCCCAGAGATCGTCGTCGCGCGCCGGTGCCGTGATCGCCGCCGCCGTCGCCGCGCTGGCCCTGTCCGCCGCCTCGGCCGGGGCCGCGCCCGCCCCCTCGGCCACCGCGTCGGCCGCCACCGTCGCGGCGGAGTCCGAGCTGACGCTGTCGATCGTCCCCGAGAACCCGACGCCCGACAATCCGCGCTCCATCGTCGCCCTCGACTGCGGCCCCGCCGGCGGAAACCACCCCGACCCGGCGTACGCGTGCGAGATCCTGGCCGAGGCCGACGGCGTCTTCGAGGACATCCGCCCCGGCACCGGAGGCTGCCCGGACGTGTGGGAGCCGGTGACGATCACCGCCACGGGCACGTGGCAGGGCCGCGTCGTCGACTACGGCGAGGTCATCACCAACCGCATGTGCGCCGCCCTCGAAACCAACGACGTCTTCGCGTTCTGACGCGCCCCGGCGCCGCCGCGAGCCCGACGCGCCGTGCGCGCGCGGGGAACGCGGGGTGCCTTTCGTACGCGGCTCCCGTGAGTCGCCCGCATCCCGAAGGACACCTCCATGTCCCAGTCCACGTCCACGTCATCGTCCATGTCCACGTCGCGGAGATCCCTGGCGCGCGCGGGCGTCGCGCTCGCCGCCGCCGTCGCGGCACTCGCCCTGCCCGCCACCTCCGCCACGGCCTCGGCCGCCGTCGCGGCGGAGTCCCACCTGACGCTCACGATCCTTCCCGACACCCCGGACATCGGGAATCCCCGCACCACCGTCCTGCTGGAGTGCGGCCCCGCCGGGGGCGACCACCCCGACCCCTTACTCGCCTGTGAGGAGCTGACGGCGGTCGACGGGCGCTTCGAGGACCTCGACCGGCCGGCCTTCTGCACCTCGGAGTGGGATCCGGTGACGATCACCGCCACCGGCACCTGGCAGGGCCGCGAGGTCCACTTCACCGACACCTACACCAACCGCATGTGCGCCGCGAACGCCACCGGCGGCGTCTTCGGCTTCTGACGCCTCCCGGGCCGTCCCCCGGGGTCCCGACCCCCGGGGGACGGTCGGCGCGGCCGGCTCGACACCACCCCGCACCCGACAAAGGTGAGGGATACACGCACCGCCCGCCGCGGCCGTTTGTTTCCCACGATTACGTTTCCCTGACACGCGCGTCCGTGCCCGCCGCGACGTCAGACAGCGATCCCCGCAGGTCACGAGGGATGTCCGCGCCGAGCGCGCCGCGTTCGACGGCGCTCTCACCACGAGACCCGGATCTCAGCAGCCGGACACCCCGTTGAACCGCCGTTCAGTGACGTGTTCGAATTTCAGGCATGAAGAGCCACCGCTCAGTTCGCACGGTGGTGCTGGACCCGTTCTGGCCCAGCCGCCGTGGCGACCACTTCGACGAGATCTGTCACTGAGCCTCCCTCCTCTTCGCGCAGCCGCCGCCCCGCACTCGCGGGCGCTCACCCGGGCTGCCACCCGTGACCCGCGCCTGACCGGCGCCGCCCCGCCCGTGCCGCGCTGACGCGCACCGAGCATCGTTCGGTCGCCGCCTGCCCCGGGCGCACTCCCCCGCCACGCCGACGACGGCCTCGCCCTGCCCCGCCATGCCCGGAACGTCCCGTTCCCTCGCGGGCGGACGAGGCTCCGTCCGCCGTGCCGCCGTGCCGCCGTGACCCGACCGCCCGAAGCATGGAGTCCCCCGATGTCGTGCTGCGCCCCCTCCGCCGAAGGCCACAGCTCCTGCCACGCGTCCACCACGGGCGGTGGCCCGCTGATCAGCACCGTTCCCACCGGTCCGCCCGCGCCGTTCCGACCCGCCGCGACGGCGCGCGTGACCCGGGGGCAGGTGCGGCTGCCCGGCGGCACGTTCGCCATGGGCGACGGCTTCGGCGAGGGCTACGTGGCCGACGGCGAGGGCCCCGTCCACCCGGTGAGCCTCGACCCGTTCCTGATCGACACGACCACGGTCACCAACGCCGCCTTCGCCGCCTTCGTCAAGGACAGCGGGTACGTGACGGAGGCCGAACAGCTCGGCGTCTCGGCGGTGTTCCACCTCTCCGTGCGGGCCGAGCCGTCCGACGTGCTCGGCCGCGCCACGGGAACGCCCTGGTGGCTGGTGGTGCGCGGCGCGTCCTGGCGTCACCCGGCCGGACCGCTCTCCTCCATCGCCGCGCTCCAGAACCACCCGGTGGTCCACGTGACCTGGAACGACGCGCAGGCGTACTGCGCGTGGGCCGGCAAGCGGCTGCCCACCGAGGCCGAGTGGGAGTACGCGGCGCGCGGCGGGCTCGACGGGAGACGTTTCCCGTGGGGCGACGAGCTGACGCCGCGCGGCCGGTGGAACTGCAACATCTGGCAGGGCACCTTCCCCACCCGCAACACGGCGGAGGACGGGCACGAGACGACCGCGCCCGTGAAGTCGTTCCGGCCCAACGGCCACGGCCTGTGGAACACGGTCGGCAACGTCTGGGAGTGGTGCGCCGACACCTTCGCGGCCGACACCTACGCCGCACGCGCCGGCCAGGCCCCCGTGCACGATCCGCGCGGCCCGCTGCACGACCCGAGCCCCACGGCCCGCCGCGTCATGCGCGGCGGCTCGTTCCTGTGCCACGACTCCTACTGCTACCGCTACCGGGTCGCCGCCCGCTCCGGCAACACCGCCGAGTCGGCGGCGGCGAACATCGGCTTCCGCTGCGCCAACGACGCCGGCTGACGCCCCCGGCCCCGGCCCCCTCGTCCCGCATCCCGCGTCGCCCCTCACCCGCGACGCGCCCGCTCCCCACCCTCACCGGAGGAAGGAACCCCCCTGATGAAGAGGACGAAGTCCCAGCAGAGCGCGAGGACCACGAGAACGACGAGGAGGAGATCGGGGCAGCTCGGGCTGCTCGCCCTGCCCGCGATCCTCACGCTCAGCACGCTCAGCGTCCCGGCCCAGGCCAGCCCTCAGGGCACCGAGGCCGGGCCCGCCGGCGCCGCCGAGGCCGCCGGACACCGCGAGCAACGGCCCAACATCGTCTACGTCTTCGCCGACGACTTCGGCTGGTCGAACCTCAGCACCGGACGGACCAACGACGGCAACCCCAGCGACTTCTACGAGACCCCGACGCTGGAACGGATCGCGCGGGAGGGCGTGGCCTTCGACAACGCCTACGCCTCGGTCAACTGCACCCCGACCCGCAACGCCCTGCTCACCGGGCTCTACGCGCCACGCCCCCAGAACAACGTCTACCTCGTCGGCGACCTCAACCGCGGCGGCGACGACACCCTGCTGTACGGACCCGCCCAGGGTCGCGAGGACGGCTCCAACTCCCTCGACCCCGAGGCCGTCACCGTCGGCGAACGCCTCCAGGACGTCGGCTACACCACCGGCTACATCGGCAAGTTCCACGTGACCAGGACGGGCGAGGACGTCACCGCCCTCCACGGCTTCGACGAGAACCTCGGCGGCACCAGCGCCGGCGCCCCCGGCGCCTACCACGCGAGCGACCAGCAGTTCGCCTCCCAGATCGGGCCCGAACTGGACCAGTACGCCGCCGACTACACCAAGGAGTACGTCGACGAGAACATCAGGCCCTACAGCCAGGGCGTCGACCCGGCCGCCCTCGACGCGCTGGTCGGCACGGACAAGCACGTCTCCGACGCCCTCGCCGACGCCACGATCGACTTCATCGACCGCAACAACGAGGACGGCGACGACCCGTTCTTCGCCTTCCTGAGCCCCTACGCCGTGCACACCCCCATCGGCGACCGGCAGGCCCGCGCCGACCTGCTCGCCAAGTACCAGGCGAAGACACCGGGCGCGACGTCCTCGCACGCGTCGTACGGCGCGTTGACCGAGGGCCTGGACCAGAGCGTGGCCCGCGTCGTCCACCACCTGGAGACCACCCCCGACCCGGACAACCCCGGCCACCCCCTCGCCGACAACACCATCGTCGTCTTCACCTCGGACAACGGCGGCGTGGAGCGGTTCACCGACAACGGGCCGCTGCGCGGGCAGAAGGGCGAGCTGCGCGAGGGCGGCATCCGCGTCCCGCTCATCGCCTGGAGCGGCAACCCCGAGCTGGTCGACGGCGACCGCGTCAACCACACCCCGGTCTACGCGACCGACCACCACGCCACCATCGCCTCGCTGGCCGGGGCCCGCGTCCCGGGGCGCCAGCCGCTCGACGGGGTCGACCTCAGCGGCCTGTTCGCCGACCCCGACGCCAGGGTCCGCCGCGACGCCCTCTACTGGCACCTGCCGGGCTACCTCGTCGACGAGCACCGCGACCAGCGCCCGCAGTCGGTGATCCGCTCCGGCCGCTGGAAGCTCAGCTACTCCTATGAGGACGGCTCCTGGGAGCTGTACGACCTGCGGGAGGACGTCGGCGAGACGGACGACCTCGCCGAGGAGCGGCCCGAGCTGGTGCGGGAGTTGGGACGCGACCTGATCCGCTGGCTCGACGAGCTGAACGCGCCCCTCGCCACCCTCCGCGAGGGACGGGCGCCCGTCGAGATCACCGTCTCCGGCACCGCCTACGCCAACGACCGGGCCACCCGCCACCACGGCGACACCCTCGTCATCCAGCCGGGCGAGGAGGTCCCCCTCGTCCTCCAGGCACCGCGCCACCCCTGACGCGGACCCGACCAGGCCCGACCAGGCCCGACCAGGCCCGACCGGACCCGACCGGACCCCACCAGGCCCCGTCCCGGCCGGGCGACACGCCCCCGCCGCCCCCGCCGCGCCTCCCCGCCGTGGGGGCGGCCGGGCCCCACCCACCCATCCAGGCGAGCCGACACTCCCCCTCCCGAAGGAACCACCATGACCAGACCAGCCCCGGCGAGATCCACCCGCCGCGGATTCCTCGGCGCCGCCGCCGGCACGGCGGCCGGCACGGCCGTCGCGGGAGCCGCCCTGGCCCCGCCGGCCGTCGCCTCGTCCCCCGTCTCCTCGCCCGCCTCCGCAGCCGACCGCGACGGCGACCGCCCGAGCGGCGGCCCCCGCCAGCGGCCCACGAACGTCGTCGTCGTCTCCATCGACGACCTCGGCTGGGACGAACTCGGCGCCTACGGCAACACCTTCAACGAGACCCCGCACCTGGACCGCCTGGCCCGCGAGGGCGTCCGCTTCACCAGCGCCTACGCCGCCGCGCCCCTGTGCTCCCCGACCCGCGCCGCGCTCGTGACCGGCCGCTACCCGGCCCGCGGCGGCATCACCGACTTCCTGCGGGGCGAGAACGCGGCCAGCGACACGTTCCTCTCCCCCGACATCCCCACCGTGCCCGACGTGCTCCGCCCCCACGGCTACACCACGGGCCTGATCGGCAAGTGGCACCTCACCGAGACCTACAGCGGGCCCTACGCCGAACGCCCCGGCAACCCGTTCGCCCACGGCTTCGACGAGGTGATCGCCTCCGAGCAGAAGTACATCGCCGACGGCGACTACTTCCACCCGTACTTCTTCATGCCGGACCTCCCGGCCCGCGAGCCCGGCGAGTACCTCACCGACCGCCTGGCGGCCGAGGCCGTCGACTTCCTCACCCGCCACCGCGACGGGCCGTTCTTCCTGCACGTCTCCAACTACGCCGTCCACACCGCCCTCGACGCCAAACCCGAGCTCGTCGCGAAGTACCGGGCGAAGCCCGGCGCCGACACCGCGCCCAACCGCCCGGTGCTGGCCGCCATGCTGGAGAGCGTCGACGCGCAGGTGGGCCGCATCGCCGACACCCTCGCCGCACTCGGCATCGCCCGCGACACGTTGCTCCTGGTGACCTCCGACAACGGCGGCCCGTACCGCGACGCCAACCAGCCGCTGCGCGGCGGCAAGGGCGAGCTCTACGAGGGCGGCATCCGCGTCCCGCTGGTCGCGCACTGGCCGGGCCGCGCCCGCGCCGGCCGGGAGGTGGACACCCCGGTCAGCACCATCGACATCCTGCCCACCGCCCTCGAGCTGGCGGGCGGACGTCCCGACGCCCGTCCCGGCCGCCACCGCTTCGACGGCGTCAGCATCGCACCGCTGCTGACGGGCTCCGGGCCGCTTCGACGCGAGGAGCTGTACTGGGTCTATCCGCACTTCATCGGCGGCACCCGCCCGCACGCGGCCGTGCGCGCCGGGCGGCACAAGCTGGTGCGCCACTTCCGCGACGGCCGCGCCGAGCTGTACGACCTCGACCGCGACCCGGCGGAGACCACCGACCTCTCCGCCCGTGAGCCCGGCCGCGCCCGCGCGTTGCGCGCCCGGCTCGAAGCGCACCTCGCGGAGCTCGACCTCCTCCCCCCGCCGCCCGGCCGCCGCGCGTATCCCGTCGCCGAGCTGGAGGAGACCTTCGACGGCGACCTGACGCGCTGGGAGGTGCTGCCCGTGACCGAGCACGTGGGGGAGGTCGCCGTCGCCGACGGGCGGCTCGCCGTGAGCGCGCGGCAGCTGACCCACCTGGTGTTCCGCTCCGACGTCACGCCCCGCTCCGACGAGGCCGTGGCCGTGCTCACCCCGGGCACCTTCGCCGGGGCCGGCACCCAGGACACCGCGTTCGTCGGCGTCGCGCAGGACGCGGACAACTACCTCCTCCTCCGCTACCACAACGGGCTGCGCCGCGTCGGCTGGGACCTGCGGGTGAACGGCCAGCTGGTCACGGCGGGCGCCGAGCCGCTCCACAACCTCGACGGCACCGTCGACCTCACCGGCCCCAAAGCCCGCTACGCCTTCGTGCTCCGAGGCAGCAGGGCCACCGCCTACGCCGACCAGGGCGGGGGCGGCGGCTGGGAGTTCCTGTTCACCACCGACACCAGGGGCGCGCTCGACCTGAGCGACCCGACGGTCCGCGCCCGCTACCGCTGGGCCACGAGCGTCCGCCTCGACAACGGCACCCTCACCCTCGACGGCCTCACCGCACACCGGGCCTGAGGCGCCGTCCGCGTCCCGGAGACCCCGGGGCGTCCACCTCACACCCTCCAAGGAGTCCCCCATGGCAAGCCGCCGTCACTTCCTCGCAGCGGCCACCTTCGGGCTCGCCGCCCTGCCGGCGCTCCCCGCGCAGTCGGTCGCCGGCACCAGCCTGGCGCCCCACCCGACGGCCGCCTACCCGGCCGCGTCGCGCCCGAGCGTCGTCCCGGCCACGGCCGGCCCCGACGCCGCCGCGGGCGGGCGCCTCCCGAACATCGTCCTGGTCCTCGCCGACGACCTCGGCTACGGGCAGCTGGGGTCCTACGGCCAACAGCTGATCCACACCCCCACGCTGGACCGGCTGGCGGCCGAGGGGCTGCGCTTCACCCAGGCGTACTCCGCCGGACCGGTCTGCGCGCCCTCCCGCGCCTCGCTGCTGACGGGACTGCACAGCGGCCACGCCCGCGTGCGGCAGAACGGCGACCCGCGCGGTGTCGCCCTCGGCGACGACGAGACGACCTTCGCGGAGGTGCTGCGCGCCCGTGGCTACCGGACGGCCTGCTTCGGTAAGTGGGGCTTCGGCCCGCAGCGGGCCGACCAGCCGAGCCACCCCAACTGGCGCGGCTTCGAGGAGTTCTTCGGCTACGTCACCCACCGCCACGCCCACGAGTACTTCCCCGCGTACCTGTGGCACAACGGCGAGCGGGTCGCGCTGCCGGAGAACGCCGACGGCCGGAAGGGCACCTACGCCGTCGACCTGATCGAGGAGCGCGCCACCGCGTTCATAGCCGAGCACGCCGACGAGCCGTTCCTGCTGCTGGTGACCCCGAACGTGCCGCACGCGCCGAGCGACATCCCCGAGACCGGCGAGTACGCCGACCGGCCCTGGTCCGAGGCGAACCGGAAGCACGCGGCCCAGGTGACCCGCCTCGACACGCTCGTCGGCTCCCTCGTCGACGCCCTGGGCCGGCACGGCGTCGAACAGGACACCCTGCTGCTGGTCAGCAGCGACAACGGCCCCCACGAGGAGGGCGGCGTCGACCCGGATCTCTTCGAGGCGGGCGGCCCCTTCCGGGGCTACAAGCGCAACCTCTACGAGGGCGGCGTCCGCGTCCCGCTCATCGCCTGGTGGCCCGGCACCGTCCGGCCCGCCGTCACCGACCGCGTCACCCCGCTCGTCGACGTGCTCCCCACCGTGGCGGAGCTGGCGGGCGCCCCCGCGCCGCGCGACATCGACGGCCTGTCGGCGGCGGCCCTCCTCTCCCCGCGACCCGGCGCGGCCCCCGAGCACGGCCACCTCTACTGGCAGCGCCTCGACGGCCACACGACCTCCCGCGCCAATGCCGTCGACCAGGGCCGCCTCGGCCGGCTCGCCGAGGCCGTGCGGCGGGAGGACTGGAAGGCCGTGCGCTTCGCCCCCGCCAGGGACCGCTCGGCGCCGGACGAGAGCTGGGAGTTCGAGCTCTACGACCTGGCGACCGACCCCGGGGAGACCACGGACGTCCACGCCGAGCACCCGGAGGTGGTGGCCGAGCTGACCGCGTTGCTGCGCGCCTCCTGGGTGGAGACCCACGAGCGCGAGGGCTTCGGCGTCCGCGTCGCGGCGCCCGACCTCGCCCGCCCGGGCGAGCCGTTCACCGTCACCGCCACGTTCACCAACGCCTCGGCCCGGACCTGGGCTGAACCGCGCCTCGGACTCACCGCCCCCGAGGGCTGGCGGGTGCGGCTCGCCGGCCCCGACCGGCGACGCCGGCTCGCGCCGGGCGCGGCGCTGGTGACGCGTTGGCAGGTGACTCCTCCCGCCGACGCGGCGGAGGCGACGACGACGGCCGTGCTGCGCGCCCGGGGGTCGGCCCGCCACCAGGGCGGGCTCGTCCGCTACGAGGCCAGGGCGGCACTCGCCACCGCCACGACGCCCGCGGAGACGGGGGTTGAGGCCGGCGTCGAGCCCGGGGTCGAGGCGGCGGTGGCGTGAACCGCGCGTCTGTGGGCACTCGCCGGTGCGTCGGTACAGGGACGTACCGGCGGAGGTTGACAGCGAGGACGCGACGCGACAAGCCGAGCGACCCGCCAACCCGCAGACAGGAGGTCAGTCATGGAGACGGTCCTGATCATCGCCGTGGCCGTCGTCGTCATCGCCGCCGCTCTCCTCTTCGCCCCGGGCTGGGGCGCCGCGAGGGGCGGTGAACGGCTGAGGCGGCGCTTCGGCTCCGAGTACCACCGTGCCGTGGCCCAGCAGGAAGGCGACACGAAGGCGGCCGAGCGGGAGCTGAGGGAGCGTGTGAGGCGACACGGCTCGCTGAGGGAGCGCCCGTTGTCCCCCGGGGACCGCGAGCTGTACGAGACGCGGTGGGCCGAGATCCACCGGCGGTTCGTCGACTCCCCGCAGGAGGCGACGGCCGAGACCGAGGCCCTGCTGGCGCGTGTGGCGCAGGAGCGGGGCTACCCGGCCGGACCGTTCGAGGAACGGGTGGCCGCGATCTCGGTGCACCACGGGGACCAGGTGCACAGCTACCGCCGCCTCCACGCGGCGGTGACCGAGCGGCCCGACACCGAGGAGCTGCGGCAGTCGATGATCGAGGCGCGGGGCCTGTTCGAGGCGCTGACGGCCGATCGGCCGACCGCGTCCACGGGCGGGCGGGCCCACGTCCCGTGGGCGTCCAGCCGTCGTTTCGCGAAGGGGGGCGGCACGTCGTGAGGCACGAGACCGGAGTGCCGGACCACCCCGAGACGCGCCCGGTGACGGGGGCGGAGACGGACGCGGTGACGGGCGCGGACGCCGCCGCCGAGACGGGCGCGGACGGGCTGCTTCCGCCGGCCGAGCGGGAGCTCGGCGCCAGGAGGCTCGACCAGGCCGTCCAGACGTTCGTCGACAGCCCGCGGCAGGCGATGCTGCTGGCCGACCGCGCCTTCAACGAGGTCACCGAGCAGCTCGCCGCGGCCATCGCCGAGCGCGGGCGCGCCCTGCGCTCGGGCTGGGACGGCGAGGGCCCCCCGACCGGGGAGACGGAGGAGCTCCGCCTCCTCCTGCGCCAGTACCGCGAGACCACGGAGCGGCTGCTCCGGCTCTGACGACCGGCCCGCGCCCGTCGAGGTGCGCGCACGCCCGTGCCCGCCCTCCCTCCCCGGCCGACCGGGCCGGTCGGGCCGGTCGGCGCGCTGGAACACCCGGCCCCGCCCCCTCACCCACATCCCACCCACGCCGAGGGGGCGGGGCCGGGCACCGCGCGCCCCGCGACGGGCCATCCGGGGGAACGCCGGCTGTGCCTGCCGAGCCCGCGTCCGGATCGGTGGATAGGAAGGGTGCGCGACGGTCCCCGTGACCCGTGGGACCGCCGCCGCCCCGACACGCCACCGGACGAGGGACACCCATGACGTTCGACCCCCTTCAGGAGCGCGGCATCGCCCTGGACGCCCAGATCCGCGACTGGCGCGAGCTCGCCGTGGACCCCATCGACCCCGACCGCGCCGACCCGTACACCCGCTGCCGGATCATCACCATGAACGGCATCGAGATGGAGTCGATCTGGTTCAGTCACCACATGGCCAGGCACTGCCCGGACATGGACGTGAAGCGACAGCTGGCGCGGATGCGCGCGGTCGAGTCCCAGCAGCAGAAGGCCGTCAACTGGCTGCTGCCGGGCGTGGCGTCGGTGCTGGAGACGACGATCGCCTACGAGCAGGTGGCCGTGGACCTGACGGCCTGGGTGGCCCGCATGGAGCCCGACCCGTACCTGAAGCAGGCCTACGAGTTCGGCGTCCTGGAGGACTTCGACCACCTGTACCGGTACGCCAACCTCTACGAGATGATCGAGCACCGCAAGGCGGAGGAGATCGTCGACGGCCTCACCGAGGTCATGCCGGGCCGCCCCACCCGCTACCACCACCGCGACCCCGCCGACAACGTGCGCGACCCCTACGACCGCGGCAGGACCGACCCGCTGTCGAAGATGCACGCCCTGACGATCATGTCCGCCGAGCAGCAGACGATGAACTTCTACAACAACGTCGGCCCGCAGTACATGGAGCCGATCGCCCGCCAGCTGTACCAGGAGATCGGGCTCATCGAGGAGGAGCACGTCACCCACTACGAGTCCCTGGTCGACCCGGGCGAGACGTGGTGGGAGCAGCTGGTCAACCACGAGTACAACGAGTGCTACCTCTACTACTCCTTCATGGAGCAGGAGACCGACGCCAGGGTGAGGGCCATCTGGGAGCTGCACCTCAACATGGAGCTGGAGCAGCTGCGCCTGGCCTGCGAGCTGATGCGCCGCCACGAGGACCGCGACCCCACCGAGGTGCTGCCCGAGCGGCTGCCGCAGCCGCTGAAGTTCGAGCCCAACAAGGCGTACGTGCGCGAGCTGCTGGACACCCAGATCGACCTGACCACGCTGGGCGCCGGGTACGTGCGCGAGGCCCACGAGCGCTTCGAGGCCATGCAGGCCCGGCTCAACGGGCAGGCGACCCCGCCCAACGAGCAGGTGATGGAGCGGCACCAGGAGATGTTCGGCCGCGAGTACCGGCTGGAGACCGAGGGCGAGCACCCGGTGGCCTCACTGCGCTCCCGCGACTGACCGCCCATGCCCATGCCCATGCCCATGCCCATGCCCGTCCCCGCAACCCGCCCGCCCGCAACCCGCCCGCCCGCTCCGGGAAGGACACCATGACACAGGACGCACGCAGCGACTTCGGCGGCGACCAGGACGACGTCGTGGCGCTGCTGATGCGCCAGCACGGCGACATCCGCAACCTCTTCGACGCCGTGGAACGCGCCGCCGCCGGCGAGGAGCGACGGGAACGCTTCCGCGAGCTGGTCCGGCTGCTCGCCATCCACGAGACGGCCGAGGAGGAGGTCGTGCACCCCGCGGTGCGGCGGCTCTTCGACGGGGCCGAGGAGGTCGTCGCCGAGCGGCTGCGCGAGGAGCGCTCCGCCAAGGAGCGGCTCGTCGAGCTCGACGACATGGACCCGGACGACACGGCGTTCCTGCCGGCCCTGAAGCTGCTGCGGCGCGAGGTGACGGAGCACGCGCGGGCCGAGGAGCGCTACGAGTTCGCAGCGCTGCGCCGCTACGCCGAGCCCGACCGGCTCGCCACCATGGCCAGGGCCGTCAGGACCGCCGAGGCCACCGCCCCGACCCGCCCCCACCCCGGGGTCGAGTCCGCCGCCGCCAACATCGCGGTCGGCCCGGTCGCCGCCGTCGTCGACCGCACCCGGGACGCCGTGCAGCGCGTCCTGCACGGCCGGAAGGACTGAGCCACGCCAGCGGCGGCCGAACCCCCACGTCCGGCCGCCGCCGCCTCCCCCGGACGGGAGAAACGCCCGGTCGGGACCGTGCGCTTCGCACGGCGGGTCGGTGACAGCGGTGACTGTCGCGGCGCTCACCCCACGTGACAGCCTCGTGGCGATGGACAAGAGACACGAGGTCTTCTGCCTCGCAGACCCGTACTTCTACGACGCCCCCGACCGGCTGGACCGGCGGCCGGCGGCGGCCGTGACCGTGGCCGTGGCCGACGATGGCCTCGGGCCGTACGCGGCCGGGCGGACCGTGCCGCCGGGCTGGCGCGGCGCGCGGAACGGGGACTGGCTGCACCTCCAGCCGGTGGACGGCCGGATGCCGCCGCAGGGCTGGAAGATCCACGTGTCGGCCTGCCTGGACAACGCCGAGCGGATCGCCGGCGTGGTGTGGGACTACTGCGTTCCCCGCGGCCTGCCCTTCAAGTTCGTGCCCGGCCCCCACCTGCTCTACCTGCGGAACTCCAAGTACGCCCGCCGGGAAAACAGCGGGAAGTTCGCCACCCTCTACCCGGCGGACGAGCGGGAGTTACACACCGTCCTCACCGAGTTGGGCGCGCTGCTGGCGGGCGAGCCGGGGCCGTACATCCTCACCGACCTGCGCTGGCACGACGGGCCGCTGTTCGTCCGGTGGGGCGCGTTCGTCCCCCGCCACTGCGACGACGGCTCCGGCACCCTGGTCTCCGCCGTCGAGGACCCGAGCGGGCGGCTGGTGCCCGACCGCAGGGACCCCGTGTTCAGCCACCCGGAATGGGTGACGCTGCCGGACTTCCTGGCGCCCCACCTGGCGGCCCGCAACGGCACCACGGTCGGCGAGCTGCCCTACCGCATCGAGGAGGCCCTCCACTTCTCCAACGGCGGCGGCGTCTACGGCGGCACGGACGTGCGCACCGGCGAGCGGGTGGTGCTGAAGGAGGCCAGGCCGCACGCCGGCCTGGCGGCGGACGGCGCCGACGCGGTCACGCGGCTGGAGCGGGAGAAGGCCGCGCTCGACCGGCTGGCCGGGCTGGACGTCGCCCCGGCGGTGCACGACTGGTTCACCCTGGGCGACCACCGCTTCCTCGTGATGAGCCGACTGCCCGGCCGCACCCTCAACGCGTTCTTCGCCGAACGGCACCCGCTGCTGTCGACCGCGCCCGACCCGGCCGCGGTCGCCGACTACACCCGGTGGGCGCTGGCCGTCCACGCGGCCGTCGAGGAGGCGGTGGCCAGGCTCCACGGGCGCGGCCTGGTCTTCAACGACCTGCACATGTTCAACATCATGGTCGCGCCGGACGAGCGCTCCGTGGCGCTGCTGGACTTCGAGGCCGCCGTGCACGTCGGCGGCGAGGGGGAGGGCGGAGGGGAGGGCGAGGGGAACGACGGCGTCGACGCGGCGTCCGTGCGGCAGATCGTCGCCCACCCCGGGTTCGTCGCGCCGCCGGACCGGACCGGCTTCGGCATCGACCGGTACGCCCTGGCCTGCCTGCGGCTCGCGCTGTTCATCCCGATGACCACGCTGCTGGCGATCGACCGGAGCAAGGCGGCCCACCTGGCCCGGGTGGCGCGCGCGGAGTTCCCCGAGCTGCCGGCCGCGTTCCTCGACGAGGCGGTCGCCGAGATCGAGGGCGGCGACACGCCCACCGCGACGGCCCCGGCCCCGGCTTCGACGACGGCGGCCACGGCCCCGGCCCCGAGCACGACCGCGGCCCCCGGCGGCCGGGTGTCGTGCGGCGACTGGCCGCGCGCCCGCGACGCCATGGTCCGCGCCATCCTGGCCTCGGCCACCCCCGACCGCGAGGACCGCCTCTTCCCCGGCGACATCGCCCAGTTCGCCACGGGCGGCGGCCTCGGCCTGGCCCACGGCGCCGCCGGGGTGCTGTGGGCCCTGGCGGAGACCGGCGCCGCCCGGTACCCGGAGGGCGAACGGTGGCTGCTGCGCCACGCGACGGCGCCCGCCGAGGGCGCCCCGCTCGGGCTGTACGACGGCCTGCTCGGCGCCGCCCTCGCGCTGCACCGCCTCGGCCACCCCCAGGCGGCGCTCGACGTGACCGCCCAGGTGCTGCGCGAGCGCTGGGAGCGCCTGCCCGCCCACCTGTTCGGCGGCCTGGCCGGCGTGGGCCTCGCGCTCGACGAGCTGGCCGCCGCCACCGGCGAGTCCACCCTCGACGCGCAGGCCGCGCACGCCACGGAGCTCGTCGCGAAGCGGCTCGCCGGACCGCCCACCCCAGCCGGACGCCGCTGCGCCGGGCTGCTCTACGGCGCCGCCGGGGCGGCCCTGCTGTTCCTGCGGCGGTTCGAACGCACCGGCGAGCGGCGGCTGCTCCGGCTGGCCGACGAGGCGCTGCGGCGCGACCTCGACCACTGCGTCGTCAACCGCGAGGGCAGCCTGCTGGTCGACGAGGTGTCCCGCACGATGCCCTACCTCGGCGAGGGCAGCGTCGGCATCGCCGCCGTGCTCGACGACTACCTGGCCCACGACCCGGCCAACGCGTCGTTCGCGCGGGCCCGCGCCCGGATCCTCCCGGCCGCCCGCCTGCGGTACTACGCTCAGCCCGGCCTGTTCCAGGGGCGGGCCGGCATGGTGTGGCACCTGGCCCGCACCACGACCCCCGGGGCCACGCCCGCCGAGCTCGCCGCCCAGGTCGAGGCGATGGACTGGTACGCCATGGCGTTCGGCGGCGGCCTCGCGTTCCCGGGCGACCAGATGATGCGGCTGTCGATGGACCTCGCCACCGGAACGGCCGGCTGCCTGCTGGCCCTGGGCGCCGCCCGGCACCGCGCCGGCGACGGCGACGGCGACCGGCCCGCGCAGCTGCCGTTCCTCGCCCCTCCCCCGCCGCCGTCGAGGCGGCCCAAGGACCGGCCCTCGCCCGAGGGCCGCGGCAAGAACCCGCGTCCGGCCATGACGCCGGAGGCGGCGACTCCGTGAGTTCCCGCGATCAGGAAGGAGACGACCATGACCCTGCTGGACCTGCAGGCCCTGGAGACGACGGAGACCACCGGCGGAGGCGGCGGCGACACGAGCAGCGCCAGCCTGCTGCTCTGCGACAAGCACAGCTCGCACAGCACGCTGATCTGTCTCTGATCCCCGGCTCCACGGCTGGACCGTGGTAGGTCGAACGGCCCCCGGGCATATCCCGCCCGGGGGCCGTTCCCCGTCCCCGTGACACCGTCGGGAGACCCGCGCATGACACACCGGCACCGGTACCCGAGGGGACGGATCGCCGTCCTCACCCTGCTCACCACCGCCCAGGCCCTCGCCGCGCTGCTGCTGCCCGCCGCCCTGGGCACCACCGTCGACCTGCTGCTGTCGGGGGAGCGCGAGGCGCGGTCCGCCACCGCGTGGAGCCTCGTGTGCTGCGGCCTGATCGGCGCCGAGGTCGTCCTCGCCGCCGTCGAGGCCGTGGTGCGCGGCGGCACCGACGCCCACACGACGGCCCGGCTGCGGACCCGCCTGGTGGCGCGCGTGCTGGCCGTCGGCCCCGCGCGCGCCGGCGTCTTCCCGCCCGGCGACCTGGTGACCCGGGGCACCGGCGTCGCCGCCCAGGCGGGCACGGTGCCCACCGCCCTGGCCGACACCGCGGGCACCGTGCTGGTGCCGCTCGGTGGCGCCGTCGCGCTGCTGCTCATCGACCCCAGGCTGGGGCTGGTCTTCCTGGCGGCGCTGCCGCTGATGGCCGTCCTGCTGCGCGCGTTCACCCGTTCCACGGCCGGCAGCGTCGCCGCGTACCAGCGTCTCCAGGCCGACATCGCGAGCCGTCTGGTGGAGGCCGTGACCGGCGCCCGGACGATCGCCGCCGCCGGCACCGAGGCCGAGGAGCGGGCCCGGGTGACGGCCCCGCTGGGCGCGTTGGGCGAGCAGGGGCGCCGGATGTGGCGGATCCACGCGCGGGCCACGGCGCAGGCGGCGACCCTGCTGCCGCTGGCGCAGCTGGCGGTCGTCGCCACGGGCGGGCTGCTGCTGGGCGCCGGGGAGCTGACCGTGGGTGGCCTGCTGGCCGCCGCCCGGTACGCGGTGCTCGCCGGCCAGGTCGGCGCGTTCGTCGGCTCCCTCAACCGGCTGGTGCGGGGCCGCGTCGCCACCCGCCGGCTGGACGAGGTGCTGGCCCTGCCGCCGGTGCGCCACGGCGCCCGCGCGCTGCCGGCGGACGGCCGGGGGCGGCTGGAGTTCCGCGGCGTGACCGCCCGGCGCGGCGACCGGGCGGTGCTGCGCGACGTCGACCTCGTGGTGCCCGGCGGCGGCACGCTCGCGGTGGTGGGCCGCTCGGGCGCGGGCAAGTCCGTGCTGGCGGCGCTCGCCGGCCGGCTCGCCGACCCGGACGCCGGCGAGATACGGCTGGACGGGGTGCCGCTCACCGAGTTGGACCGGGCCACGCTGCGCCGCGAGGTGGGCTACGCGTTCGAGCGGCCGGCGCTGCTGGGCGGCACCCTCGGCGAGGCCATCGCCCTCGGCGCCCGCCGGCCGACGCCGGACCGGGTGGCGGCGGCGGCCCGTGCCGCCAGCGCCGACGGCTTCATCCGCACGCTGCCCGACGGCTACGACACCCGCTGCGACGCCGCCCCGCTCTCCGGCGGCGAGCTGCAACGCGTCGGACTGGCACGGGCGTTCGCCCACGGTGGGCGGCTGCTGGTCCTCGACGACGCCACCTCCAGCCTGGACACCGTCACCGAGCTGCGGGTCGGGCGGGCGCTGCTGGCGGAGGGCCGGGCGCGCACCCGGCTGGTCGTCGCGCACCGGCCCGCGACGGCGGCCCGCGCCGACCTCGTGGCCTGGCTCGACGAGGGCCGGATCCGGGCCGTCGGGACGCACCGCGAGCTGTGGCGGCGGGCGGACTACCGCGCGGCCTGGGCGGAAGGGGCGGAAGGGGCGGAGGGGAAGGAAGGGGCGGAGGGGGCCACGGACGACGCGGGCGGCGGCCCGGACGACGGCCCGGACGACGGCCCGGAGGGCCACGGCGCCACGGCGGCCACCGAGGGAGACGCCCGATGAGACACCTGACACGCCGCCTGACACGCCGTCCGGCAGCGGGTGGCGGCACCCGGCCCGGCGGCGGGCCGGTCGCCTCGGGCCTGCGCTTCCTGCGACGACACCGCCGCGCGGTGGCCGCCGTGGCCGGCTGGTCCGTCCTGGCGGCCGGCCAGACGTTCCTCCTGGGCTACGGCATCGCCCGTTCCCTCGACGACGGCTTCCTGGCCGGCCGCACGGCGGCGGGCCTCACCTGGCTGGCGGTCGCCGCGTGCGGCGTTCTCGCCGGGGCGCTGGCCGCCCGGGGCGTCCACCGCGCGGTGGGCGGGCTGGTCGAGCCGCTGCGGGACGTCCTGGTGCGGGACGTCGTCGGTCGCGGGCTCCGCCGCGCGGTCGAGGGCGGCGCCTCGCGGGCCGTGCCCGACGGCACCGCCGTGGTGTCGAGGCTGACGCACCAGGTCGAGATCGCCCGCGACAGCTTCGCCGGCCTGGTGCTCGTGGCGCAGACCTTTGCCGTCTCCGCCACGGGCGCGCTCGTCGGCCTGCTGTGGCTCGCCCCCGGCCTGCTGCTGCTCGTGCTGCCGCCGCTGCTGCTGGGCCTGGCCGTCTTCGCCTGGTCGCTGCGCCCGCTGGCGGCGCGGCAGCGGGCGGTGCTGGTGGCCGACGAGGAGCTGGCCGCCAGGCTCGGCGAGAGCGTGTCGGGCCTGCGGGACGTCGTCGCCTGCGGCGCGGAGGAACGCGTCGCGGCCACGCTCGCCGAACGGATCGACACCGAGGCGCGCGCCGCCCGCGCGCTGGCCCGGTGGGCCGTGACGAGGACGGCGGCGGTCGCGATCGGCGGCCACCTGCCGGTGGTGCTGCTGCTGTTCCTCGCGCCGTGGCTGCTGGACGGCGGGCTCAGCGCGGGCGGGCTGGTCGGCGCCCTGACCTACCTCACGCAGGCGCTGCTGCCGGCGATGCGGAGCCTGGTCGACGGCTTCGGCGGCGCGGGCGCCCGGCTCGTGGTCGTGATTGACCGCCTCCGTCAGGACCCCGCGCCGACGCCGACGCCCGTGCCCGCGCCCGTGCCCGCGCCCGTTCCGGACGCCCCGTCACCCGGCCCCGACCCCGCCCCGCGTCGTCCCGCCGTGCCAGGGCCGGCGGGGCCCGGAGGGCCGGGCGGTCCGGGCGGTCCGGGAGGCGTCGGCGGGATCGCGTTCCACGAGGTCACCTTCGCCTACGGCGACCGGGCCGACCCGGTGCTGCGCCGGCTGAGCCTCACCGTCCCGGCCGGCGGCCACTGCGCCGTGGTGGGGCCCAGCGGGGCCGGCAAGTCGACCCTCGCCGGCCTGGCCGCCGGGCTCCTCACGCCCGCCGCCGGGCAGCTGTGGCTGTGCGGCGAGCCGGTCGCCGGCCGGTCCGCGCGCGAGCTGTCCGGGCTGCGCACGCTGATCCCGCAGGAGGCGTACGTCTTCGCCGGCAGCGTCGCGGACAACCTCCGCTACCTGTGTCCCGGGCCGGTGTCCGAGGACGCGCTGCGGCAGGCCGCCGCGGCCGTCGGCGCCGAGGCGCTGCTGGAACGCCTCGGCGGCCCCGACGCCCCACTCGACCCGGCCACGCTGTCCGCCGGGGAACGCCAGCTGCTCGCCCTCACCCGGGCCTACCTGGCGCCCGCGCCGGTCGTGCTGCTGGACGAGGCGACCTGTCACCTCGACCCGGCGGCGGAGCGCCGGGCGGAGGTGGCCTTCGCCCGGCGCCCCGGCACGACGCTGCTGGTCGTCGCGCACCGGGTGAGCTCGGCGCAGCGCGCCGGGCTGGTGCTGGTGCTGGACGGCGCGGGGACGGTCCACGGCCGCCCCCGGGAGGTGCTGGCCCGCTCTCCGCTCTACCGCGAGCTGCTGCGCGGCTGGTCACACCCAGCCGGCGCCGCGGGAGATGCGGATGGCGTCCACGCGGTTGCGGGCGCCCGTCTTGCGGGTGATGGCGGCCAGGTAGTTGCGGACCGTGCCCCGGGCGAGCCGGAGCCGTTCGGCGATCTCGGCGACCGGCGCTCCGTCGGCCGCGAGTGACAGCACGCTCAGCTCCCTCCGCGTGAGCGGCATCTCGGCCGCCTGGAGGAAGTCGTAGGCGAGGGCGTCGTCCACGAAGCGCTCGCCGCCGGCCACGCGTCGTATCGCGGTCAGCAGCCGCTCGGGCGGAGCGTCCTTGGAGACGTAGCCCAGGGCCCTGGCGTCGTAGGCCTCGCGTAAGAGCCCGGGCCTGCCCCGCTCGGCCAGCACGAGCAGTTCCGCGCGGGCCGAGGCCTCCTGGCAGACCAGCTGGGCCGCCAGCGGCAGCGGCACGGCGCCGCAGCCGTCCGTGTCGGCGATCCAGACGTCCGCCTGGCGGCGGCGCGCGTGCTTCTCGGCCTCCTCCCACGACGCCGTCGTCACGTCGATGTCCTCGGCCCCGCCGACCAGGGACGCCAGGGCCGAACGCAGCAGGCAGGCGTCGTGTACGAGCAGTATCCGGATCACGGGGGTTCCTCTCTCGGAACTCACAGGCACTTGGGGCGGCCCCCGAACCCCACAGCGTCGCGCGCACCGTGCGGCGCGGACAGCACGAGGACGCGGTCGCGGCATCACGGGGCACGCGTCAGGGAGATGGCGCGTCCGCCCCACACCGCGTCGGACCGTGGCACGGGGCGGCTCCCGGGCCGGCGCCCGCGCCGCGTGCCGGCGCGACGCCCGACGCCGTGGCCGACGCGTCACGCGCGGAGCGAGGGGGAGGGCGGGGAGGGCGGCCGGACGGCCGCCACCGTGCTCCTCGTCGCGTCCGGCCATCGTCTCCTCGTCCCATGTCGTCGCTCGCGGCCGACGCACCGCGTCGGGCCGCGTCATCGCGTTCGCTGTGTGCCCCCGAACTCCACTCTGTATGCGCCCAATCCACCGAGCGTCATATGCCTGTGTGGGCTCCAGGCCGCGATGATCACTGATGCGCCACCTCGTCTCCCGAACCCTCACGCGCGCGACACCGGTGCATAAGCCCTGGCCAGAGCATCACGACCGCCCCGGCGGGGGCGGCACGGGCAGCGCGGTGGCGCCCCTGTCCGGGGCCGCCGAGCCGTGGGACGGGTCAGGGCGCATCGGGGCACGGCGGCGGCAGAGCGGGCGCCCGTGCCCCCTCAGAACAACCCCTCACCCACCCGTGCGCCGGTCTCCCTCCAGCACCCGGTGTCGTACGGGTCACACCGCCCGTCGGGCGCGGGTGCGGACGCGGACGCGGGCGCGGTGGACGCCGCGGCCTCCGTAGCGGGCCCGGGCCGGAGGCAGCTCCTAGGATCGGCGGCATGGCGACACGACTCGTGCAGATCAACATGAAGGCCCGGGACGACTCCGCGCTCGGCCGGTTCTGGGCCGAGGCACTCGGCTGGGGTGTCGACAGCGAGGCACCCGGCGTGACCAACCTCGAACCCGTGGGTTTCTCCTACCCCGACCCCGTGGCCGTCTGCATCGACATCATCGCCCGCCCCGAGCCCAAGACGGTCAAGAACCGCGTGCACGTCGACCTGGCCACCACCTCGACCGCCCATCAGACGGAGCTGGTCGCGCGTCTGAAGGCTCTCGGCGCGACACCCGCCGACGTGGGGCAGGGCGAGGTCCCCTGGACGGTCCTGGCCGACCCGGAGGGCAACGAGTTCTGCGTCCTGGAGCCCCGCCCGATCTACCGGGACACCGGACCGATCGCCGCGGTCGTGGTCGACTGCGCCGACCCGCGGGAGATGGCCCGCTTCTGGGGCGAGGCGATGGACTGGACGGTGCACGAGGTCACCGACGGGCACGCGTCCCTGCGCTCCGCCCAAGGCGTCGGCCCCTACCTGGAGTTCGTCCGCACCCCGGACACCAAGAGCGTGTGGAACCGCGTCCACCTCGACGTCCGCCCCTACCCCGGTGACGACATGGCCGCGGAGGCGGCCCGACTGCGCGCCCTGGGCGCCACCGACCCCGACTTCGACCGGTCCGCGATCCACTGGACGGTCCTGGCCGACCCGGAGGGCAACGAGTTCTGCCTCCTCACCCCTCGCTGACCGGAGCACCGGGGCTCCCGTCGCGACGCGGGAGGCCCCGGGGTCCCGGCCCCGGGGTCCCGGCCCCGGGGCCGAGGTCCGGCCGCGAGGTCCCCGGCGCGCCGTCCAGCACACCGGGGACCGTTCGCAGGCGCGTCCGCGTCGCTACTCGCCCGAGGGGCCGGCCAGTTCCTCGCCCGGAGCCACCGGCACGCCGAACTCGGGCGTGCCGTCCTCGTTCCACGTGATGGGCTGCGCCCGGGTCGTGCGGGAGGCGCCGCAGCCGTCGGAGGCCGAGGGGTTGGCGTGGTAGACGACCCAGGTCTCGGTGCCGTCGGGGGAGGTGAAGAACTGGTTGTGGCCGGGGCCGTAGACGCCGGCCGCGTCGTTGCGCTCGAAGACCGGCTCGGGGAACTTGCGCCAGGCGCCCGGGTCCATCGGGTCGCCGGTCAGCTCCAGCAGCCCCAGCTTGTAGTCGGGGGTGTCGCAGTGCGAGGCGGAGAAGGTGACGAAGGTGCGGCCGTCGTGCTGGAGGACGGCGGGGCCCTCGTTGACGCCGGCGCCCGACATCTCCCAGTCGTGGGTGGGGGTCGCGATCCGCACGCCCGGCGAGGCCGGGGTCCAGGGGTTCTCCATCGGGGCGACGTAGATGTTCTGCGTGCCCTCCCAGAAGGAGTACAGCATGTACAGCTCACCGTTGTCGGTGGTGAGGTAGGTGCTGTCGATCATCCACCGGTCGTCGCCGTACGGGTCGACCTGGCCCTTGTAGGTGTACGGGCCCATGGGGTCGGTGCCCGCGCTCTCCAGCACGTGGACGTTCTGGTGGTCGATGTCCTGGGCGACGCCCGCGCTGTAGGTGAGGTACCAGCGCTGGCCGTTCGGCCCGTCGAGGAGGTGCAGCTCCGGGGCCCAGAAGTTGCAGCAGCGCTCGGGGGCTGACTCCTCGTAGACCGTCACGGGGTCGGCGGAGGCCAGTCCGCCCAGGGTGGGGGCGGTACGGATCTCCCAGTGCGAGGCCCAGGTGGTGGCGATGTGGTAGTACGCGCCCTCGTGGTGGACGATCGACGGATCGGCGGCGTTGGGGCCCGGCACGACCGGGTTGGTGAACGCGGCGGTGGGGGACGGTCCGTCGGCGGGAGCACCGGGGGCGGTGGGGGCGCCCGGAGTGTCCGCGGCGTCCGCGGCGGCCTGGGCGGTGGCGCCACCGTCGCGGCCCGCGTCGGTGCCCGCGGTGGCGGCCTGGCCGCCCGGCCCGAGCAGGAGCGCCGTGCCGCCGACCGCGGCGGCCAGCAGGACGGCGAGGAGACGACGGTGTCGGCGCCGCCTCCGTGGGGGTGTGGGGGTGGGTGTGGGGGTCACAGCGGCTCCTCTGCGTGCCCGATATATCGAACGTGCTTCGGAATTACGTACGTTGGGACGCTACGACAGCCCCGCCGCTTTGTCACGACCCCGACCCGCGAGCGAGACCGAGGCGCGTCACGTTGACGCGAAGGCGACGGTCGGCGACCCGAGCGCGCCGCGCACCCGACCGCCGAGGAGCGCACGACCGTCGCGCGACCGCCGCCCGACCCGGTCGGGCGACCCGATCGGGCGAGCCCGCGTCGACGGGCCCAGTGAACCGTTTCCTCTCCTCCGCCGTAGCCGGACTCGTGGGCGTCGTCACGCGCGCCCCGTCGGCGCACTCACGGCCCATTCGTGAAGCGGAGCGCCCCGTCACCTCGAAAGATTTCGGTCATACAGGGCCAATTATGAAAATTTATCGATTTCTTGACCAGATGCGGACACTGCTGACATCGTGTGGCCCCATGCGAACAGACACACGCCCCCCGGCGCCCTTATCGAACGCACGGCCGGACGCGCCCACCGCCGCCCAGGCGTCGCCGAACGGAGGTCCCCGCCGGTGCCCGGCGACCGGATGATCACGCTCCCCGGCGTGGACCGGATCCGCACGCAGGATCCGAACAACCACCTGCACTGCCGGACGGGCCAGCTCCTGGCGTACGTCGGCGGCCAGACACCCTGGACCGACCTGCTGATGTACGGGGCGCTGGGCTCCACCTCGGCGATCTACCGCCACTGCTACCTGCTCGGGCGGGACCGTTGGGCGTTCGACACCCCGTACGGGACCGGCGCGGACCTGCGCCTGCTCGGCTTCGAGGTGTTCGAGGCCGGGACCGTCGACCTGGCCCGCTTCGAGTCCGGCCTGGCCGGGTTCATCGCCGCGGGGCAGCCGGTGTTCTTCTACGCGCCCCGGCACCACTTCCCCTACTGGGTGGAGTTCATGGACCGGGTCGGAACGGTCCCCGAGGAGTACGCGTTCCTGCACTCCTACCTGGTCTGCGGCACGAGCGACACCGACGTCCTGCTCGTCGACAACATCGCCGACGACCACGAGTTCTTCACGGAGACCGTCGGATGGGACGTGCTCCGCGAGGGATACGCCCGGGAACCCGACCGCTGGTTCACCGGCTGCGCCACCGTCCGGAAGGTCGCCGACCCCGACCGGGACGGCTTCGAGGCCGCGTACCGCGCGTTCCTCGCCACCTTCCGCGACGACTTCGAGCTCTACGACGCCGTCGGCGACAACCTCGTCACGGAACGCGCGACGGTCGCCGCCACCTACCGCGCGCCCGGCGTCAACAGCCTGGCCCTGCTGGCCGGCTCCCGCACCCTGTTCTGCCGGTTCCTGGCGCACACCGCCCACAGCGAGCGGCTCCGCGCCGCGTACGCCCGGATCGCGCAGCTCGCCACCGCGCTGTCGGACCGGGTCAGCGCCTTCCAGGAAGGGCTGCCCGCGCTGCCGGCGGACCGGCTCCGCCGCGGCCTGGCGCACCTACGGACACGCGAACAGCAGGCGGCACGGCTCCTCGTCGACGAGGCGGCCGACCTTCCGCAGATCCTGCTCCCGGCCACGGTCAGTAGCCGGTAGCCGCACACCGCGAGGGACACGTGCGACAGTTATTCCTCTTCAGCGGCCTTGCCGGCATGCAGGGCCCGCCACTCGCCGCACTCCGAGCGCTCTACGCCCGCCCGGAGAACGCGCGGTACTTCGCCGCCGCGACCGAGGCGGTGGCGCGCGTCCTCGACCACGTCGGCGCGGACGCCTACCGCCGGGAGCTGCCCGGCGGCATCCCGTTGACCGCCTGGCTGCGCGGCGACACGCCCGACGCCGCCACCCTGGCGCACTCCGTCGTGGACGGCCTGTGCGCCCACATCTACCACCTGTGTCTCCTGCAACCCGCGATCGGCGCCACGCACCACGACCGGCCCGCCCCGGTGGCCGCCATCGGCCACAGCATGGGCCTGGCCGGCGCGATGGTCGCGGGGCTGCGCATGATCAGCCGCCGCGAGTACACCGCGTTCTGCCACGACCTGATCGCGATGACCGCCCTGACCCTGATCCGCTGCCACCAGGGGGCACCGCCCCGGATGGGCGCGGCCACGCCGATGGCGGCCGTGCAGGGCGTGCCGGCCGAGGAGCTGCGTGAGCTCGTGACGGGCTCCCCCGTCCACCTGGCGCTCGCGAACTCCGCCCGCTCCCACGTGCTGGCCGGCGACCCGGCCGACCTCGCCGCGTTCCGGGCGAGCCACGCGCGGCGGCTGACCGAGCCCGGGGTGCGGTGGGCGTACCTGCGCAGCACCGCCCCGTTCCACACCCCCCTGATGGAGCCGGCGGTGCGCGCCGCGCTGGCGGACCGGTCGCTCTTCATGACGTTCCCGCTCACCGGCGAACTGCTGGCCATCCCGGTGTACGTCGCCGACGCGCCGACCAACCTCCAGCACCGCCACGACCTGCTGGCCGAGGTCCTCACCCACTCGGTGAGCCGGCCGCTGGACTGGCCCGGCACGGTCCGCGCCGCGATCGAGGACTGCCGGCCCGACCACGTCGTCGACTTCGGTCCCGGACCCTCCGCCCGGATGTTCACCCGGCAGAGCCTGCGCGGCAGCCACGACGGCCTGCGCTACCACAGCGTCCCCGAACCAACCGCCGCAGCAACCGCCTGACAAGGAGCGTCCACGATGCACTGTCTGGTCTTCCCGGGCCAGGGCGTACAGCGCAAGGGCATGGGAGAAGAACTGTTCGCGCGGTACCCGCGCGAGACCGCCGCCGCGTCCGAGGTGCTCGGCTACCCCGTGGAACGGCTGTGCCGCGACGACCCCGACGACCGGCTCTCCGACACCCGCTACGCGCAGCCCGCCGTCTTCCTCGTCAACGCGCTGTCCTGGCTGCGCCGCGAGCGCGACGGCCGGCGGCCCGACTACGTCGCCGGGCACAGCCTGGGCGAGTTCAACGCGCTGGTGGCCGCCGGCGTCGTCGACCTGATGGACGGCCTGGCGCTGGTCCGTCGCCGCGCCGAGCTGATGGCCGAGGTCACCGACGGCGCGATGGTGGCCGTCGTCGGGCTCGACTCCTCGCGGGTCGAGGCGACGCTGCGCGGCGCCGGCCTCAGCCTGGTCCACGTCGCCAACCGCAACAGCGACCGGCAGGTGACGGTGGCCGGCGAACGGCGCCAGCTGGGGCTCGCGGTCAGGGCGCTGCGCGGTCCGGGCGCCCGGGTGCTGCCGGTGCCCGTCAGCGGCCCGTTCCACACGCCCCTCATGGCCTCGGCCGGCCGGGCGTTCGCGAGGGTCCTGCGCGAGTACACCTTCCGCGCCGGGCACACGCCCGTGATGTCCAGCGTCACCGGCGCCCCGTTCGTCCCCGAGCAGGCCGTCGAGCTGCTGAGCCGGCAGATCTCCCACCCGGTGGAGTGGGTGCGCACGGTCCGGGCGCTCCGCGCGGCCGGCGTCGACCACTTCGACGAGGTCAACGGCACCACCCTCACCGCCTTCATCGCCCGGATCACGGCACAGCCCACGGAGGAACGCGTATGAGCACGCCCACGACCTCGCAGTCGACCCCGCCCTCGCGCTCGACCCCGCCCTCAGGCTCGGCCTCGACCACGGACGTCGCCGTCGTCGGACTGTCGGTCGAGGTGCCGGACGCGCCGAACCAGCACGCCTTCTGGGACATCGTCCGCACCGGCCGCAGCCTCACCCGGCCGTTCCCCGCCCGGCGGCGCCGCGAGCTGGAGGAGTACCTGCGCTACCACTGGGAGACGGCGCTGGTACCCGACACCGAGGACGACATCGCCTTCCACGACGGCAGCTTCCTGGACCGGATCGACCTGTTCGACCACGAGTTCTTCGGCATGACCCCGAAACAGGCCGCCGCCACCGACCCGCACCAGCGGCTGATCCTGCGCACGGCGTACCGCGCGCTGGAGGACGCCGGCTACACCGGCGACCGGCTGGCCGGCAGCCGCACCGGCGTGTACGTCGGCTACGCGGCCAACCCCGGCTGGTCGTACATGGAGTACTTCTGCCGCATCGACCCGGCGCTGGGCCAGCTGGGCATCACCGGCAACATCGTCACGATGCTGGCCAACCGGCTGTCGTACGTGTTCGACCTGCGCGGCCCCAGCATGGTGGTCGACAGCGCCTGCTCCGCCTCCCTCCTGGCGCTCCACCAGGCCAGGGCGGGGCTGCTGCTCGGCGACTGCGAGATGGCCGTCGTGGCCGGCACCCGGATCACGCTCGCGCCCATGCGCCACCCCCACACCCGGATCGGCATCGAGTCCTCCGACGGCGAGACCCGCACCTTCGACGAGAGCGCCGACGGCACCGGCTTCGGCGAGGGCTCGGGGGCGGTCGTCCTCAAGCGGCTGGACCGGGCGCTGGCCGACGGCGACCAGGTCTACGCGGTGATCAAGGGCAGCGCGGCCAACCACGACGGCCGCTCCGAGATGATGACCGCGCCCGACGCCCGCGCCCAGGCCGAGCTGCTGCGGGCCGCGTGGCGGGAGGCCGGCGTCGAGCCCCGCTCGATCGGCTACCTGGAGGTGCACGGGACCGCCACCCGCGTCGGCGACCCGATCGAGTACGAGGGGCTGCGGCGGGCGTTCGCCGACGGCACCGACGACCGGGGGTTCTGCGCGGTGGGCTCGGTGAAGGCGAACATCGGCCACCTCTTCGAGGGCTCGGGCGTGATGGGCGTCATCAAGGCCGCGCTCGCGCTGCGGCACCGCGTGATCCCGCCGCTGGCGAACTACACCCGGCCGAACAACGCGATCGACCTGGCCGAGGGACCGGTGTACGTGCCGCTGGAGGCGCGCCCGTGGACGGCGGAGGACGGCCCCCGCCGCGCCGGGGTCAGCGCCTTCGGCCTCGGCGGCACCAACGCGCACGTCGTGCTGGAGGAGTTCGTCCCCACCCCGGCGCCGACGGCCCCGGCCCCGACCCCGTCGCCGGCGGCGACCGCCAGGGAGGACCGGCCGCCGTACCTGTTCACCCTCAGCGCGCGGACCCCCGCGTCGCTCGCCCGGCTCGTCACCCGCTACCGCGAGGCGATCGACGACGGGCGGATCGACGGCGACATCCGCGACGTCTGCTGGACCTCGAACGTCTCCCGCGCCGGACACGCCCACCGGCTCGCCTACGCGATCGCCGATCTGCCCGCGCTGCGGGCGGCGCTGGCGGCCACGGAGGCCGGCCAGGTGCCGGACGCCGCCCAGGCCGACGCCGCCCGCGCCTGGGCCGGCGGCCGGGAGCTGGACCTGCGCGCGCAGTACGACGAGCGCGAGGGGCAGCGGCCCCGCACCGTGCACCTGCCGCCGTACGAGTTCGACGAGACCCGCGCCTGGATCGACTTCCCCGACACCTGGCGCGAGCGGTTCGCGCTGGCCACGCCGCGCGTCGACCACCCGGTGACCCACGAGGTGTCCTTCGCCCCGGCGCCGCTCGCGACGCCCGGCGGCCCGGCGGGCCGCGTGATGGCGGTGGTGAGCCCGGCCGCCGCCGACACCGTGGCCGCCGCCCTGCCGCGGGACGCGGTGCTGCTCACCCCGGACGCCACCAGCGCCACCGCCGACCTGGACGGGCTCGCCGAGGAACTCGTCGACGGCGCGTACACCCACCTCGTGTACGCGCTCGCCTTCGACGACACGGCGGCGGCCGACCCGGCGACGCTCGACCACCGCGTCGAGACGCACCTGACCGGCCTCTTCCGCCTGGCGAAGGCGCTGATGCTCGCGGGCGCGCGGATCGACCTCGTGGTGCTGACCCGACGGGCGCTCGCGGTCGTCCCCGGGGAGCCCGGGATCGTCCCGGAACACGCGGCGCTCGCCGGGCTGGCCAAGGCGATCGCCCGGGAGTACCCGTACGTCACCGTGCGGGCCATCGACGTCGACGACGCGGTGCCGGCGACGCTGCTGGGCGCGGAGATCCTCGCCACGCAGGCCGGCGTGTACGCGCTGCGCGGCGGCGAGAAGTACCGCGAGTCCTTCGCCGAACTGCCGGAAATCCCGGCGGTCCGCGCGACCTACCTGCGACCCGGCGGCGCCTACCTGATCACCGGCGGCCTCGGCGGCATCGGCCTGGAGACGGCCCGGCACTTCGCCGAACGCGCCCCCGACAGCCACCTGTACCTGCTCGGCCGCACCGGCCTGCCGCCGCGCGCCGAGTGGGAGGCCGTCGCCGCCGACCCACGGCATCCCGCGTTCGCGCGCGTCACCGCGGTCCGCGAGATCGCCGCGCTCGGCCCGGAGGTGCACCCGGTCGTCGCCGACGTCGCCGACGAGGCCGCGTTGGCCGCCGTGGTGGACACGATCCGCGCCGCCCACGGCCGACTGGACGGCATCGTGCACGCCGCCGGCGTGCCCGGCGACAACCTCATCGCGTACCGGGACGAGGCCGGCTTCGCGTCCGTGCTGCGGCCGAAGCTGCGCGGCGCGTTCCTCCTCCACCACCTGACCCGGGACGACAGGCCCGACTTCGTGCTGCACATGTCCTCGGTCGCGGCGGTCTTCCCGGCCCTCGGACAGGCCGACTACGCCGCCGCGAACTTCTACCTCGACCACCTGGCACGCACGCTGAACACCCCCGAGCACCGCGTGGTCAGCGTCGACTGGGTCGCCTGGCGGGAGGTCGGCATGGCGGTCGCCGCCGGCGCCAACGAGGACCTGGCGTTCCGGTCGCTGCGCACCCGCGCCGGGCTCGACCTCGTCGACGCGGCCCTCCGGGGCGACCGGGCGGGGTTCTTCGCCGGTGAGGTCAACTACGGGAGCGAGTTGATGAGCGTCCTGCGGACGTACCACGTCACCCTCTCCCAGGACATCACGGACAAGATCGATCTCGGGATGGTGGCGCTCGAACAGCGGATACAGCAGAAGGTCGCCCGCGTCCGCGAGGCCGTGGAGAACACCGAGGTGCGCCTCACCGGACGCGAGGACGACAAGTACACCGACAGCGAACGGATGGTGGGCCGCTGCCTGGCGCACGCCCTCGGCTATCCCGCGATCGACGTGCACGCCGACTTCCGTGACATGGGCGGCGACTCGATCATGGCGCTGACCATCGGCAACAACATCACCGCCTGCCTGGGCCGCCCGTTCGACACCGTCGACCTGATGAGCGAGCGCACCGTCGTCGCCGTCGCGCGGCTCATCGACACCAAGTACGACGCGGACGACACCGACCTCCCGGACGACGACTCCTGGCTCGACGAGCTGCTCACCTCGCCCGGAGAGCCCGGAGAGCCCGGAGAGCCCGGAGAGCCCGGAGAGTGACGTGCCGGACCTGACGCGGGGCCCGGTCCTGACCGGCGTCGTCGGGATCGCGGCCCCGCTCTCCCTGGCCAACCTCCTCCAGCAGGGGTACCTGCTGGTCGACAGCGCGGTCGTCGGCCGCTACGTGGGCGTCACCGGGCTGGCCGCGATGGGCGCGGCGCAGCCGCTGTACACGATCCTGACGTCGCTGTTCACCGGCGTCTCCGCCGCGTTCTCGGTGCGGCTCGGGCACCTCGCCGGCGCCGGGCGGCGCGACGACCCGAGCACGCTGGCGGCGCTCGCGGTGTGCACCGCCGGGTGGTCGGCGGTCTGCGCCGTGGCCGCCGTCCTGGCCACCGGCCCGCTGCTGACGCTCGCGGGCGTGACGGGCGAGGTCGCCGCCCAGGCCCGCACGTTCATGGTGACGCTCGGCGCGGGCATGGTCGCGGTCTACGCGCTCGGCGCCGTGTGCGCCGTCCTGACCGGCCGCGGCGACGCCCGCGCCGCCACCGGCCTGATGATCGTCGCGAGCGTGCTGAACGCGGCGTTCGCCTGGCTGTTCGTCGGGCCCTGGCGGCTCGGGATCGCGGGCGCGGCGCTCGCCGTGCTGGCCGCCAACGCCCTCGCGGCGGCGCTCGGCCTCGCCCGCCTGGTGCGCGAGCAACGCCGCCGCCCGCCCGGCCCGGACCGGGTCACGGCCGCCACGGTGCGGGCCGAGGTGCGGCGGGGCCTGCGGATCGGGACCCCGATGGCCGCGCAGTACCTCCTCGTCGGCGTGGGCGTCCTGGTCCTGGTCTGGATCATCACGCCGTTCGGGGAGTCGGCCCTCGCCGCGCTGACCGTCGTCGCCCGGCTGGAGCTGCTGACCAGCGTCCTCTTCCTCACCCTCTCCGGCGCGCTGATGGTCTTCACCGCGCAGAACACCGGCGCCGGGCACGCGGTGCGCGTCCGGGTGGGCGTCCGCCACACCGCGTGGCTCACCGTCGCGCTCACCGCGGCCGTCACCCTTCTCCTCCTCACCGGGCGCGGGCCCATCGCCGCCCTCTTCTCCGACAGCCCCGCCACGCGCCTGATCACGGAGCGCTACATCCTCATCACGGCGCCGTTCTTCCTCTGCTACACCCTGATGGTCGTGCTGCACGGCTGGTTCAACGGCATCGCCCGCACCGTCGTGCCGTTGGCCTGCACGGTGGTGTCGCTGGGCGTGGTCCGGCTGCCGTTGTCGTACGCGCTGGGCCAGGCGTGGGGCGTCGACGGCGTCATGTGGGCGGCGGTCGTCGGCTGGGCCGTGGGCCTGGCCTACACCCTCCTCGCCACCCGCCGCGCCCTCACCACCCCACCCGCGCCACCCCCGCCGGCGGCACCGGCACCGGCGCCGGCACCGGCACGTACGAAACGAGACGCCCCCTCGATGACCCCCCCCCACCACCCCACCCGCCACACCGTCCGCCACGACACCCCATCCGACACCGGAGGGCAGGGCCGACCGATGATCCGCTCCCTCTTCGTCAGCGACATCCTGCCCCGCCGACCCGCCAACGGCGCGGTGCGGCGCATGGACGTGGTCACCCACGCCCTCGCCGAACTCGGCCCCGTGGACGCCCTCTTCCTCGCGCCCCCGGACGCCGCGCCGCCCCCGCCCGAGGAGACCGCCCACTTCGCCCGCACCGGCACCGTCACCATGCCGGCCTACTCCGGCGCCCGCGCCTTCCTGGAGATCGCCGCCCGCGGCCCGTCCGCCGCCCACGCCGCCCACCAGCGCCGCGCCCTCACCCGCGCCGCCGCCCTGCCCGCCTGGTCCACCGACACCCGCTACACGCTGGTGTGGTTCAACCGGGAACGCGCCTGGCTGCCACTGCGCGGCCGGTTCACCGGGCGCACCGTCGTCGACGTGGACGACTTCGAGGACGTGCTGATCCGCCGCTGGGCACGGCTCGGCCGGGGCGTGTGGGGCGTCCCGCTGACGCCGTGGCAGCGGACGCAGGCGCGCCGCTCGATCGCCTGGTGGGAACGCGTCCACCAGCGGCTGGCACGCGAGGTGGACGTGGCCGTCGTCGCCTGCGCCGACGACATGACCCGCCTGAACGCGGCCCACACCGTCGTGGTCCCCAACACCTACCCCGCTCCCCCCTCCCACCCGCCTCACCCGCCTCACCCGTCGGGCTCGACGATCCTCTTCCAGGGCTCCTTCGACTGGCCGCCCAACGCGGACGCCGCCGCCTGGCTGACGCGCGAGATCCTGCCGCTGATCCACGAGCGCGTCCCCGACGCACGCGTCGTGCTGGCGGGCGCGTCGACCCCCGAGGTCGCCGCCCTGGCGGGCCCCCACGTCGAGGTCGCCGGCGCGGTCGAGGACATGACGCCCCACCTGCGGGCCGCCGACCTGGTCGTCGTCCCGCTGCGGGTGGGCAGCGGCACCCGCATCAAGATCCTCGAAGCCTTCGCGCACGGCGTCCCGGTGGTCAGCACCACGATCGGCGCCGAGGGCCTCGACGTCGTCGCCGGCGACCACCTGGCCGTCGCCGACACCGCCGCCGCCCTGGCCCGCCACTGCGCGGACCTCCTCACCGACCCCTCCCTCGGCAAGGCCCTCACCACCGCCGCCACCCGCCTCCACACCAACCGCCACCTCCCCGAACACGCGGCCACCCGCGTCCGCTGGGCCGCCCTCCGGGCGGCGGGCGCGTAGCCCTCACGGCGGCGGGCCGGGAACGGCGGTCACGTCCCGTCAGCGGTCCGGGGGGAGACCGGGCGCTCGAAGAAGGTCTCCAGGACCACCGTGGCCTGCGTCCCGCTGACCCCGTCGATCGCGTAGATCCGACGCAGCACGTCCTGGAGCTGCTCGGTGGTGGCGGTCCTGACCTTCACCAGCACCGACGCGCTGCCGGCGATGATGTGCGCCTCCATGACCTCGGGGAGCGCCGCGAAACTCTCCGCCGAATCCCCCATCCAGGAGGTCGAGTCGACCATCACGTAGGCCAGCACGCCGGCGCCCACCGCCACCGGGTCCACCTCGGCGGTGGTGCGCCGGATGACGCCCCGTTCCCGTAGCTTCCGCACGCGCTCGTGCGCCGCGCCGGCGGACAGTCCCACGCCCCGGCCCAACGCCGCGTAGGACTGGGTGGCGTCCTGCTGGAGCTGCGCCACCAGGGCGCGATCAATGTGATCCACGACTCTCCGTTCGGCCAAGTCTTGCCATCACCATATGTCATCCTCCACTCTTCCCGAAACACCGAACCACCTTCGGCCATCGCTGCCCGACCAGGAGGAGAACCCCCATGACCAGCGAGCGGCGGCCCGCGCTGTACGAGATGTTCGACGACCGGTTCCGCACCGGGCGGTGCATGTACGGCGACGACGGCCTGGAGGTCCTGTACACCGGCTGCCGCTGGGCCGAGGGCCCCGTCTACGTCCCCGCCTGGCGGCAGGTGGTCTGGAGCGACATCCCCAACGACCGCATGCTGCGCTGGGACGAGGAGACCGGCGCCGTCAGCACCTTCCGCCGCTCAGCCGGGCACACCAACGGCAACACCCTCGACCGCCAGGGCCGACTCGTCACCTGCGAGCAGGGCAACCGCCGGGTCACCAGGACCGAACACGACGGCACGGTCACGGTGCTGGCCGACCGCTGGCAGGGCAAGCGCCTGAACAGCCCGAACGACGCGGCGGTGAAGTCCGACGGCTCGATCTGGTTCTCCGACCCGGACTTCGGCATCACCAGCGACTACGAGGGCTTTCGCGGGGACAGCGAGATCGGCTCCAACAACGTCTACCGCGTCGACCCCGCCACCGGCGAGGTCCGGCTGGTCGCCGACTGCTTCGGCGCCCCGAACGGCCTGGTCTTCTCCGCCGACGAGCGACGCCTGTTCGTCTCCGACACCCGGGCGGGCTTCATCCGGGTCTTCGACGTCCGCGAGGACGGCACGCTGTCGGACGGCGAGATCTTCGCCGACGCCACGGCCCGCGAGGACGCCCGCTTCGACAACCTCCGCTTCGACGACGCCGGCCGACTCTGGGCGGCGGCGATGACCGACGGCGTGCACTGCTACGCCCCCGACGGCACCCTCATCGGGCGGCTCGACGTCCCCGAGGCGGTCTCCAACATCTCCTGGGGCGGCACCAAGCGCAACCGCCTCTTCATCACCGCCGAGACCAGCCTCTACTCGGTGGTCACGAGCGTCACGGGCACACACCCGACCGGCCCGGGCCCCAGGCCCTGGCGGGACACGGCACCTCGTTGACCCCGACCACACGTCGCCCAGGCGTTCCCCCTCCCGGTCGATCACCTACCGTTCGAGGACGGACGGACACCAGCACCCCGAGGAGTTCGCATGGCCACCATCCACCGCACCACCATGACGCCCACCAAGCTGGAGTTGCTCACCGCGTGGCTGCCGAAGCAGACCTGGTACCTGGGCAGCACGGCCACGCCCGAACTGGTGAGGGCCGGCGGGTTCCGTCTGGACGATCCGGAGGGCGAGGTCGGCATCGAGATCATGGTCGTGGTGGACGCCACCACGCCGGAACCGGTGGCGTACCTGGTCCCGTTGGGCTACCGAGGTGAGGCGTTGGAGGGCGTCCCCGAGGAGGCGCTGATCGGCACCTCCGAGCACGGGGTGCTCGGCACCCGCTGGATCTACGACGGCGCTCACGATCCGGTGGTGACGGCGCGGCTGCGCGCGCTCCTGCGCGGCGAGGCGACGCCGCAGCACCAGAGCCTGAGTGACACCCCTGACCCGACCGTCACCGTGCACGGCACCGCCCCCGTCGACGGCCTCGACGTCCACCTCAACCGCGTCCTGCGACCGGCGGAGCCCGCACAGAACCCGCCCGCGCACCTCGTCGCCGGGTGGACCTGGCCGGACGGAACGACCGCCCGCGCCGTCCTCGCGGTCGCCTCGGCCGTCGCCCCACGCTAGAAGGCCGCGCGAACGGTCCTCCAGCACCGTGCCCGCCCCGACCCGCCCGTCCCTGACGGGGTTTCCGACCGAGCCGTTCGGTCGGCGTCACGCGCGCAGGTACTCCCAGCGGGCGCACATCTCGCGCAGCGCGCGGGGCACCTCGTCGGGGCGGGGCAGCGGCCGGCCGGGCTGGACGGTGCCGGAGCGGATCTTGTCGCGCCAGTCGCCCATGCCCTTGGTGAAGGTGCCGTTGCCGTGGTCGTGCCGGCCGTAGGAGATCATGCCGGGCTCCCACGGCACGTCGAGGAAGTCGCAGACGCGGCGGACCGTGGCCTCGGGGTCGGCGGTCAGGTCCTCGTAGCGGACGGTGAGCCCGGGGAGGGCGCGGCGGGCGCGCTCCAGGGCCCGGACGTACCGGAGGGTGTGCGGCACAGCCCGGTTCATCGGGCGGCGGGCGGGGTCGGCCTCGTGCCAGGACCGGGCGATGGCGGCTGGGTGACGCAGCAGGAAGACGAAGCGGGCGTCGGGCCAGGCGAGGGCGAGCCGTTCGGCGACGAAGACGTTGCTCGGCGTCTTCTCCACGACCGTGCGCTTGCCGCTGCGCAACAGCTCGCGGTGGAGCATCCGGTCCCACAGGATGTGCTCCACGTCGGCGACGCCGTGGCCCAGCGCGTCCATGGCGGTACGGCTGAGGCGGGTGGTGAAGCGCACGGCCAGGCGCCGGACGTGGGTCTCGATGGGGGCGTGGAGCTGCGAGTGGCTGTCGAGCACCACCCGCATCAGCGTGGACCCCGAGCGGGGCGCGGAGAGCACGAACACCGGGGCGACCAACAGCCGGTCAGCCGCCGGATCCACCGGAGGCCGCGCCGCGGCGGCCTTACCCGTGGTGCCCGCCGAGCCCTCCCTGGGCGCGCGGGACACGCGCAGCCCCGTGCGACGTTCGAGGGCGGCGCCGATGCGGTAGGCCAGTCCTTGCATGTCAGCACCGTGCCACGCACCGAGCCCCACCGCCACCAAGTGTCACCCGACCGGCCGAGGGCACGACGCAACCCGGCATCGAGAGCCACCGCGACGTCCGACCCACCCCCCAACAGAGCACCGCCAACGGTCGACTCCACGAGTCCGCGGTGCCACATCCGCCCTGGACGAGACGGTGATCGACGGCTTCGAGCACGTCGTGAACGCGTTCCTGAGAAGCTGCGCGGCGAGACCACTGACAAGAACCACCGTGCGAGCCCGCACGCAGGCCTGTCAGTGACCCGGCACCAGACTCCCCGCCCAGGCAGGGCCAACGGACAAGAACAAGCCCAGGTCACGGTCCACATGACCTGGGCTTCTGGCGGAGCCGCCTAAGGGAATCGAACCCTTGACCTACGCATTACGAGTGCGTCGCTCTGGCCGACTGAGCTAAGGCGGCGGGGCCTCAAAGGGCCGCGCCCAGTCTACATGGCTTCGTGATGGGCTCTGCCCCGCCCGCCGGGCGGGTGCTCACCAGCAGCTCGCGCAGCAGGGCCGTGACCTCGGCCGGGCGTTCCGTGGGTGCGAGGTGGCCGGTCTGGGGGAGGTCGACGTGGTGGGCGCCGGGGATGGTGGTGGCCAGCTGGGTCGAGAGCTGCTGGATCCATGGCAGGTCGGCCAGGCCGTTGACCACCAGGGTCGGCACCCGGATGCGGGACAGGTCGGCGAGCGAGGTCGCCGCCGTGCGCTCCTCGGCGGGCGGACCCGTGCCGTTCCACGCCCGCGTCATCACCTCGCGCATCATCGCCGTGAGCCGCTCGACGACCCCTGGGGCGGCGGTGTCGGGGACCATCCAGCGCACGTGGGCCGCCGCGAACGCCTCGGCGTCGTGGGGAAGGAAGGCCGCCAGCTCCGGCAGCGCCGTCCCCTCGCGGTACCGCGCCAGCCGGGCCGGGTCCACGGCGCTGTGGACCCGTTCCCTGGCCTGCGCCGCCATCTCCGCCGGCCAGCTGTGGCCGGAGAGGCCCGAGGAGATCAGGGCCAGGGCGGTGACGCGGTCGGGCGCGGCCAGGGTCGCGTCGAGGGCGCGGGCGCCGCCCATGGAGGTGCCGACGAGGGTGGCGGACGCCACGTCCAGCGCGTCGAGCAGGGCCAGCAGGTCCTCGTGGTGGGCGAACTCCCCCGCGCCGGACCCGGACTCCCCGGTGCCGCGCGCGTCGTACCGGATCACCCGGTGGTCCTCGGCGAGGGCCGCGAACTGGTGGTCCCACACGTGGCGGTCGGTCATCGCCCCGTGGAGGAGGACCACCACGGGGCCGCTGCCCGCCTCGTCGTAGCCGAACTCGACGCCGTCGCACCGCACCCTCGCCATGCCACGACGGTACGGGGCGGGACGGGGCGTCGGGGGTCGATCGGCTCTCAGCAGAGCGACGGACCGACCCCCCGCGTCAGCAGGTCGTGCCGTTCTCCGGGCTGACGTCGTCCAGGAGGTAGGCGTTGACCGCCTCGTCCACGCAGTCGCTGCCGACGGCGTAGGCGCCGTGGCCGTCTCCGTCGTACGAGATGAGGATGCCGGACTCCAGCTGCTCGGCGAGGCCCTCAGCCCAGGCGTAGGGGGTGGCCGGGTCGCGGGTGGTGCCGAGGACGAGGATGTCCGCCGCGCCGGCGGCCGGGATGGAGACCGGGTGGCCGCTGGGCTCCACGGGCCACAGGCCGCACTGGAGCGTCGCCCAGGCGAAGTCCGCGCCGAACGTCGGGGACGCCTCCTCGTACGAGGCGAGCAGCTCGCGCACCTCGTCCGGGTTCTGGGAGCCGGCCGGGCTGTCGAGGCAGCCGATGGCGTGGAACGCGAAGGAGCTGGTGTCGTAGCTGCCGTCGCCCTCGCGCTCGTAGTACGAGTCGGCCAGGTCCAGCAGGGGCGCGCCGTCGCCCTCGTCGAACGCGGCGGTCAGGGCGTCGCGCAGCACGGGCCACAGCGACGGGGCGTACATCGCGAGGGCGACGCCCGTCGTGGCCAGGGACTCGGTCAGGGGCCGCTCGGGGTCGTCGGTCGGCAGCGGGTTGGCGTCGATGTCGGCGAAGAAGTCCAGCAGCCGCTGTGAGGCGGCGTCGGCGTCGCCCGTGCCCAGCGGGCAGTCGTCCAGCTCGGCGCAGTCCGACGCGAAGGAGCGGAACGCGGTCTCGAAGCCGCCGGCCTGCTCGCGGTCGGTGTCGAGGGTGGGCAGCCGCGGGTCGACGGCGGCGTCGAGGACGAGCCGGCCGACGCGGTGGGGGAAGAGCCCCGCGTAGGTGGCGCCGAGCTTGGTGCCGTAGGAGAAGCCCACGTAGTGCAGCTGCTCGTCGCCGAGGGCGGAGCGGAGCACGTCCATGTCGCGGGCGGTCTCGATGGTGGAGAGGTGTTCCAGCAGCTCGCCGGTGCGCTCCTGGCAGCCCTCGCCGAAGTCCTCCATCGTCGCGATGAGCGCGTCGATCTCGGCGGCGTCGTCCGGGGTGCGGTCGGTGGCGGTGTGGTCGTCCATCCGCTCGCCGGGCAGGCACTCGACGGGCTCGGTGCCGCCGGTGCCGCGGGGATCGAAGCCGACCATGTCGTACCGGGCCCTGACCTCGGCCGGGAAGATGTACGTCGACTGGGTCTGGGCGAACTCGACGGCCGAGGAGCCGGGACCGCCCGGGTTCATCAGCAGGGCGCCGATGCGGGTGCCGGGGTCGTTGGCGGCCTGGCGGGTGACGGCGACCTGGATGTCGGTGGCCGGGTCGGGGTGGGCGTAGTCCAGGGGGACGGTGAGCATCGCGCACTCGAAGCCGGCCCGGCCGCCCGCGCCCTGGCAGCTCTCCCAGCTCAGCTCCTGGTCGTAGTACGACTGGAGGTTGGCGGGGATCTCCTCGGGGAGGGGGTCGAGGATCGGGGCGTCGGGGACGGCGCGGTCGCCGTCCTGCTCGCCGTCGGGGGCGGACGCCTCGTCCGAGGTGGCCCGGTCGGTGGGGCGGTCGTCGTCGGAGGAGGAACAGCCGGAAGCGGCCACGAGGAGGGCCGCCGCGACGGCGGCGACGGTCAGGCGCCGGCGCGCGGTGGGGGCCGCCGGGGAGGCGGTTCCGGCGGGGCGGGCGATGCGCATGGTCTTCGGTCCCGTCGTCGCGTCGTGGGGGATGGTGTCGGGGGGTGGTGTCGGGGTCGGGGCTGGATATGAGGTCAAACGGAGCCTAACGGCTCGGTGGGGGCTGCACCGCAGAGCCTCACCCAGCGTTCCGTGGAGAGTTCGGGGAGACGGGCGAGGAGGAGGGGGCGAGGAGGAGGGGGATGGGGAGGGCGGGGTGGGATCGGGCGGCGCGTGCGTCAGCGGAGGGCCATCGTCATGGCCTCGACGGCCAGCAGGGGCGCCACGTTCCGGTCGAGCGCCTGGCGGCAGGCGAGGACGGCCTCGATGCGCCGCAGCGTCTGCTCGGGCCGGGAGGAGTGCGCGATCCGCTCCACCGCCGCCTCGCTCTCGCCACCGGACGTGGCGAGGCCCGAGCCGAACTGGCGTGCCAGCACGTCGCGGTAGAAGGCGGTGAGGTCGGTGAGGGCCAGGTCGAGCGTGTCCCGCTGGGTGCGGGTGGCGCGGCGCTTCTGCCGGTCCTCCAGGTCCCGCATGGCGCCGGCCGTGCCGCGCGGCAGCCGCTTGCCCTCGGCCGCGCCGAGGGCGGCGCGCAGCTCCTCGGTCTCCTTGGCGTCGAGCTCCTCGGCGAGCTGCTTGGCGTCCTCGGCGGCGGCGTCGACCAGCTCCTGCGCGGCGCGCAGGCAGCCGCCGATGTCGCCGAGCCGCTCGGGCAGGCGCAGCACGGTGGCGCGGCGCGCCCGCGCCCGCTCGTCGGTGGCCAGCCGCCGGGCGCGTCCTATGTGGCCCTGGGTGGCGCGGGCGGCGGCGTGCGCCACCTCGGGCTCGATGCCGTCCCGCCGCATCAGCACGTCCGCCACGGCGGCGACGGGCGGGGTGCGCAGCGTCAGGTGGCGGCAGCGGGAGCGGATCGTGGGCAGGACGTCCTCCACGGAGGGCGCGCACAGCAGCCACACGGTGCGGGGGGCGGGCTCCTCGATGGCCTTCAGCAGCACGTTCCCCGCGCCCTCGGTGAGGCGGTCGGCGTCCTCCATGACGATGGCCTGCCACCGCCCGCCTGCGGGCGAGAGCTGGGCTCCGCGCACGAGCTCGCGGGTCTCCTTGACGCCGATGGTGAGCAGCTCGGTGCGGACGACCTCGACGTCGGCGTGGGTGCCGACGAGCGCGGTGTGGCACCCGTCGCAGAAGCCGCAGCCGGGCTCGCCGCCCAACGCGCGGTCCGGGCTGACGCACTGGAGCGCGGCGGCGAACGCCCGCGCCGCCGTGGAGCGGCCGGAGCCGGGCGGCCCCGTGAACAGCCAGGCGTGGGTCATGGCGGAGCCGGACAACGCGGTGGCGGCGGAGCCACCGGACTCCGGCCGTGTGGCGGCGGTGACGAACGTGTCGGCGTCCCGCGCGGCGGCGGTCAGCTGCGCCACCACCCGCTCCTGGCCCACGAGGTCGTCCCAGACCGCCATCGGTGCTCCTCGCTCCTTCGTGCCGCCGCGCGGCGCCGGCCGGCGCCCGGCGCCTTCGCGTTGCCCGGCTGCCGCGACCGGGCAGCCGTGCCCATTGTGGGGCACGGCACTGACAACGGCGCGGAGGGCCGGACGAGCACGGGCACAGGAGCGGGAACGGGACGGCAGCGGGAGCGGGAGCGGGAGCGGGATGGCAGCGCACGGAGCGGCGGGGCGCGACACGGGACGGCGTGGAACGGAAGGACCGCACCGACCTGGTCGGTGCGGTCCCGGCTCAACGGCCCCCGTCGGGCGTCCCGCTCGACGACACCCGGCAACGGCCCGCGCTCAACGGTGGCCACTCAACGGCGTCCGCCGCGTCCCCCGCGCCCCCGGCGGCCCTCGCCGCCGTCGTCGCCCTCGGCGTACCCGTCGTCGTCCCGCGGGCCCAGCAGCTCGTCGGCGAGGGTCGGCACGTCGTCCAGCGGCGTCTCCTCGGCCCAGTCGCGCCGCCGCCGGCTGCCGGAGTCTCCCCCGCCGACGTCGCCCCGGTCGTCCTCGATGCGCGGCAGTGGCCTGGTCTCCCCCACCTCGTCCGAGCCCTGCGCCGGCCGCGCCAGCGGCAGCTCCGTGGTCTCGTCGGCGGCCGGCCCGCCCGCGGGCCCGTCCTCCGGTCCGACCTTGGGCAGCTGCACCGTCTCGGTGTGGTCGGGGATGTCCGCGACCCGCGCCTGTTCGGCCCGCAGCAGCGCCTCCTCGGCCAGCCGCTGCTTCTCGCGCCGCCGCTCCTCGGCCTCCTCGCGCAGCCGCGCCTCCTCCCGGCGCCGCCGGTCGGCCGCGATCTGCTCCTCGCGCCGCCTGCGCTCCTCGGCCTCGCGACGCTGCCGCTCCGCCTCGGCGCGGCGCCTCGCGTCCTCCGCGCGCAGCCGTGCCTCCTCGGCGCGGCGGGCCTCCTCGACGCGGCGGCGCTCCTCCTCCTCGGCGCGCCTGCGCTCCTCTTCCTCCGCGCGCAGCCGCGCCAGCTCGGCCTGGCGCTCGCGTTCGAGGCGCTCCTCCTCCTCGCGGCGCTTACGCTCCTCCTCGGCGCGGCGCCTGGCCTCCTCCTCGGCCCGCTTCCGCGCCTCCTCCCTGGCGGCCAGTTCGGCCTCGGAGAGCGGCAGCATCTGGTCCAGGCGGTGCCGGGCGGCGGTGGTGACGGACTCGGTGTCCTGGCCGGCGTCGATCACGAGGTAACGGGAGGGGTCGGCGGCGGCCAGCGCCAGGAAGCCGGCGCGCACCCGCTGGTGGAACTCGCTCGGCTCCGACTCCAGCCGGTCCGGCGCCTCCGTGAAGCGCTCCCGCGCCGTCTCGGGCGAGACGTCGAGCAGCACGGTCAGGTGCGGTACGAGGCCGCCCGTGGCCCACCGCGAGATGCGCGCCACCTCGACGGCCGACAGCTCGCGGCCGGCGCCCTGGTACGCCACGGAGGAGTCGGTGTACCGGTCGGAGATGACGACGGCGCCGCGCTCCAGGGCGGGCCGGATGACGGAGTGGACGTGCTCGGCGCGGTCGGCCGCGTAGAGCAGCGCCTCGGCGTGGTGGTCGAGGCCGCCGTTGGCCACGTCCAGGAGTATGGCGCGCAGCCGCTGGCCGATGGGCGTGGCGCCGGGCTCGCGGGTGACGACCACCTCGTGGCCCTTGCCGCGGATCCACTCGGCCAACGCCTCGACCTGCGTGGTCTTGCCGGCGCCGTCGCCGCCCTCGACGACGATGAAGAAGCCCGACGCGCTCGGCGCGAGGGCGGGCTCGTCGGCGCGCACCGCCTCCGTGAGGTCCTGCCGCAGCGGCACGCCGCGGCGGTCGTCGGTGCGGCCGAGGACGTACGCGGCGACGGGCAGCAGCAGCGCTCCGGTGATCATGAGGGTGAAGCCGGCACCGCCGTGATGGATCGTGAAGTCCCCGCGCTCGACGCGGTGCGGGCCGATCAACGCGGCGGCCAGCGGTGCCACGACGACCGCGAGGGCGACGGCGACCCGCACGAGGGCGTGCAGGTGCTGGGTGAGCCGGGGCCTGCGGAACTCCTCGGTCTCCTGGTCCAGCAGCACGTGCCCGGTGTGCGAGGCGACGCCGGCGACGACGCCCGTGGCCAGCGCGGTCAGCTGCACGGTGGCCGCGTCGGAGACGAGGCCGACGCCGAAGATCCCCAGGCCCGTCAGCGCGATGGCCAACGCGAACAGCCGCCGCCGCGACAGCGCGGGCAGCACGCGTGGCGCCAGCCGGACGCCGAGGGCCACGCCGCCGGTCAGGCCCAGCAGCAGCAGCCCGAACGTGACCGGCCCGCCGCCGAGGTCGCCCGCGTGCAGCACGGCGACGGCCGCCGCGGCGGCGATCCCGGCGGCCACCGCCACGCAGCCCAGCACCAGCGCGGAGATGGCGCCGGTGCGGCCCTTCTCGGGCGCGGTGCCGGCGGCGGGGCGGCGCAGGCCCTCCAGCGGCGACACGGGGCGGCGGGACTCCGTGGACGGCAGCTTGACGGCGTACAGCACGGAGATGGCGGCGGCGAAGCAGCCGGCGGCGACGTACGAGGCGAACGCGGCGCGGTGCTCGCCGAACCAGTCCAGGCCCGTGGCCAGCAGGTTGCTCACCAGCGTGGCGCCGACGAGCGCGGCCGCGGCGGCGGGCACCACCAGGAAGGCGCCGCGCTGCCACAGGCGGCGCAGTGCCTCGTGGTGGTCGGGCAGCGGCCGGACCGCGGCGCCCTCGGGCGGCGGCGGGGGCAGCAGCGCGGGCGCGACGCTGTCCCGCGCGGCGACCCACACCCGGTCCGCGACGCCCGTGAGCGCCATGGTGAGCAGCAGGTATACGTACGCGCTTTCGGGGACCCAGTCGATCCACAGCGGGGCGACGATCATGAGCGCCGCGCGCACCGCGTCGGCGCCGATCATCGTCCAGCGGCGGTCCAACGGCCCGGAGGGCGCGAGCAGTCCGGTGATCGGGCCGAGCAGCACGGCGCCGGCGAGCAGCGTGGCCAGCAGCCTGACGGCTATGGCGACCGTGACGGCCAGGGCCACGCCCCGGTACTCGCCGCCGAAGAGCTGGTCGCCGTCGGGCTGGACGTGGAGTGCCGCCTGCACGGCGAGGAGGATCAGCACCAGGCTGGCGAGGATGTCCCCGACGCCGCTGGTGAACTGGGCCTCCCAGAGCCGCCGCAGCTCGGGGACCTGGAGAAGCGCCCGGCGGGCGCGCACGCGGGAGTCCGCGGCGAGGGCCTCGTCGGTGGCGCCGCCCGCGGGGTCAACGACCTTGGGTTGCTCTGTTCGCGTCACGGGGCCAGCGTAACGTTCGCGTCCGACAGCGCGGCGACCCACCCGAGGTGCCGTCGGCGTGGACACGCCGACGCGGGCCCGTGTGCCGCCCGGCCGAGGTGGTCACCGGAGCGAACGGACGGTCCGCTCCGCCGCCGGGCGTTCGTCGGGGTACGAAGGCCGCCGGCCCGCGCCACCGCCCCGCCGACCTGCGCCTACTTCCTGGACGTCGTCTTCTTCGCCGGGCCGTTCGAGGCGCTCTTCGAGGAGGTCGACTTCTTCGTGGCGGTCTTGGTGGCCGTCTTCGTGGCGGACTTCTTGGCCGTGGTCTTGGTCGTGGACTTCTTGGCCGCCGTCTTCGCCGTGGTCTTCTTGGCCGCGGTCTTCTTGGCCGGCGCCTTCTTCGCCGCCTTCTTGGCCGTCTTCTTCGCCGGGCCCTTGGCGCGCTTCTCGGCCAGCAGCTCGAAGGCCCGCTCGGAGGTGATCGTCTCCGGGTCGTCGTCACGCCGCAGCGTCGCGTTGACCTCGCCGTCCGTGACGTACGGGCCGAAGCGGCCGTCCTTGACGACGACGGGCCTGCCGCTGGTCGGGTCCTCGCCCAGCTCCTTCAACGGCGGCTTGGCCGCCGCCCTGCCCCGCGTCTTCGGCTGGGCGTAGAGCGCCAGCGCCTGCTCCAGCGTGACGGTGAAGAGCTGTTCCTCGCTCTCCAGCGAGCGCGAGTCGGTGCCCTTCTTCAGGTACGGGCCGTACCGCCCGTTCTGCGCGGTGATCTCCTCGCCCGAGGCGGGGTCGGTGCCGACGACGCGCGGCAGCGACAGCAGCCGCAGCGCGTCCTCGAGGGTGACGGTGTCCAGCGACATCGAGCGCAGCAGGGACGCCGTGCGCGGCTTCGGCGCGGCGGACTTCGTCCGCTTCCTCGCGCCGCCGCCCGCCTCCGCCTCCGGCTCCGGCAGCACCTCGGTGACGTAGGGGCCGTACCGCCCGTCGCGGGCGACGATCGTGTGACCGGTGTCGGGGTCGGTGCCCAGCGCGATGTCGCCGGTGGGCTTGGCCAGCAGCTCCCTGGCCAGCTCGACCGTGAGCTCGTCCGGCGGCAGGTCACCCGGCACGTCGGCCCGCTTGCTCTCGCCCGCCGCGCCGGTCTCGCCCGCCTCCCCGGCCTTCCCGGTCTCGCCCGCCTCGCCGGTCTTCCCGGCCGCTCCGGCCCGCTTGCTCTCGCCCGCCTCGCCGGACGGCTCGGCCGGCCCCTCCACGTAGGGCCCGTACCGGCCCACGCGCAGCACGATGCCCTCGCCGACCGGGAACGACGAGATCTCGCGGGCGTCGATGGCGCCCAGGTCGGTGACCAGGTCCTTCAGGCCCGCGAGGTGGTCGCCGTCCTCGTCCTCGCCGTCGCCGAAGTAGAAGCGGCGCAGCCACGGCACGGCCTGCGCGTCCCCGGTGGCGATGCGGTCGAGGTCGTCCTCCATCCGCGCGGTGAAGTCGTAGTCCACCAGCCGCCCGAAGTGCTGTTCCAGCAGGTTGATGACGGCGAAGGAGAGGAAGGAGGGGACGAGCGCGGTGCCCTTCTTGAAGACGTAGCCGCGGTCGAGGATCGTGCCGATGATCGTCGCGTACGTCGACGGCCGGCCGATCTCCCGCTCCTCCAGCTCCTTGACGAGCGTGGCCTCGGTGTACCGGGCGGGTGGCTTGGTGGCGTGCCCGTCGGCGGCGAGGTCGCGCGAGGCGAGCGGGTCGCCCTCGGAGACCGGCGGCAGCCGCCGCTCCCGGTCGTCGAGCTCGGCGCCCGGCTCGTCGACGCTCTCCACGTACGCCTTGAGGAAGCCGTGGAACGTGATGACCTTGCCGGTGGCGCTGAACTCGCAGTCGCGCCCGTCGGAGCTCACACCCCCGACCCGCACGGCGACGGACTGGCCGACCGCGTCCTTCATCTGGGAGGCGACGGTCCGCTTCCAGATCAGCTCGTACAGGCGGAACTGCTCGCCGGTGAGGCCGGTCTCGGCCGGGGTGCGGAAGCGGTCGCCGGAGGGGCGGATCGCCTCGTGCGCCTCCTGCGCGTTCTTCACCCTGCTCGCGTAGGTGCGGGGCTGGTCGGGCAGGTAGTCGGCGCCGTAGAGCTGGGTGACCTGGGCGCGGGCGGCGGCGACGGCGGTGTTCGACAGGGTGGTGGAGTCGGTCCTCATGTAGGTGATGAAGCCGTTCTCGTACAGCCGCTGCGCCACCTGCATGGTGACCTTGGCGCCCATGCCGAGCTTGCGCGACGCCTCCTGCTGGAGCGTCGTGGTGCGGAAGGGCGCGTACGGGGAGCGGCGGTACGGCTTGGACTCGACCGAGCGGACGGCGAACGCGGTGTCCGTCAGGGCGGCGGCCAGGGCGCGGGCCGCCTCCTCGCCGAGGTGCTCGACCTGGCCGGGGTTCCTCAGCTGCCCGTCGGGCCCGAAGTCGCGACCCTGCGCGACGCGCCGCCCGTCGACCGAGGCCAGGCGGGCGTCGAACGCGCCGCTGTCGGGGCCCTCGGGCAGGGTGGCGAAGGTGGCGGTCAGGTCCCAGTACTCGGCGGAGCGGAACGCGATGCGCTCCCGCTCCCGCTCCACGACCAGCCGCGTCGCGACGGACTGCACGCGGCCGGCGGACAGCCGCGGCATGACCTTCTTCCACAGCACGGGGGAGACCTCGTAGCCGTAGAGCCGGTCGAGGATGCGGCGGGTCTCCTGGGCGTCGACGAGGAGCTGGTTCAGCTCGCGGGGGTTGTTGACCGCCTCGCGGATGGCCTCGCGGGTGATCTCGTGGAAGACCATGCGGCGGACGGGGACCTTGGGCTTGAGCACCTCCTTGAGGTGCCAGGCGATGGCCTCGCCCTCGCGGTCCTCGTCCGTGGCGAGATAGAGCTCGTCGGAGTCGGCCAGCAGCTCCTTCAGCTTCCTGACCTGATCCTTCTTGTCGCTGTTGACGACGTACAGCGGCTGGAAGCCCTCGTCGACGTTGACGCCGAGACGTGCCCAGGGCTGGCCCTTGTACTTCGCCGGGACCTCGGCCGCGCCGTTGGGGAGGTCGCGGATGTGACCGACGCTGGCCTCGACCACGTAGCCGGGGCCGAGGTAGCTCTTGATCGTCTTCGCCTTGGCGGGCGACTCGACGATCACGAGTCGGCGTCCGCCGTGCGCGGTCTCGCTGGTCGGCGACACTTCTTCTCGCTCTTCTCTCTCCGGTGGTCCGATCGTCCTGCGGTCTGCTGGAGCGATGGTGGGTCGGAGCCCTCGCGCACCGGTCCCTGGTGCGGAGTGTGACGGCTCCTCCCGGCTCCGTGTCAAACGGGAATGCTCACGGGGACCGAGGGAACCGTAACCCGAAGCCCATGCTCTCGCCGACCGAAGCTCTGGCAGGATGTCGCGACGACGGCGTTCATCGCTCCGTCCGACGAACACCAGAAGCAGTCACAACCCACCGCTCATCAAAACAAGGGGGGAAGATGTCAGATTCCAACCCGTACCAGCAGCCGCCGCAGGGACAGCCGGGCGCGCCCGGCCCCTACGGTCCGCCGCCCGCCGCCGGCCAGCCCGGATACGGCTACCCTGGCCCGCCCGCCGGAGCCCCGGGTGCCCCGCCCGGCGCCCCGGGCGGATACCCGCAGCAGAGCCAGCCCTACCCCGGCGCGCCCGTTCCCGGCGGCCCGATGTACGGCGGCGACCCGAACGCGCCCTACGGCTACGCGCCGGACGGACGCCCGTACTCCCGCAAGTCGAAGATCATCGCCGGTGTGTTGCAGCTCCTGGTGGGTGGCCTGGGCGCCGGCCGGTTCTACACCGGTCACACGGGCATGGCCATCGCCCAGCTGCTGACCTGCGGTGGCCTGGGCATCTGGGCGCTCATCGACGGCATTCTCTTCCTGGTCAAGGACGACCGCACCGACGCGCAGGGTCTCCCGCTGCGCAGCTGACGCACGCGGGTCCCGGGGTGACCGGTACGCCGGCAGGCTGGCACGAAGCGGCCTGACGGCGGGCCGCACCACCCCGGGCCGCGTCCGTCGCGTGCTCTCGGCCGTCGGCCGAGCGCCTCCCGCCTCGGGCGGTCGCGCGCCACCTTGGCCGATTCTTACCGATCTCGGCTGATTCCAGCCGATCCCGGCACCGCACTCCGCTCACGGGGGGACCATGGCGGATCCCAGCAACTCCTCTCCCTTCCAGGACGGGCCGCCCGGGTCCTACGGACCCCCGCCGCCACCGCCCGGGGGCTACGGCCATGGCTACGGCTACGGGTACAGCCATGGCCACGACTACGGCTACGGCTACGGCTACGGCTACGGCGGGTATCCGGGCCACGGTCCGTACCCCGCGCCCCACGGCTACGACCCCTACGGGCGCCCGTACTCGGACAAGTCCAAGATCGCGGCCGGACTCCTCCAGCTCACCGTCGGCTACTTCGGCGTCGGCCGCTTCTACACGGGCCACACCGGCATCGCCGTCGCCCAGCTGCTGACCTGCGGCGGCTGCGGCGTCTGGGCGCTCATCGACGGCATCATCCTGCTCGCGACCGACAGCACCGATCCGCACGGCCGCCCGCTGCGAGGCTGAGCCACAATGGGCGCAGGCAGGACGGACCCGGGCACGACGGACGCGGACCCGACGGAAACGGACCCGACGGACGCGGACGCCGCTGACCCGGGCGTGACGGATTCGGGCGTGACGGCGAACGGAGGTGGCGGCGCATGACGGTCGCCGGAACACCCGGGCGGTCCCGCACGGCCTGGCTGGCACACCCCTCGGTGGCGCCGCTCGCCACCCTCGGCGCCGGCCTCGCGGGCGCCGCGTACCTGTGGCGGACCAACCCGCACGAGGACGGGCAGCTGCTGCCGCCCTGCCCGTTCCACTGGGCCACGGGGCTGCTCTGCCCGGCCTGCGGCGGCACGCGCATGACGTACGACGCGATGCACGGCGACCTCGTCGCCGCCTTCCACGACAACGCCGTCCTGCTGCTGCTCGGCGTGCCGCTGGCCGCATGGCTGGGCGGGCGCTGGCTCTCCGAGGGGCTGCGCGGGCGACGGTACCGGCCGCGTTTCCGCCGGCCGGCGGTCGCCGCGATCCTCGCCGTCGCGGTGGCGTGGGTGCTGCTGCGCAACGCCGTGGGGTAGCGGCGCTCCCGCACTGCCCTCAGGCGGGGACGAGGAAGCCCTGCTCGACGAGGGAGCGGATCTCGGGGGCGAGCCGTTGCCGCAGCGCGTCGGCCTCCTGGCCGAGGAGATCGGCGATGGCGTCGACGATCGCCCCCGCCGGCAGCGTGCCGTCGCAGGCGCCCACCAGCCCGGCGCTCGCGGTGTCGACGGCGCGGGCCCGCATCAGGCCGTGCCGCTGCCGCAGCACCAGGTGCTCCGGGTCCTCCGCGCCCGGCTCCCCGAGCTGTTCCTGCACCACCCCGTCGGCCACCACGAGGCGGCTCGCGAGCAGCCCCTCGTCGGTGCCGGCGCGTCCCCGCAGGACGAGCTGCCGGGCGAAGTGGTCGCGGATCGTGTCTCCCAGGGGCTGCTCGACGGCGTGGGGCCAGTCCTCGACGGTGACGGACGCCGTGCCCGTGCCGCCCGAGCCACCCGTGCGCCGCAGCGTGATCCAGCCCAGGCCCACGGCGCGGACGCGCCGGGTGGCGAAGTCCGCGAGCCATTCGTCGTAGCGCTTCTCGTACGCCTGACGTCCGAGGCGTGGTACACCCGCGTCACGCAGCCACAGCTCCGTGTACTCCGTGACGTCCTGCTCCTCGCGGCGGATGATCCACGCGTCGCAGCCGGGCGGCACCCAGGACGCCAGCCGTTCGCGCCAGTCCTCGCCCTCGGGCTCCTCCCAGTTGGCCAGCAGGTGGCAGTAGCCGCCGTCGGCGAGGTGGTCGGCGGCGCCGGCGACGAGGGCGCGGCAGAACGCGTCGCCGCCGAGGCCCGCGTCGCGGTAGGTGAGGCGCTGCGCCTCGGGCGTGGTGCTGGGCGAGATCACGAAGGGCGGGTTGGCCACGATCAGGTCGAACGGCTCCGCGTCGCGCAGCGGCTCGTAGAGCGAGCCCTGGCGCAGCTCCGCCGGGGGCGCGCCGGAGAGGGCGAGGGTGAGGGCTGCCATGCGCAGGGCGCGGGGGTTGACGTCGGTGGCGGTGACGTGGCCGGCGTGCTGGGCCGCGTGGAGGGCCTGGATGCCGGAGCCTGTGCCGAGGTCGAGGGCGCGGCCGACGGGGTGGCGGACGGTGAGCTGGGCCAGGGTCGTGGAGGCGCCGCCCACGCCGAGCACGACGTCCCTCGCGTCCGTCGCGTCCGTCGCCTCGGTCGGGGCGTCGGTCGAGGCGTCGGTGGGGCCGGTGCTGCTCGGGAGGGCGCGGCCGGGGTCGGAGACGATCCACCAGTCCTGGCCGCCCTCGCCCGCGTACGGGCGGATGTCCACGCGGGCGCGGACCGTGTCGTCGCCGTTCCCGTCGCGGTGCGGCACGAGCCAGCCGTCGTCGAAGGCCTCCTGCGGCAGCACCTTGCGCGCCACGTCGAGCCGCACGGCGCGTTGAAGCAGGAAGAGGCGCACGAGCACGGGCAACGCGCCGCCGTCCGCCGCCGCCTCACGGGTGGCCCGCAGGGCGGGGACGGCCTCGCCTCGGGCGAGTGCGGCGTACGCGGGCGCGCCGAGGAGCTCCAGCAGGCCGTCGGCGGTGAAGTCGGCGGACGCCAGGGTCTCGCGCAGGCGCGCGGTGCCGGGGCCCGGGGTCGGCGGTGCGGTGAGGGTCACTCCTGCCCGTCCCCGTTACCGTCGCCGCCGCTGTCACCGTCGCCGCCGCCGTTCCCGGACGGTTCGGCCTCGGGGTCAGGGCCGGAATCGCCGCCGTCGCCCCCGTCGTCGCCCCCGTTCCCGCTGTCGCCTCCCCCGGGCTGGGCGGGCGGCGACTGGCAGCCGCGCTGCTCGGCCATGGCCTCGCCCAGCTCGCCCTCCTCCAGCGCGGTGAGCGCGTCGTTGCCGCTCTCGCTGAGGTCGCCGAGCTGCTCGGCGATGCCGCTGAGCCCCTCGGCGAACGCGGCCCGGTCGGAGGTCTCCAGGCCGTCCATGGTGTCCTTCAGCTCGGCGTAGGAGTCCGAGATGCCGTTCAGCTCCTCGACGGCGTCCCGCCGCAGCGCGGGGCCGTTCTCCACCGGCGGGTCGCCGGCGCGCTGGACCACGGTGGCGAGGGCACCGTACGCCTCGGAGATCTCCTGGAAGGCCGTGGAGTCGGTCTCCTTGATCTCCCTGGGCGGCGCGTCGCCCTCGCTCACCTCTGTGATCGCCGCGCTGGCCGACTGGATCCGTTCGACCTGGGGCTGGAGCTGGGCACAGATCTCACGGGCCCACGCCTCCCGCTCCTCGCCGCCGTCGTCCCCGCCGCCGCACGCCGTGAGCGCGAGCAGCACCCCGCAACCCACCGACGCCACCGAGAGCTTCGTCTTCACCCGTGTCCCGTCCTTTCGTACCGCTACGGCGGGAACTTACACGGCCGGCCCTCCGTCGTCCGAGTGATCCGGGCGCCTGTCGGCCGAATATTCGAGTGTTCGACCGTGAGGACGACGGCTCAACCAGCGACGATCTGGTCTCCCTCGATCCGCGCGGGAATGGCTGGCAACGGCACCGGCGCGGGGCCGTCGAGGACCTCGCCGGTGGCCGCGTCGAAGACCGACTGGTGGCAGGGGCAGTGGAACCGCTCACCGTCGGGCTGGACCGGGCAGCCCTGGTGGGTGCAGATCGCGCTGAAGCAGGCGACGGTGGTCTCGTCGGGGCGGAAGAGCATCGCCTGTTCGCCGTCGGGTGTCTCGAACGGGCCGGCCGCCTCGCCGACGGGCACCTCGTCGAGGCCGGCGATCGCGCCGGCCGCCCCGCCGTCTCCGCCGCCGTCTCCGCCGTTGCCGCCGTCGGCACCGTCGCCGCCCGGTGACTCGCTGGTCTCGTCACCGGCACCGCCCGTTTCGCCCGAGCCCTCGGTGCCGCCGTCGTCCTCCTCGCTGCCGCACGCGGTCAGCGCGAGGGCGCCGGCCGCGCCCGCGGTGGTGGCGAGCACGGTCCGCCGGGTGGGGGAGGTGGTCCGGCGTGCTGTCGTCCTACGTGGAGTGGCTGTCATGACTGTCCCAACGAGACAGCCGCTGCCCGAGTTCATCCGGGTGGCTCATTTCAATTTGAACCACCCGCCCGCCGCCGTCGTGTGGAGGGCATGACCGGACTGACGTCGCACTGGACGTTCCGCTGGACGTTGCGCTTACTGGTGGTGCTGGGCCTGCTGGGCTCGGCCTGGGTGCACTGGGTCGTCTGGCGGGACTGGGCCCGCTTCGACGACGTGGTCGGCCCGCTCTTCGTCGTCAACTACGTGGCCGGGCCCGTCATCGCGCTCGCCGTGCTCGGCTGGCACTCCCACTGGCTGCCCGAGGCGGCCGCCGTCGGCTTCGGCGCCGCGACCCTCGGCGGGTACCTCCTCTCGCTGACGGTCGGGTTCTTCGGCATCAGGGAGCAGTTCAGGACGGAGGAGGAGGTCTGGGGCGTGGTGACCGAGGCCGGCTGCGTCGTCCTCGGAGCTGTGCTGCTCCTCCTCCGATGGCGGGAGGCACGGCCGCAGCGGCACCGCGAGGGGCGGCCGGACGCGCGCCAGGCACGGGAACGGCGCCGGTGGCAGCATCAGGAGCGGGGACAGGGGCAGGAACAGCGGCAGGAGCGGGGACAGGGGCAGGGACAGGCGGCATGAGCGATGGCCCGGCGGAGGACCAGCTGATGCGGGCGCTGCACGACGAGCACGCCGCCGCGCTGTGGTCGTTCGCCCTGCGCCTCACGGGTGGGGACCGGGCGCGCGCCGAGGACGTCGCCCAGGAGACGCTCCTGCGCGCCTGGCGCCACCCGGGCGTGCTCGACCAGTCCACGCGCTCGGCCCGCTCCTGGCTCTTCACGGTCGCCCGCCGCATCGTCATCGACGGCTGGCGCTCCGCGGCGGCGCGTTCGGAGATCACCACGGACCAGCCGCCCGAACTGGTCGCGCCCGACGAGATCGAACGCGCGGTCCAGGGCTGGCTGGTGGCGGACGCGCTCGCCGAACTCTCCCCGCGCCACCGTGAGGTCCTCACCCTCTGTTACTTCCACGGGCTCTCGGTCGCCGAGGCCGCCGCCCGGCTCGGGGTGGCCGAGGGCACCGTCAAGTCCCGCACGCACTACGCACTCCGTTCGTTGCGCCTGGTGCTGGAAGAGAAGGGCGTCACGCGATGAACGAGCCGGACGCGTTCGCGAGACACGACGCGGCGTACGTGCTGGGCGCGCTCTCGCCACGGGAACGGGCGGCGTACGAGGCCCACCTGGCGGAGTGCGCGGAGTGCGCGCGCTCGGTGCGGGAGCTGGCCGGGTTGCCGGGCCTGCTGGGGCAGGCGGGGGCGACCGTGCCGGGGCTCACGGAGTGGGCGACCAGCGCGGACGGGGAGCACACGGACCGGGACGCGGTCCTGGCGGGCCGGGCGGAGCCGGCCGTGCGGCGGCCCGGGGAGACGCCCGAGGGGATGCTGCCCGCCCTGCTGCGGCGGGTGGCGGCGGAACGGCGCCGCTCCGCGTGGCGTCGCCGACTGCTGCCGGCGGCCCTGGGGCTGGCGCTCGCGGCGTGCGCGGCGCTGCTGGCGGTGCTCGTGCTGCCCGGCGGCGACGGTGGAGGCGGTGACGGCAGCGGTGACGGCGGCGGCGGTCAGCGGCCGGCCGCGATCGCGATGACCCCGCTGGTGGACTACCCCGTGGAGGCCAACGTGGCGCTGGCGGACACCGACTGGGGCACGCGGGTCGACATGGACTGCCGCTACGGCTGGGAGCGGTCCAACGAGTACGTGCTGGTGGCGATCACGCCGGACGGGAGGGAACGGGAGCTGTCGCGCTGGGTCGCGGTGCCGGACGTCACCGTGTCGATGAGTCTGGGCACGGCGCTGCGGCGCGACGACATCGGGACGCTGGAGGTGCGTTCCACCAGCGGCTACGCGGTGCTTCGGGTGGATCTCACGGAGCGGCGCTGACCCCTGCCCCACCGACCGGACCGGTCCGCTAGGGTCGAGCGGCATGGCGTACAACCACCCCCACCCACAGCAGCAGCCGCACCAGCCGCAGGAGCCGGACCCCGCGGGCAGCACGCAGATGTTCCAGGCGTTCGTCCATGGCGGAGAGGGCGCCCCGCCCTCGGGAGCGCCTCGGACGAACTCCGGCTCGGGAAAGAGGATCGCCCTGACCCTGGCCGCCGTCCTGGTGGTCGCCGGGCTGGCCGCCGTGGCCGTGCTGGCGCTTGGCTGACGCCTCGCCGCCGGCCCGCCGCGTACGGACTCACCCGGGGTTCTTCCACGCCCCTCGGCCAGTGCCAGCCTGCTCTGACGGGCGCAACCCGTCGGTGAGGTCGACTGGACCGGCTGGCCGAGGGGGCCGCGTCACTCCTCTGCCGTGAGACCGTCGCGCAGCTGCGCGAGGGTGCGGGTGAGCAGGCGGGAGACGTGCATCTGGGAGATGCCGACCTCCTCGCCGATCTGGGACTGGGTCATGTTTCCGAAGAACCTGAGCATGATGATGCGCCGCTCGCGGGCGGGCAGCCGCGCCAGCAGGGGCTTGAGCGACTCCCGGTACTCCACGCCCTCCAGCGCGGTGTCCTCGTACCCGAGGCGGTCGGCCAGGGAGCCCTCGCCGCCGTCCTCCTCCGGTGAGGGGGAGTCGAGGGAGCTGGCCGTGTAGGCGTTTCCCACCGCGAGACCGTCGACGACCTCCTCCTCCGAGACGCCGAGGGCCGTCGCGAGCTCGGCCACCGTGGGGGAACGGTCGAGCCGCTGGGAGAGCTCGTCGCTCGCCTTGGTGAGGGCCAGCCGCAGCTCCTGGAGGCGACGCGGCACGCGCACCGACCACGAGGTGTCGCGGAAGAAGCGCTTGATCTCGCCGACCACGGTCGGCATGGCGAACGTCGGGAACTCAACGCCTCGTTCGCAGTCGAAACGATCGATGGCCTTGATGAGGCCGATCGTGCCGACCTGGACGATGTCCTCCATGGGCTCGTTCCGGCTGCGGAACCTGGCCGCCGCGTACCGCACGAGCGGAAGGTTCAGCTCGATCAGGGTGTCCCTGACGTACCCCCGCTCCGGGCTGTCCGGGTCGAGGGCGGCCAGCCGCTGGAAGAGGGAACGGGAGAGCGTGCGGGTGTCGAGGTTGTCGGTCTCCGCGGGAGCAGCGGGAGCATCGGGGAGCAGCGCGGGTGTGTGCTGCTCGGGTACGTGCGGCGTGCCGGGTTCGGTGAGCACCTTGGAGCTGCCCAGTTCTACGGACATGCCACCCCCTTGAGGTCGTGGACGGGTCGCGACGGCGCGCCCTGGGTGGACTCGTGTGAGCCCCCACGAGAGGAGGCGCCCTCTCGTGGATACCGGAGCTGCCGCCGCGGCAAACGCGGTTCTGGCAGAATGTCACAGGTCGTCAACACGATGTAGCTTCTTGTCGATAAAACGGCACGGTTGGTGTGGGAGTTCCCGGAGATGGTTCCCACGTTCGACTTAGGTTTCGCTCGAATTTCCGGAGCGCAGACGGGTGACGCTGCGGGCGAGCAGCCGGGAGACGTGCATCTGCGAGACCCCCAACTCGGCGCTGATCTGCGACTGCGTCAGGTTCCTGTAGAAGCGCAGCAGCAGGATGCGCCGCTCCCGCTCGGGCAGTTGCACCAGGAGGTGGCGCACCAGGGCGCGGTGCTCCACGCCCACCAGGCCCGGGTCCTCGTACCCCAGCCGCTCGCCGAGGCCCGGCGCGTCCTCGCGTTCGGCGGCGGCGTCGAGGGAGGAGACCCGGTACGCCCTGCCGGCCTCGACGCTGGCCGCGACGTCCTCCTCCGGGATCCGCAGGCGCTCGGCGATCTCCGCGAGGGTGGGCTGCCGCCCCAGAGCCGCTGTCAGCTCCTCGCTGGCGGCCCGCACCTGCGCCCAGCGCTCGTGGAGCCGCCGGGGGACGTGGACGCTGCGCACGTTGTCCCTGAAGTACCGTCGGATCTCGCCGACGATGGTGGGCATGGCGAAGGTGGGGAACTGCACGCCGCGCCCGGGGTCGAAGCGGTCGATGGCGTGGATCAGACCGATCGTGCCGACCTGGACCACGTCCTCCATCGGTTCGTTGCGACTGCGAAATCTTCGGGCGACGTACCGCACGAGGGGGAGGTTCGCCTCGACGAGCGCGTCACGGACCCGGGCGTGCTCGGCGGTGCCCGGCTCCAGCGCCCCCAGCCGCTCGAAGAGCGCCTGGGTGAGCGCACGCGCCCCGACGCCCCGTCCCTCTTCCGCCGCCACCTGCCCGTCACCCCTTTCGCGCCCAAACTGGTGCAAAAGCCGTCATAGCATCACAAGACTTGTCTGTTAGGCGCAAGCTTCATCCGACGCCGAGGCGACACCTCACCCGATCACTCGCGGGATCACTCCCCCGACGCGTCGGCCGCCCGCCCCCGCCGCCCGCCTCGGGCCCCGCCTCGGACCCGTCCCGCCGAACGCCTCAGCTGACCGCGTCGGCGAGCAGGTCCCCCAGCCCCTCCGCCGCCAGCGACACCGCCCGGAAGCCGAGCCCGACGAACTCGGTGGACCGGTCGGGGAACGAGATGACCGCGTAGATCAGGAGGACGGCCAGCACGTAGAGCGCGGCCCGCCGGGCGTACGCCACGTTGGTCACGTCCCCTCCCCCTCGGGGCCCGCCACGCGACGCCACGGGTACAGGTCCCGCAGCAGGGATATCTCGGCGCCGTGGTGGATGACCTCGCGATGGATGTGGAGGACGAGAGCGGCGAGCGGGGCGTCCGCGAAGTACGGCTCGGACGGGCCACACCGCCGGGCGAGCTCCGCCGCCCCCAGGCCCCGCACCCCCGCCACCCACCGCTCGTACGCCTCGTCGAGCTGGGCCAGCGCGCCCTTCGCCGTCCCGGCGTACGGGAAGGCGTCCCAGGGTGTCGGCGCCCGGCCCTCGAAGTGCCGGGCGGCCCGCCCGCCCAGGATGTCGGTGACGAGGTGGCCCATCCGCCAGGCGATCGTGGTGACCGGCTGCGGCTCCGGCTCGGGCTCCCCCTCGCGGATGTCGTCCCGCGTGAAGCCGCCCGTGCCGTCGGGGCGCACGCTCCAGCAGCCAGGCACGGGCTCCCACAGATACTCCTCGTCGGTCAGGCCGTCGAGGCGTGGGCGGAGCTGCCTGTGCCAGTGCGCGTCGAGCTGCTCCAGCAGCTCGTCCCGCCACACGATCTCCACATCGCTCATGGACGCCACCCTAGACCGCCGCACCGACAGTCGTACCGGTCTTCGCCCGCTCCGGTCCGCCCGGCCCTCCCGGCTCAGCCGGAGGACCGCTCCGCGTCCTCCGCGTCCTCCGCGTCCCACGGGGCGAGCGGGGTGACGAAGACGAGCTCCGTCCTGTCCCCCGGCAGCACCACCTCCGCCACCTCCACCACCCGGCCGGCGGCGTCCTCGCACGTCTTGCGCAGCACGATCACGGCCGCGTCCGGCGCCATCCCGAGCACCCGCGCCTCCTCGGGACTCGGCGGGCGCACCCGGGTGACCCGCTCGACGATCCGCGCCACCTCGATCCCGACCGTCCACAGCTGGTGCGGCGTGCCGCCGGGCCAGGGCTCGTTCGTCTCGTCGAGCAGCGCCGGGTTGGCGGCGATGTGGTCACGGACGAGCCACGAGTGGGAGATCTCGAACGCGGCCCGCTCGTGCCGTTGGCGGGTCTCGTAACGCCGCTGGAGCAGCGGGGTCCCGGGCGGCACTCCGAAGTCGGCGGCCAGCTCCTCGTCGGCCTCGGTGGTGCGGTAGCCGATGGTGAAGTCGAGGTCGCTGGGATCCAGCCGGTTGTCCCGCTCCTTCGCCCCCGTCCGCAGCCGCTCGCGCAACGGCCGCCGCGCCCGGTCCTTCTCCCACTGGTGCCGCTCGTTGCTCCGCCGCATCCGGCGCGGGGAGCCGCCGGGGTCCGGGCTCGCGGCGTCCGTCCGATCATCGTTCTTCATGCCGGCACATCCTCACCCGCCCGTGCCGCCTCCCGCCCGCACGACACGGCCACGACGCGGCGGAACACGTGTGAGGGGCGGACCCGCCACCGGGTCCGCCCCTCACACGTACTGCTTCTGAGCGGTAGCGGAGGGATTTGAACCCTCGGTGGAGTTGCCCCCACACTCGCTTTCGAGGCGAGCTCCTTAGGCCGCTCGGACACGCTACCGAGAGGAAGCCTATCAGCCGACCAGAGGTCATCGTGCCCGGAAGAAGTCCGTCAACAGCCGGCCGCACTCCTCCGCCAGCACCCCACCGACCACCTCGGGACGGTGGTTGAGGCGACGGTCACGCACGACGTCCCAGAGCGAGCCGGCCGCGCCCGCCTTCTCGTCCACCGCGCCGTAGACGACCCTGTCGACGCGGGCCAGCACGCTCGCGCCCGCACACATCGTGCACGGCTCCAGCGTGACGACGAGGGTGCAGCCGGCCAGCCGCCACCTTCCCAGGCGGGTGGCGGCGGAGCGCAGCGCGAGCACCTCGGCGTGCGCCGTCGGGTCGCCGGTGGCCTCGCGCTCGTTGCGTCCGTGGCCGAGGACCTCGCCGTCGGGGCCGCCGGGGCCCAGGAGCACGGCGCCGACCGGCACGTCTCCCGTCGCCCGGGCCGCGCCCGCCTCCTCCAGCGCCCGGCGCATCGCGGGCCGCCACGGGTCACGCAGCGGGTCCCCCGAGCCCGTCACGCCCGAGGCCCCCGTCGCGCCCGACGGTCCCGTCACGCCCGACGCACCCGACGTCCCCGGTGCGGTCCCGGCCTCACCTGACCGCCTCCAGCACCTCCGAGCACCCCAGGGCGTCGGCGATCGAGCTCAGCGCGTCGTCCGGCGTGAGCTTCAGCACGGTGCCGGCGTCGATGCCCAGGTCGGCCAGGAGGCCCACGTCGCCCAGCGGCCCACGCGGAACCTCCGAGCCCAGCGGCTCGTCGTCCTCCTCGTCCTCCAGGCCGTCCTCGGTGCCGTCGAGGTCGACCAGCTGGTCCAGGACGCTCGGGTCCTCCGGCTCGCGGCCCAGCAACTCGTCGGTCAGCAGGATCTCGCCGTAGGCGCTGCGCATCGCCCGTGCGGCGTCGGAGACGAACACCCTGGGGTCGTCCTCGCCGTCCACCCGGACGATGCCGAACCAGGATCCCTCCTGCTCGATGCAGACGAGAACGGTCTCGTCATCGGGAGAGCTCTCGCGGGCCAACTCGGCCAGCTCGTCGAGACTCTCCACGTCATCGAGCTCTGTGTCGCTCGCTTCCCAACCGTCATCGGTCCGCGCGAGCAGTGCGGTGAAGTACACCGTGTCTCTCCCCACTCGGTTCGGCGTGCCACCTGCATCGTGGCAGAAAAGGGGTGTGCTGTCGGGTAACTCGACACTTCGCCAACGGGATGTCCCCGCGTACTCTTCCCGGCTGCCCGACCCCTGGGCTCGGCACGGATGCCTGCACGTCCGTCACATCCCACAGCATGCGTCCATGTCTCACTCGTCCTTGCAGGGACAACTCTCCACACCGGTCCCCGCGCTGTCCACCTCGATACCCTCGTCACTCGTCCCGGCCGGCGCCGGACGGCCCCGGACAGCCTCCGGACGCCCTTTGGACGGCGCCGGACGACTCCCGACGGCTCCCGGCCCAGGCCGCCTGTCCGTGCCGTTCGCTACTGTGCAGTCCATGCGGACCCATGTCGTTGACCACCCGCTGGTGGCGCACAAGCTGACCACGCTGCGCGACGCGCGCACCGACTCCCCGACGTTCCGGCGGCTCGCCGACGAGCTGGTCACCCTCCTGGCCTACGAGGCGACCCGCGACGTCCGCACGGAGCTCGTCGACATCACGACGCCGGTGGCGGCCACCACGGGTGTTCGGCTCTCCCACCCGCGTCCGATGGTCGTGCCGATCATACGGGCCGGGCTCGGGATGCTCGACGGCATGGTGCGCCTCCTCCCCACCGCCGAGGTGGGCTTTCTCGGCATGATCCGCGACGAGTCCACCCTGGAGGCGTCCACGTACGCCAACCGCATGCCGGAGCGCCTGACCGGGCGCCAGGTCTATGTGCTCGACCCGATGCTGGCCACGGGCGGGACGCTCGTGGCCGCGATCCGGGAGCTGATAGCGAGAGGCGCGGAGGACGTGACGGCCATCTGCCTGCTGGCGGCGCCCGAGGGCGTGGAGCGCATGGAGGCCGAGCTGTCGGGGGCCCCGGTGACGGTGGTGACCGGGGCGCTGGACGAGCGGCTCAACGAGCAGGGCTTCATCGTCCCCGGCCTGGGTGACGCCGGGGACCGGATGTACGGCCAGGCCTGACGGCGCACGGCCGGCTGGACGGCGCGACGAACGACGTGCCGGGCGGGCCGGCCGGGTGCCGGCCACCGTGGCGCTCGGCGCGTCGTCCACCGTGGCGTCCGGCGCGTCGTCCACCGTGCCGTGTCAGCAGCTCTCCGGGCTGCCGGACGGACGTGGCCCGGCCCCCGGGCTCGGCTCCGGCGAGGCGTCGGCGTTGACCAGGGCCGCCAGCTGGCGCTCCGCCGCGCGGGGCGTCAGCAGCTCGGTGAAGCCCCTGCCGATCACGAGGTCCACCTCCCGCGCCCCGCCCGCCGCCTTCGGGTCCCCGGTCTCCGCCCCCTCCAGCTGGCTGCCCACGACGGCGAGCGCGCCCGAGCTCCGCGCGCCCGCCGTGCCGAGCAGCAGCGCCGACTGCTTGACCCTGCCGTCGAGCCGGGCGGGCGCGTTGGCCACCTCGCCGACGACGAAGCCGCGCTCGGCGAGGAGGTCGGCGGTGTCCTGCGCGAGGCCGGTGCGGGTGGTGGCGTTGTAGACGTTGACCGTGATGGCCTCGGGCTCGGGGAGCACGGCCGGCAGCGTCGGCCCCGCGTCCTCGCCGCCGCGCCCGTCGGTCGGTGGGCAGCCGGGCCCGTTCTGCTGGGATGCGCCGGCCCCGGCGCCGGAGGCGCTGCCACCGCCCTCGTCCTCCGCCGTGAAGATGCCGACGAGCTCCGTCGTTCCGTACCCCAACACGCCGACGAGGGCGACGGCCGCGATCGTCACGAGCACCTTCCTGCGGCGGCGCGTGCGGGAACGCATCCGGGGATAGCGGTTCCCGGTGACGCGGTACTTCCGGCCTCGCATACCCGGCGGAGTCAGCATGCTCATGGACGCAGCGTAGTCAGCCCCATGGCCAGTGCCTACACATGATCAGCCGAAGGATCGTGCTCGCCCTGAACGGGGCAACGACACGCCGAGGATCACTCCAGCTCAAGCACCCGGGCGTGCAGCACCTGACGCTGCTGGAGCGCCGCCCGCACCGCCCGGTGCAGCCCGTCCTCCAGGTACAGGTCCCCGCGCCACTTCACGACGTGCGCGAAGAGGTCCCCGTAGAAGGTGGAGTCCTCGGCGAGCAGGGTCTCCAGGTCGAGCTGGCCCTTGGTGGTGATCAGCTGGTCAAGACGCACGGGGCGCGGCGCGACGTCCGCCCACTGCCGGGTGTTGTCCCGGCCGTGGTCGGGGTACGGTCGTCCGTTGCCGATGCGCTTGAAGATCACACGGAGAGCCTACCGGTCAGGAAGGTCGGTCCGCAGCCTCGTCGAGGCAACCGGCACGCGGGAACGTTTTGACCCGGCGCGGGCGCGCGACGGAGTATTTCGGGCATGCGCGCGATGAGGGATCCGGTGTTCGGTGAAGGGCGGGCCGACCACCAGGCCAGGACGTCGTGGACGGTCTGATCACCGGTTTCGCGGTCATCGCGAGCATCATCGGCGTCGGGTACCTGCTGGGCTGGCGCGGCACGCTGGGTGAGGACGGCCGGCAGGTGCTGGTCCGGCTCACCTTCCACGTCGCGACCCCGGCGCTGCTGTTCACCACCCTCGCGGACGCCGACCTGGCGACGATCTTCTCCCCCGCGCTCCTGGCCACGGGCGTCGCGACCGTCGCCGTCGCCGCCGTCTTCGCCGTGGTGGGCGCGGTGCGCCGTTGGGGCCTGGGCCGCACCACGATCGGCGCGCTCTGCGCCTCCTACGTCAACGCCGCCAACCTCGGCATCCCCGTCGCCGTCCACGTCCTCGACGACACCACCCTCGTCGCGCCGCTCCTCCTCTTCCAGCAGCTGCTGCTCAGCCCGCTGGCGCTGGTCCTGCTGGACGGGAGCGAGCCGGGTTCCGGGAAGGCCCCGGCGTCGTGGGGCGCCCGGGTCTGGCGGACGGTGACGGCGCCGGTGCGCAACCCCATCGTGATCGGGACGCTCGCCGGCGTCGCGGTCGCGGCGAGCGGCGTGACGCTCCCCGAGGCGGTGATGCAGCCCGCCGGCCAGCTCGGGGCGATGGCGGTGCCGGGCGTGCTGATCGCCTTCGGCGTGTCGCTCCACGGCGCCAGCCGCCCGCTGCGCGGGGACGACCGGTGGCCGGTGCTGCTGTCGGTGACGCTGAAGTCCGTCGTCCATCCGGTGGTGGCCTGGGCGGTGAGCGCGGGGATCTTCCGGCTCGACCCGACCACCCAGTTCCAGGTCGTGGCGGTCGCGACGCTGCCGGCCGCCCAGAACCTCTACACCTACGCGGCCCACTACGACATCGCCACGCGCCTGGCCCGCGAGTCGATCCTGATCTCCACCGTGATGACGGTCCCGGCGCTGACCGTGGTCACGCTCCTGCTGGGCTGAGACAGCGGCGAGCGGGCGGGCGCGAGGCAGGCGAGGTGAAGGGGCGGGCGAGGGCGCGCGGAGCGCCCCGCCGCGCCGGCTCGGGCCGGTGCGGCGGGGCAGGGGGTGGAGCGGAGGGGCGGTCGTGCGGTGGTGCGGTGGTGCGTGAGGCCGGTCGGGTCAGGAGACGGCGACCGAGACGTAGTCCACGAGCAGCGAGGCGCCCGGCTGGGTGGCCGCGGTCGGCGTGGACTGGCCGGCGACGCCGTTCGGGAACGCCCCGCCCATGGCGAGGTTCAGCAGGATGAAGTGCCCGTGGTGCATGGCGTTGGACCAGGTCTGGGCGTCCATGCCCGCGCCGGCCGAGCTGATCGTGTGCGTCAGCTGCCCGTCGCGGTACCAGCGCAGGTACTCCGTCGAACCGGTGCGGTCCAGCTCCACCGCGTAGGTGTGGAAGCCGGCGCGGCAGTCGGTGCACGGCGTGCTGGCGCCGAGGCCGTTGGTCTCGTTGCACGGACCGCCGTGGTTGACGCCGCAGTGGAGGACGTTCCACGTCTGGTCGACGCCGTTGACGTTCTCCATGATGTCGATCTCGCCGATGCCGGGCCAGTTCCAGTAGTTGCCCCGGTACGCGTCGCCGAGGGTCCAGAACGCCGGCCAGTAGCCGAGCGCGGCGTCCCCGGTGATGTCGGGCAGCCGCAGGCCGGCCTCGATGCGCATCAGGCCGCCGGCGGGTGCGGCGAAGTCGGTGCGCTGGGTCTCGATCCGCGCCGAGGTCCAGGTGTCGCCGTTCTTCAGAGCCGTGATGCGCAGGTGGCCCTCGCCGTCGAGTTGCAGGTTGGCGGGGTCGGCGGTGTACGTCTGGATCTCGCCCGTGCCCCAGTTGGCGGGGCCGCCGGGGTAGCCGGTGCCGGTGTCGATGATCCAGTTCTCGCTGGAGGGCGACGAGCCGGCGGCGCCGTCGAAGTCATCGCGCCAGATCTCGGCGAGCACGGCGGGCTCCTTCGCGTCTCGGGTCTCCTGCCGGACCTCGGCGGCGCCGCTCGCCGAGGCTGCGGCGTCGGCGGCTGCGGCGTCGGCGGCTCCGGCCGTCTGCGGCGCCATGGTGGCCCAGGTGGTCACCGCGGCGAACGCCGCGAGGACGGCGGCCAGTCCGGCGCGCCCGCGGCGACGCCGCCGGTCGGGACGCCCTGGCCGCCTTTTCGTGCTCATGACATCATTGATCATGAGGTTCATCGTGTGTCGCACCTTTCGATGTGTGGGGGAGCGGTGCTCGACGTGTGGGGGATGTGACGCTCGACCGTGCACACCTGTGGGGGGTGTAGCGTGAGAGCGCTCTCAGCGAAGCTCGCACAGCGGCCTGAGAGCGCTCTCAGGTCTTGCCCCTGCACGATGCCGATCCCGGACGGTACCGTCAAGAGCCCGTGAGACAAGAGGATTTGAACGTGCAAGGATCCCCCCTCACCGCCCCCACCCTGGAGGCCGTCGCGGCGCACGCCGGCGTCTCCCGCGCCACGGTCTCCCGCGTCGTCAACGGCACCCCGGGCGTCCGGGCCGAGCTCAGGGAACGGGTCCAACGCTCGGTCGCGGCCCTCGGCTACGTACCCAACAAGGCGGCCAGGAGCCTGGTCACCCGCCGCACGGGCGCGGTGGCCGTGGTCATCGCCGAGCCCGAGACGAGGGTGTTCGCCGACCCGTTCTTCTCGCAGCAGCTGCGCGGCATCAGCCGCGAACTCTCCAGCCGCGACGTCCAACTGCTGCTGCTCCTCGTCGAACGCCCCTCGGACTACGAACGCATCGCCCGCTACCTCACCGCCCGGCACGTCGACGGCGCGCTGATGTTCTCGCTGCACGACAAGGACCCGCTCCCGACGATCGCCCGCGCCTCCGGCCTCCCGACGGTCTACGGCGGCCGACCCGGCTGGCCCGGCGCGAGCGACGACCCGGAGCTGCTCTACGTCGACACCGACAACCGCGACGGCGCCCGACAGGCCGTCACGTACCTGCTGGGACAGGGCCGCAGGACCATCGCCACGATCACCGGCCCGCTCGACCAGACCGCGGCCCAGGACCGGCTCGCCGGCTACCGGGACGCGCTCGGCCCGAGGCGGGCCGACGGCTCGCTGCTCGCCCACGGGGACTTCACGCCCGACAGCGGTCAACACGCCATGGCGGACCTGCTGGCGCGCCGCCCCGACCTCGACGCGGTCTTCACCGGCAACGACCTGATGGCCACCGGCGCGCTGCGGGCGCTGCGCGCCGCCGGCCGTCGCGTGCCGGAGGACGTGGCGGTCGTGGGGTACGACGACCTGGAGCCGGCCGGCTGGGCCGACCCGCCGCTGACCACGGTGCGCCAGGACGTGCGGCGGATGGGGGAGCTGATGGCGGGGCTGCTGCTGAGGCGGCTCGGGCGCGGCGGCACGCGTCCATCCGGGTCGCCGGGCGCGGAGCACCGGCTGGCGCCCGTCGTGACGCCGGCGCAGCTGGTCATACGCCAGTCGGCGTGACGGGAGGCGGCGCCCCCGACGGACGCGGCTCCCCTCCCTCCCCTCCCTCGTCTGCCTCGCCTGCCTCGTTTCTCTCGCCCTTCTCGCCTCCCTCGCCTTCCGCCCTCGCCGCCCGCACCTCGGGCGGCTCGGGCGGCTCGGGCACGGCGGACGCGGTGGGCGACCCGAGCGCCCCAGACGCGACGGACGACGCAGGCGTCCCAGGTGCGACGAGCGACGCGGGCGCCCCGGACGCGAGGGGCGAGGCCGGCACTCCGGACGTGGTGGACGACGCGGGCGCCCCGGGCGCGGCGGGCGAGGCCGGCACTCCGGATGCGGTGGACGCGGCGGGCGAGCCGGGCGAAGTGGGCGTCCCGGGCGAGGCCGGTGTCCCGGGCGGCCCAGGCGACGCAGGAGCCTCAGGCGCGGCCGGCGATCCGGGCGCGGCGAGCGACGCGGGCGTCCCGGACACGGCGGGCGGGGTCAACGCCGGGGTGAACGACGTGGTCGATGTCTCCGACGTTGCCGAGACGGCCGTGACGGCCGACGTTTCCGGCGTGGTCGACGTGACGGCGCGGAGTGCTCGGCGCAGGTGGGCGAGGGCGTCGGCGATCCAGGGGAGCGCGAGTGGGTCGGCAGCGCGCAGCGCCTGCCACCGCTGCTCGTCGGTCTCGCCGTAGAGCAGGCCGGTCGCGACGCGGACGCGCGGCGTGGCGGGATCGTCGCCGAACGCCTCCCCCGGCAGCACGCCCACCCCGTGGCGTTCCAGCAGCGCGGCGGCGAGCGCGGCGCCGCCGCCCGCGTCGGCGCTCGCGTCGGCTCCCGCGCCGTCCCAGGGCAGCTCGGGATAGAGGTAGAAGCCCGCCCGCGGCGGGCGGCAGCGGGCGTCGACGGCCAGGAACTCGGCGTGGACGGCGCGCGCGACGGCCGCGTGCAGGGCGCGTCCCGCCGCGACGTGGTCGACGATCTCCGGCGGGTCCGCCAGCACGTGCGCGGCCACCGCCTGGAGGGGCGTGGCCAGCGCCGACCAGAGCTCGCTCGCCACCCCGAGGAGCCCGTCCGTCAGGCGCCGCCCCCACGGTCCGCGCGGCAGGCGCGCGAAGCCGACGCGCCAGCCGCCGAGCGCGAGGGACTTGCTGAGCCCCGTGGTGATCACGGTCCGGTCCGGCAGGTGCGTGACGGCGCGTGGCAGGGCGGGATGGGGCTGGTCGGGGAGGTGGTCGTGGACGAGTTCCGCGTAGATCTCGTCGGCGATCAGGGCCAGCCCATGCCGTTCCGCGATGTCGCACACCCGACGGACGTGGTCGGCGCTCGCGACCGTGCCCGTCGGGTTGTCCGGAACGGTGAGGACCAGCACGCCCGGCTCGGCGCCCGCGGCGCGCGCGTTCGCGAGTGCGGGCTGGAGGAGGTCGGGGTCGGGGACGCCGCCGGCCTCGGCGGGCACGGGCACGGAGATGACGCGTCGGCCCGCGAGGGCGGCCTGTGCCGCGTAGCTGACCCACGCGGGGCGCGGCAGCACGACGTCGCCGGGCAGGGCGGCGAGCAACGCGTAGAGCAACGGTTTGCTGCCGGGCGCGAGAACGAGTTGTTCCGGGTGGGTCGGCAGGCCGCGCCGGGCGAACCAGCCGGCCGCCGCCTCGCGCGCCTCGGGCGTGCCCGCGACCGGCGCGTAGCCGTTCAGGCGGGCGGCGCGCGCCAGCACCGTGGCGAGGCCGTCGGGCACGGGCAGGCCGGCCTCGCCGAAGCCGAGGTTCAGCACGGGCAGGCCCGCGGCGCGGCGGGCGCGCAGCGCCTCGTTGACGGCGAGTGTCGCTGACAGCCCCGGCACGCGTGGGCGCACGGGCGGGCGGGCTGGGGTCACGTGCTCCACACATCGATCATCGCAGCGCCGCGAGCCGTTGCCTCGATCGAGCCAGGGTGACACGCTGGTCATATCCGACCAAACGGGTGAACGTCGGAAGGTTCCCGGCCATGACGGACCAGGCACGCGAGCAGGCACGCGAGCAGGCACAGGCGGCACAGCAGGAGTACCTGGAGCGGCAGGAGGGGCGATGGCACTCCGCCGAGGACCGGGTCATGCAGCTTGAGGCCCAGGTGGACTCCCTGACCCAGGCGGTGCACGCCCTGATCGACGGGCTGGAACGCGGTCCTCTCCAGGACCCGGCCGACGACCGTGCCGCGCGCGGCGCCCGGCTGGCCCGCGAGCTCCTGCTGGCCCGCGGGCTGTGGTCGGAGTGAGCCCCCGGGACCGGAACGGGGACGGGGACCGGGAAGGGGACCGGAGCGCCGTGAACACCGGAAGCACCGGAAGCACCGGGAGCACCCGAGGGGAGCGAGGTGCGCTCAGGACGGCGCGGGACGCACGTGCGGGAGCAGGAGGCGCGTCCGGAGGGGCGAGGCGCGCGCTCGGAGCGAAACGGCGCTGGTCGGCGTGAGGGTCCCCGGCACGAGGACCGCCCGACGCGCGGGACGGGCCACGGGACGGCTCGCCGGGCGGGCCGCGGGACGGGCCGCCGTGCGGCGCGCCGCCAGGGCCCTCCCCTACGTCGGCTGGGCGGTCGCCGCCTGGTCGTGGCTCACTCGCCTCCGCCGCCACCGCCCCCACCGCCCCCGTCTCCGCCGCCTCCTCCGTCTCCGCCGCCACCGCCGTCTCCGCCACCGTCCCCGCCCGAGCCCCAGCCGTCCCCACCGGCCCCCGGCCCCGAGTCGTCGCGGCCGGGTCCGAGCCCGCTGAACCACGGCTGCTCCCAGACCTCCGGAAGCTCGGGATCCGGCAGCCGGCGGCGGGTGCCGAAGCGGACCGAGCCCGTGCCGTCGCCCAGGCCGAAGCAGACGCCGAAGAAGTGCGCCATCACGGCGTCGAGCGGGTCGCCGCTGGTCAGCCGTACCTCCGCCAGCGGCAGCACCACCGTCGCGCGCCGCCGAGCGGCGGGCGAGGGGGCCTTGACCGTCGCGACCGGCCGGCCGTCGCGCAGCAGCGCGGAGCGGCGGCGGTCCTCGCGGGCCAGCCGCCAGGTCCCCAACGACGTCCGCAGCACCACCTCGCGCCGCCGCCACCTCGCCGCCACGACGTCGAGGCCGGCCTGCTCCTCGCCGACCCTCACCCACAGCTGGCGGTAGGCCTGCGGCCCCGGCACCAGGCCGTGCGGACCGCGCAGCCGCACGGCGGGGGCGTCGGGGCCCCACACGTCGGCGCGCACCAGCCGCCGGTCCACCGCGACGTCGACCAGCCCGGCCGGCCCCCGCGCGCGACGGCGGAGGATCCACAGCGGAACGCCTTCGCGCCGCGCCTGCTCCGCCGCCGCCCTCACCGCGTCCGGCCCACCGGACAGCCGCACCGACAGCTCCCCCAGCGCCCGCGCGAACGCGGCGGCGCGCCGCGTCACCACCGGCAGGGAGGAACCGGTCAGGCGGATGACGGGGACGCGGCCCCTGTCCTCGGGTATCGCGGTCAGCGGCCGTTCGCCGCCGCCCCCGCCCAGCCAGCAGCCGCGCAGGTAGGCGTCCGCCATCGCCGGCAGGTTGAGCTCCGTGAGCGGCATGCGCCGCGTGCCGACCCTCAGCCCTTCGCCGGTCAGCTCGATGGTGCTGACCAGCGGGTTCCATGATCGGTCGACGTAACTCACCGATGTGGTCATCGTGTTCATCCCCCCTGCCCCACGACGTCCTCGTCGAGGGCTGAGACGCCGTGGGCTGCCCTGCCGTTCCCGGGCCGTGCCCGGGCGCATCGAAGGCGCACTCCTGGGGCAGATGTGAAACACGCACCACCACGAACAGGTGTTTCATACACCGTTCTCGAGCCCGTTTCCCGAGCCCGAGCCCGTTCCCGTTCCCGTTCCCGAGCCCGCTCCTCTCCCCACATCCGCTTCCGCTTCGTTCCCGTTTCAGGCCAGGGGGCTGCCGATGACGTCAGACCAGCCGGATCAGACCGACCGGTCACAGCAGAAGAGATCCGAGACCACCGAGACCACCGCTCCACCCCGCACCGACGTGGACAAGGCCCTGCTGGGCCACTCCACCTACCGCAGCCTCGGCGAGCAGCGCCTCACCCCCGCCGAGGAGCGCTTCGAGAAGGCACGCCAGACCACCGGCCTGTGGCTCGCACCGCTGGTCACCGTCGTGTTCCTCTTCCTCCCCCTCGACATGCCCGTCCAGGAGCAGCAGCTGGCCGCCGTGCTCCTCGGCGTGATCGTGCTGTGGGTCACCGAGCCCGTGCCGATCCCCGTCGGCGGCCTCATCGGCGTCGGCGCCATCGTGGTCCTCGACGTGGTGCCGGCCGACGAGGCGTTGGCGCCCTTCGGGTCGAGCACGCTCTTCACCTTCATCGGGGCGTTCATCCTCGCCCAGTCGATGCTCCAGAGCGGGCTGGCCCGCCGCTTCGCGTTCCGCATCCTCTCCCTGCCGGGCGTGGGCCGCTCCACCACCCGCGTGATCGTCGCCTTCGGCGTCATCACCTGCCTGCTGTCCGCGGTCGTCTCGAACACCGCCACCGTCGCGATGCTGCTGCCGACGGCGCTCGGCATGCTCTCGGTGATGGCCAAGCTGATGCAGGACCGCGGCGTCGTCGCCGCCGACTTCGACCCGCTGCGGCTGCGGCTCGGCGCGGCGCTGATCCTGATGCTGGCCTACGGCGCGAGCGTCGGCGGCCTGCTGACCCCGATCGGCTCGCCGCCGAACCTCATCGGCCGCGAGCACATCGAGGAGCAGACCGGCGAGAAGATCTCCTTCCTCGACTGGACGGCGATGGCGCTGCCGATCTGCGCCCTGATGTTCGTCGCCCTCGCCGCGATCCTGCTGCTGGTCAACCGGCCGGAGATCAGGAAGCTGGAGGGCGTGGAGGCGTACGTCCACGGCCAGCGGGCGGAGCTCGGCCGGATGTCGCGGGCGGAGAAGAACACGCTCCTCGCCTTCGGCATCACCGTGACGCTGTGGGTCACGCCGGGCATCGTCGCGCTCTTCGCCGGCACCGACTCCTCGGTCTACGAGACGGTCTCGAACCGGCTCGACGAGGGCATCGTCGCGGTGCTGGGCGCCGCGCTGCTGTTCGTCCTCCCGGTGGACTGGCGCCGCCGGCAGGCCACCCTCAACTGGAGCGACGCCGCCCGCATCGACTGGGGCACGATCGTGCTGTTCGGCACCGGCATCGTCTTCGGTTCGCTGCTGGCCTCCACGGGCCTGGCCGAGACGATCGGCGAGTCCGCCTCGGACTGGCTCGGCCTCACCGACGCCCTCGCCATCACGGCGTTCGCCGCCGTGCTGGCCATCCTCGTCTCCGAGACCACGAGCAACACGGCGTCCGCCTCGGTGGTGGTGCCGATCATCCTGCCCATCGCGATGGCGGCGGGCGTCGATCCGTTCCAGGCGGCGCTGGCGGCGACCTTCGCGGCGTCGTTCGGCTTCATGCTGCCGGTCTCCACGCCGCAGAACGCGATCGCCTACGGATCGGGGCTGGTCTCCATCACACGCATGATCCGTTCGGGCATCACTTTCGACATCGTCGGCGCAATCCTGATCATTCTCTTCCTCCCGGTCATGATCGACGTGGTTGGTTTCGGCTGATCCCACGTCTCAGGAGGTCCCGTGCCGCTGACCCGCAGGCGGCTGCTCACCGCGACGGCCGGCGCCACCACGGCGCCGGCCGTCGCGGCGTTCGCGGCGTTCGCGGGCGGCTGCGTGAGCGGCTGCGCGGGGCCGGGCGGCGGTGCGCCCGACCTCGACGCCGCCGCCAGGGTCCCGACGCGGCCGACGCGGCTGCGCTGGTGGTCCTTCCGCCTGGCCACCAACGACGGCGGCGACCTGCGCCCGCTCCTCGTCGACGCCTTCCGCGCCCGCCACCCCCACATCGCGGTCGAGTTGGTCGAGGCCCCCGCCAACACCGACATCACCCGCTCGACCATCTCCACCGTCGTCGCCAGCGGCGCCGCCACCCCCGACCTGTACATGGGCGACGTGATCTGGCCGGCGCAGTTCGCGTACAACGCCCTCACACTGCCGCTGGGCACCCTCGCCCCGCCCGCGTTCTGGCAGCGCTACCCCGCCGCCCTCGTGCGCGCCCTGTCCTACGAGGGCGAGCCGCACGCCTTCCCCTTCTACGCCGACCAGCCGTACCTCTACTACCGCACCGACCTCCTCGACCGGCACGGCCTGCCCGCCCCCACCACCTGGGAGGAGCTCGCCGACGCCGCCGAGCGGATCGTGGACGCGGGCGACGCCGAGGTCGGCCTCGCCCTCCAGGGCGCCGTGTACGAGGGCCTGACCTGCAACGTCGCGGAGTTCGTCGCCGACGCGGGCGGCACCCTCCTCGACCCCGCCGGCCGCCGCGTCACCCTCGGCGGCGAGCCGGGGCGCCGCGCCCTGGCCTTCCTCGACGAGGCCGTGGCCCGGGGCGTCGTGCCCTCGGCCACGGCCACCTTCCGCGAGCAGGACACCACCGACGCGTTCACCGCCGGCGAGGCCGCGTTCCTGCGGAACTGGGCCTACGTGTGGGACGTGGTGAACGCCCCCGACTCCCCCGTGCGCGGACGCGTCGGCGTCGCGCCCCGCCCCGGCTTCGCCGGCCTGCCCCGGCGCGGCCACGGCTGCCTCGGCGGCTGGTGCAACATCGTCAACCCGCACTCGGCACACCTCGGCGCCGCCGTCGCCCTCGCCCGCTTCTGCGCCGAGGAGGAGGCGCAGACCCTGATGATGCGCCGCTCGGCCTACCTGCCGGCCCTCGCCTCCGCCACGGCCAGCGCGGAGGCGCGCCGCAGCGACACCCCGACGCTCGCCCTCGCCGACCGCGTGACGCTCGTCGCCCGCCCCACCCAGACGCCCCGGTACCCGCAGGTCAGCAAGGCCGTGTACACGAACGTGAACCCGGTGCTCAACGGCGGCCGGACGGCGGGCGCGGCCCTGACCGCCGCCCGCGCGGACATGGCGGACGCGCTGGAAGGGACGTACCTGTGACGCGCGCGCCCCGGAGTCTGCGGCAGCGCCGCGCCCGCACCGGCTGGTACTACACCGCGCCCGCCCTGGTCGTCGTCGCCGCCGTCACGCTCTTCCCCGTCGCGTACTCCGTCGCCATGGGTTTCGCCGAGGTCCGGCTCACCTACGGCGGCATGGAGATCGAGCACTGGACGATCAGCAACTACACCACCATGCTGACGTCCCCCGCCTGGCCGGACGCCCTGCTCTTCACCGTCGGGTACACCGTCGCCACCGTCGCCGTCGAACTGGCCCTCGGCATCGCCGTCGCCGTCCTGCTGGACCACCTGGAGATCGGCCGCGGCTGGCTGCTGGCGCTGCTCCTCATCCCCTGGTCGATGATCACCGTCGTCTCCGCCCAGCTGTGGGGCTACCTCTACAACGCCTCCTACGGCGCCGTGACGTGGCTGCTCGACCTGGTGCAGGCCGAGCCGCCCGTCATCCTCGGCACCCCCGCGCCCGCGATCACCGCCATGGCCGTCGCCGACGTCTGGAAGACGACGCCGTTCGTCGCCGTCATCGTCCTCGCCGGCCTCGTCCGCATCCCGCGCGACCGCTACGAGGCCGCCGCGGTCGACGGCGCGGGGGCGTGGACCACCTTCCTCAACGTCGTGCTGCCCGCGCTGCGGCCCGTGATCGCCGTCGCCGTCCTCTTCCGCATCCTCCAGGCGTTCGGCATCTTCGACCTGCCGTTCGTCCTCACGCAGGGCGGCCCGGGAACGGCGACGCAGTCGCTGGCGATCCTCGGGTACAAGTCCCTCTTCCAGGACCTCGACTGGGGCATGGGCGCGGCCGTCGCCACCTCCACGGGGCTGCTGGTCCTGGCCGCCTGCCTGCTCTTCCTGCGTCTCTTCCGCTCCCAGGTCGAACAGGGAGGCGGCACGCTGTGAACCGGCCGGGGAGCCGCGGCGCGGCCGGCGTCCGCCGGCGAAGGGGTGCCCGCCACGAAACGGGTGCCCACCACCGCACGGGTGCCCGCCACGGAACGGGCGTCCGCCACGGAACGGGCGTCCGCCGCAGGACGGGCGTCCGCCGCTACGCCAACCCCGTCACCCTCGGCGGCCTCGCCGTCGTCGCCGTCACGGCGGCGCCGCTGCTGTGGATGGCGCTCACGTCGTTCAAGACGCCCGTCGAGGCCGGCGCCTCACCCCCGACCCTCCTGCCTGAGGACCCCACCCTCGACACCTACCACGCGGCCCTCGTCACCGCCGACATGGGCCGCTACCTGCTGAACAGCGTCATCGTCTGCGTCAGCGCCACCGCCGTCGTGCTGGGCCTCGCGCTCTTCGCCGGCTACGCCCTCGCCCGCCTGCCGCTGCGCGGCCGGACGCCGGTCATGGTCGGCCTGCTGGTGATCTCCGTCTTCCCGATGATCGCCGTCGTCACCCCGCTCTACCTCGTCGAACGGCAGCTCGGCCTGCTCAACTCCTACCCCGGCCTGATCATCCCGTACGTCGCGTTCCACCTGCCGTTCGCGATCTGGCTGCTGCGCAACTCGCTGCTGGACCTCCCGACCGAGCTGGAGGAGTCCGCGACGATCGACGGCGCCAGCGCCAACCGCACCCTCTTCTCCGTGGTCCTCCCGCAGGCCGGCCCGGCCCTCTTCACCGCCGGCGTCTTCACGTTCACGGCCTGCTGGACGGAGTTCCTGATGGCACTCACCCTCAACAGCGAGAACGACCTGCGCACCATCCCCGTCGGCATCGCCGTCTTCGGCGACCGGTACCAGGTCCCCTACGGCACGATCTTCGCCGCCGCGATGGCCGCGACCGTCCCCATCGCCCTCCTGGTCCTGATCTTCCGCCGCACGGTCCTGTCGGGCCTGACGGAGGGCGCGGTGAAGGGGTGAGAAGCCCCGCACTCACGGTCCGTCATGGCCGTCGAGCGCAAGGATCGTGCCCGCATCCGCAGCCGGACGGGCATCCGCTGGGGTGGCAGGTCGCCGCGAGCGGCATCGCCGACGCCCCAGACCCGTCTACCGCCCGGTGCCACCGGGCCGGCGCGGCTGGATCAGGTCCCAGCGGTTCCCGTACAGGTCTCGGAAGACGGCAACCGTGCCGTAGGGCTCCTGCCGGGGAGCTTCTTCGAACACGACCCCGGCCGCCCGCATCCGCTCGTAGTCGCTTTCGAACGTGTCGGTGTTCAGGAACCAACCGACCCGGCCGCCGGTCTGGTCTCCGACACGAGCCTCCTGCCCGTCGGTCACGGCCCTGGCCAGGAGTACAGCCGTCTCCCGCGCGCCCGGCGGAGCGACCACCACCCACCGCTTGTCCTCGTCGATCCGGGTGTCTTCCAGGAGCTCGAACCCGACGACGTCCCGGTAGAAGGCGATGGCCTTGTCGTAGTCACGCACGACCACGGTCACCAGTCCGAGATGAGTCATCAGGCGATCCTGCCTGCAAGCCGCACGGGCGCACCATCCCCACCCGGCGAACCGTCACGGTCAGAGCGCTGGCGTGCCCCGCCAGGCCGCCAGCAGTTCCCCGGGGCCGTACGCCGCCGCCAGGCCCCCGAGGCCGCCGACCTCGCTGCTCACGCCTCCGCGCGAGACGGCGACGAGCGGCACGGGCTCGTCCGTGACCGCCGCCCGGTGCTTGTGCAACGCGGCCAGGTCGTGGGCGTCGAAGGCCGCGTTCTCCAGCCACTTGATCGACCCGAGGAAGAGCAGCCGCTTCGCGACGGGCTGCCGGTCGGCGCCCACGATGTCGATCTCGACGGCGTTCCCACGGGTCCAGTACCCGCCGACGACCGGCGCCGCCGGCAGCTCGCCGTCCGGGTCCGGCAGCAGGCGCGCGAGCGATGCGCGGACCAACGACTCCACGGCCCGCCCGCGCCAGCTCGCCCAGCCCTCCCGGATCCGTGCCAGCGTCAGGTCGCCCCGCATGCGTTCGATCTCCGCCATGCGCGGCCGGAGGAACGCCAGCCAGAAGCGAAGGTACGGGTCGGTGACGCGGTATCGGCGTTCCTTGGAGGGACGTGTCGAGACAGGCAGTTCGCCCGCGACGACTCCCTTGGCGGTCAACAGCTCGGTCGCCCTGGTGAGGGTGGTGTGGGAGATCCCGCCCGCGGCGCGCGCGATGTTCGTGAACGTGCGCTCGCCCGCGCCGATGGCGGCCAGCACCTCCCTGCCCAACGCCTGGCGCGGAAACTCCGCCGCGAGCGAGCGCTCCGCCGAGACGAGAAGGGCGGAGACGGGATTGTCGAGGGACCGCCCGAGGTAGTCCCACAGCCCCTCACCCGGCCGCCACTCCCGGCACAGCAGCGGCAGCCCGCCGGTGACGAGCGCGGCGTCGAACGCGGCTGCCGGCGGGAGGTCGAGCATCTCCGCGAGGTCGGCGGGGTTGAGCGGACCGACGACCATCTCCCGTCCGCGCTGGTGGAAGGGGCGCTCGTAGCTGTTGAGCGCCTCCATCATCGACAGGTCGGAGCCGATGAGCAGCAGCAGGACCGGCTTGCGGCTGAGCTGCCGGTCCCAGGCGCGTTGCAGCATCCCCTCGAACGCGTCGACTCGGCGCATGAGGTACGGCACCTCGTCGATCACGACCACGCTGGGCGTGTCGTCGGGAAGGGCCTCCGCCAGCAGCCGGAAGGCGGCGTTCCACTGCGTCGGGGCCTCCTGGGTGAACAGCTCCCGCGCCTCCTCGGGCAGCGTCGAGCCCTCCACGGCGTCGGCGAACTCCGCCAGCTCCCGCTCAGCCGGCTGCCCCGCGGCCGTGAAGAAGACGCTGGGCGCGTCGATCCGCTGGAGGAACTCCTCCACGAGGCTCGACTTCCCCACCCGTCGCCGCCCTCGGATGAGGAGGCACTGCCCCGGCCTGCCGCGCGGCCCCGTGGCGGAACGGACCTCGTCGAGCGTCTCGCGGAGAACGCGCAGCTCACGCTGCCGTCCAACGAAGCGATGCATCGCCCACACCCTCCGATAGCTGTGCGCCCGATAGTATCGCTGACAATACTATCGCTAGCGATACTATCCACGAGGATAGTCTCTGGCCCGCGTGGCTGCGACGCCGACGCCCCGGCACACCACGGCTAGGACGCGTGGGCGGCGCCGAACCAGCGGGGCAGGCGGTCGAGCAGTGCGGACTGGTCGTCGCCGACCCACGCCACGTGGCCGTCCGGCCGCAGCAGCAGCGCGGGCGCGTTCAGCCGGTCGCCGACCTCCTCGTCGTCGACGACGTCCACGACGTGGTCGACCCGGTCCTCCCAGCCCGCCACCGAGAGCCGTCCCGTCTGGTCGAGCAGCAGGCCGCGACCGTCCCGCGTCAGCTCGTACAGGCGGCGTCCCCCCTTCAGGCGGACGTCCCGCATCCGCCGGCCGAGCAGCTCGTGGCCGCCCTCGTCGCCCCCGCCGACGTCGTAGCGGATTCCGGTCGCGGTGATCTTCTCCGTCAGGTGCCGGTTCACCTCCTCGAAGTCCATCAGCTCCGACAGCAGCCGGCGCACCGCCCGGGGCCCCGGCTCGGTGGACATCAGCTGCATCTGCGCGCGGGTGTTGACGAGCACGTCGGCGGCCACGGGGTGCCGCTCGGCGTGGTAGCTGTCCAACAGTCCCTCCGGGGCCCAGCCGGCGACCTCGGCGGCCAGCTTCCAGCCGAGGTTGAACGCGTCCTGGACGCCGAGGTTGAGGCCCTGCCCGCCCACCGGCGCGTGGATGTGCGCCGCGTCGCCGGCCAGCAGCACCCGGCCGACCCGGTAGCGCTCGGCCTGCCGGGTCGCGTCGCCGAAGCGGGAGAGCCACCGTGGCGCGTGCGCGCCGAAGTCGGTGTCGGCCACCGCCCGCAGCTGGCGCCTGAACTCCTCGATCGTCGGCGGCGGCGCCGTCCGGTCCTCGGTGACGCCCTCGGCGGGCACGCCGACGCGGTAGAACCCGTCGCCCAGGGGCATGGCGCCGAACCGCAGCTGGGTCCTGCGGACCTCGGTCACCACGGCGGTCAGCTCCTCCGGCGACACGGTCAGCCTCATCTCGCCGAGCAGCGTCTCGACCCGGGAGGGCTCGCCGGGGAAGCCGACGCGCAGCAGCCTGCGCACCGTGCTGCGGCCACCGTCGCAGCCGACGAGGTAGCGCGCACGCAGCCGCCCCCCGTCGCCGGCCAGCTCGGCGGTCACGCCGTCCTCGTCCTGGCTCAGCCCGACCAGCTCGCAGCCGCGCCGGACGTCGGCGCCGACTTCGGCGGCGCGCTCGGCCAGCAGCCGGTCGATGACGGGCTGCGGCATGCCGAGGACGTAGGCGTGCGCGCTGTCCAGCTCGGGCGAGGGCTTCGCGATGCCGGCGAAGAACCCGCCGACCGGGTACCGCTGGCCCAGCGGGAGGAAGCGCTCCAGCAGCCCGCGCTGGTCCATCACCTCGATGCTCCGCACGTGCAGGCCCATCGCGCGGACGAACGGCGTCGGCTCCGTCTCCTTCTCCAGCACGACCACGCGCACGCCGTGCAGCCGCAGCTCGCCCGCCAGCATCATTCCGGTCGGCCCACCGCCGACCACGATCACGTCGATCATCACAGCCCCCCATTTCCGCAGGTCCTGGCTTCGGGCGGCGATTGTGCGGCACGAGGGGGGCCTTGCCGCAAGGCCCCCCGTGCGCTATACGTTGAGAGTGGCAAGGAGTTGTCGAGCTCCTTGCCTTTGTCTTTTGGCGCCCTGTTTCCGCCCCGCCGTGACGTCAGGGACGCGGCCAGAGAGCGCCGGCGCCCGTGCCGGTGACGTCGTGCGGCCCCAGGAGCAACCAGGCACAGCCGAGAAGGAGCGCGACGGCGACGGCGGTGACGGCGACCGGCCACGACGCCGACGCGGACGCCACCGCGGGCCGGGCACGTCGGTGTCGCCGCGCCGTGGGTTCCGGAACGTGGGCTCGGACGGGGATCTCCGCCCGGACCGGCGGCGCCGGCCCGGCCACCGGGTCGACACGCCAGTGGCGCCGCGTGGTGAGCTCGAACTGGCTGTGCGCCAGCCCGTTCCGCCGTGTGTGCTCGATCGACCAGACGGCGGCCGGCTTCCGGTCGTACTCGCCGACCCCCGACGCGGCCCGGCACAGCAGGCACGTGGCGACGTAGGTGGCAGCGGGCGCGTCGAGCCGACGCTCGGCGCACAACGCGAACTCCGCCCCGCGCAGCACGACGTTTCCGCTGGTCACAACGTCACCCCCTTCGCCGCCAGGTGCCGCCGCACCTCGTCGTCGAGCCGCCGGGCGCGCTCCAGCAGATCGTCGGTGGCCGTGAGGTCGGGCCCAGGCGCGGCATCGGCCGCCTCGACCTGCGGCTCTTCGTCGTCGGCCAGGGCCGGGTTACTGTGAGCCATGTCGTCAGCTCCGTTCGAGTGGTTGGCGACCACGCCCCCGGGCCGGTTGCGTCGGCCGCGGGGGTTCCTGCTGTCGCGAGTCGCCAGAAGTCCCCATGAATCACGAGAAGTTCGCCCCTGATGGGACAGGGGTGAACTACCTTGAGTATGGCGACCGTCGCTCAGCGATGCGGCGAGCTGACAGGCCATCACTGTCCCATCGTCATCTTGAGACAGACAAATGGGGTGAAAGTGACCTTCGAATCACGACAGCTGGACCCCTATGCCTCCGTGAGGCACTTCTACGGCTCCCGCCTGCGCTTCTTCCGCAACCGCGAGGAGTGGCCCCTGGACGCGGCGGCCACGAAGCTCCACGTCAGCAAGAGCACCCTCTCCCGCCTCGAACTCGCCGAGACCCTCCCCCAGGAGGGCTTCAGCGAGATCGCCGACCGCGTCTTCCAGACCGGCGGCTGGTTCACCGAGCTCTACGAGCTACTCAGGCTGGAGATCCACCCCAACCAGTACCGCCACCGCATGGAGTGGGAAGCCCGCGCCCACACCATCGTGGAGTACGCCGGGATGATCGTCCCCGGCCTGCTCCAGACCGAGGACTATGCCCGGGCCTGCTTCCGCGTCGGCGACCCCCAGCGGAGCGAGAGCGAGGTCCAACGGCTGGTCGATGCCCGACTGAACCGACAGCAACGGCTGCTCGGGCCGAACCCGCTCTACTACTCAGCGATCCTCGACGAGGCGGCGATCCGACGCCCGGTGGGTGGGAACGCCACGATGCGTGCGCAACTCGCCTTCCTCATCGATCAGGTTGAGCGCCCCAACGGCGTCGTCCAGCTCATCCCGTTCGCACACGGGGAACACGCCCTGTCAGGAGGCACGTTGACGCTGATGACCGTCGCTGACGGGACGGTGGTCTCCTACGAGGAGAGCATCGACTCCGGCACCCTGATGGAAGACCGGGAACGGGTCAGTGCCCGCCAGCGCGCATACGATCTACTGAGTGCGCACGCGCTCTCGCCCCGCGAGACGGCGGCGTTCCTCAATCGCGTCATGGAGGCACTCCCCGATGAGGACCATTCCTGACCCCTCCAGCATGGCGTGGGTCAAGTCCAGCTACAGCAACAACAACGGCGGCGGCTGCGTCGAATGGGCGCCCGCCGTCGCCACGACGACCGGCGCCGTCCCCGTCCGCGACTCCAAGGACCCCCACGGCCCGGCCCTCACCTTCGCCACCCCCGCCTGGACCGCGTTTCTCAGGACGATCACGGGCGCCTGACGACGGCACGGCCGGAGCCGATCGGTAAGGAGTCCGCCTCTTTGAGTCCTGGCAGCAGGGCTCGTACGTACGGCATCGGCGACAGGCACCATCGGACCTTCGGAAACGGAGATCCCCGGAACGCGCCCCGAACGGATGACCCCAAGCCCTCGGCCGGATGGTCACGAAATCTCCCGGGTAGCCCCGTGGCAGCTACCTCCGACACATGGGAGCCACCGCGCATGAGCACAGCGACCACGTCCGGATCATGGCCGTCGACCACCGCGGACACCTCGACCTTCACCGGACTCGCCACGGACCACGTCCGATGGGGCAACGCGGCGGACGGTTCGAAGAGCGGCTATGTCTTCCGGGGCGGTTCCGTCGAGGTGAAGCTCGACGGAACCGAGTTCACGCTCGGCACCTTCACCCACGAGAACTTCCCGATCCCGGCCCTGCCCCAGCGCGAGTTCGACGTCGACCTCGCCGTGAACGTCACGTTCGAGGACGGCACCACGAGCGACTTCAGCTTCCGTTTCCACCACAACGAGACGCCGAACGACGGGCCCGCGCCCGAGGACCTGGTGGACCTGCCGACGTTCGTCTCGCCGGAGGAGGTCACCGTCGACGGGGAGAAGTACCAGGTCGTCATCAGCGGCTTCAAGCAGAACGGGCAGATCGTCCGGCGGTTCGTCAGCCAGGAGGGCAGCGCGAACAGCGCCGACGTCGTCGCGCTGTTCGCGCGTGCCGGCGAGCCGGACGTCGTCATCACCCACGTGCACTTCAGGGGCACGGCGCCGAAACAGGCCGACGAGTACGTCGAGATCATGAACCGCGGCAGCGAGCCCGCCGACATCTCCGGCTGGTACCTCGGCGCCGACGACTCCGGGCAGGACTTCCACTTCCCCGCCGGCACCGTGCTCCAGCCGGGGCAGCGGATCCGGGTGTACACCAACGAGACGCACCCCGAGTCCGGCGGCTTCTCCTACGGCGTCAACCGGCCGATCTGGAACAACAAGGGTGACACCGCCCTGCTCCAGAACACGAACGGCGAGACCGTCTCCGACTTCCCCTACGGCGAGAAGAAGGTGCCCACCCCCTGACCGCACGCGTCCCCGTCCGACCGACGCCGACCACGGCTCCGCCGTGCCGCCGGCGAGCGACGCCCATGACCGCCTGATCAGGCACTCAACGCGGTGGGGCCAGCGCCGCTTCCTTCCCATGGACCACCTGCTTATCTTCCGTTCCG